>JBDLPS010000227.1:0-2732 GCA_039800965.1 Pseudomonadota bacterium | reverse complement strand
ATCGCGCAGGTGCCAGCAGCGCACGCACTTGGTGGCCGACGACGCGGCAACGCGCAGCCAGACACCCGCGATCACGCCGCTGCCGGTGTCGGCAGGCACCGCATCGGCCGGCGCGGCATCCACGCGGTGCACGCGTGCCGCCGAGGTGATCGTGAAGAAGCGCAGTTCGTCCGCGAGACCGGCATGACGGTCGAACACCTCCGCCGTGCAGTAGACGTCCAGCTCCGCTTCGAGCGGCGCGCCGATGGCCCCGCCGTCACGCAGCTTTTCGAGCTCGCGCCGAACCGCCGTGCGCAGGGCGACGAGCGCGTCCCAGTCCTGCGTCGCAGCAGGCAGCGCCGGGAAGGCATGCCAGGTCGTCAGGAACACCGACTTCGCCTGCGCCGCGGCACCCGGCAGGTGCTGCCAGATTTCCTCGGACGTGAACGACAGGATGGGCGCGAGCCAGCGCACCATCGCCTGCGCGATGTGGTGCATGGCCGTCTGCGCCGAGCGGCGCGCTGCGCTACCGACGGGCGTCGTGTAGAGCCGATCCTTGATGATGTCGAGGTAGAGACCGCCCAGATCCACGACGCAGAAGTTGTGCACCTTCTGGTAGATCTGGTGGAACTGGTAATCGCGATACGCCGCGATGACCTCGTCCTGCAGCTGCGCTGCACGCTGGATCGCCCAGGCATCGAGCGCCACGAGTTCGCTTGCCGGCACCGCATCCTTGGCCGGATCGAAGCCATGCAGGCCACCGAGCAGGAAGCGCACGGTGTTGCGCAGGCGGCGATAGGAATCCGAGGTGCGCTTGAGGATCTCGTCCGAGCAGCTCATCTCGCCGGTGTAGTCCGTCGCAGCGACCCAGAGGCGCAGCACGTCGGCACCCAGCGTCGACAGCACCTTTTCCGGCGCCACGACGTTGCCCAGCGACTTGGACATCTTGCGGCCCTTGTCGTCGACGATGAAGCCATGCGTCAGCACGGCCTTGTAGGGCGCGCGTGCGTACAGCGCCTCGGACATGAGCAGCGAACTGTGGAACCAGCCGCGATGCTGGTCCGAGCCTTCGAGATACATTTCGACCGGCGCGTTGATCTCTTCATGCGTGTGGCCGACGCACTCGAAGGACAGGCCCGAGTCCGCCCAGACGTCCATGACGTCCGTGACCTTGTCATAGAGCGCGGCATCCGCCTCGCCGATCAGGGTGGCGGCCTCGGTATCGAACCAGTGGTCGATGCCAGCCGTCTCTACGCCCTCTGCGACCTGCTCGATGATCTCGAGCGTGCGCGGGTGCAGCTCGCCCGATTCCTTGTGCACAAACAGCGTGATCGGCACGCCCCAGGTGCGCTGGCGCGAGATGCACCAGTCCGGGCGACCTTCGATCATCGAATAGATGCGCTGTTCACCCCAGCCCGGCACCCACTGCACGGTCGGGATGTCGCGCAGCGCGCCGGCACGCAGACCGTTCTGCTCCATCGAGATGAACCACTGCGGCGTGGCGCGGAAGATCACCGGCGTCTTGTGGCGCCAGCAGTGCGGATAGCTGTGATTCAGCGAGGCGTGCTTCAACAACCGGCCGCTGCCCTGCATCGTTTCGATGATGAGCTTCGACGCCTCGTCGAGCTTCATGCCGCCAACCATCGGCGTGTCCGCGAAGAAGCGGCCATCGCCGCCGACCGGGTTCACCACCGGCAGGCCATAACGGCTGCCGACGATGTAGTCGTCCTGGCCATGGGCGGGCGCGGTGTGCACGCAGCCGGTACCGGCTTCGAGCGTCACGTGATCACCGAGGATCACCGGCACCTGGCGAGTCTGGAAAGGATGGTCGAGCTTAAGGCCTTCGAGGGCCTCGCCCTTGAAGCGGGCGACTTCGCGGGCACCCTCGGCGCCATAGCGCGCAAGGCAGCCGGCCGCGAGGCCTTCGGCCAGCACGATGTGCTCGGCGCCACTGTCGCGCGGCAACTCGAGCAGCACGTAATCAAAGTCACCACGCAGCGAGACGCCCTCGTTCGCGGGCAGCGTCCAGGGCGTGGTCGTCCAGATCACCACCGAGGCCGGCGCGGCGACCGAGGCCACACCGATGCGCTTCGCGAAATCGGTGAGGTCTGTGACCTTGAAGGCCACATCAATCGCGGGCGAGGTCTTGTCCTCGTACTCGACCTCGGCCTCGGCGAGCGCCGAGCGGCAATCGAGGCACCAGTACACGGGCTTCGCACCCTTGTAGAGATGGCCGTTCTTGATGACCTTGCCGAGCGAGCGGATCTGCTGCGCCTCGAAGCGCGAGTCCATCGTCATGTAGGGGCGATCCCAGTCGCCGAACACGCCGAGGCGCTTGAAGTCCTTGCGCTGCAGGTTCACCTGCTCCATCGCGTAGCTGCGGCAGGCGGCACGGAAGGCGCGCGCATCCAGCTTCTGGCCCACGCGACCGTGCTTCTTCTCGACCTGCAGCTCGATCGGCAGGCCGTGGCAATCCCAGCCCGGGATGTAGGGCGAGTCGCAGCCGTCCAGCGAGCGCGACTTCACGATCATGTCCTTGAGGATCTTGTTCGTCGCGTGACCGATGTGGATCGACCCGTTGGCGTACGGCGGGCCATCGTGCAGCACGAAGCGCGGGCGGCCCTTGGCGACCTTGCGCAATTCGCCGTAGATGTCCTCGCGTTCCCACCAGGCCTGCATCTCGCCTTCACGGCGAGCCAGATCCGCCTTCATCGGAAAGTCGGTCTGCGGCAGGTTCACGGTCGTCTTGTAGT
>JBDLPS010000226.1:0-3609 GCA_039800965.1 Pseudomonadota bacterium | reverse complement strand
TCGTGTACTGCAACGGCCTCGACAGCTGCAAGGAACTGCTGTTCTGGTCGCGCCTGCCCGAAGCCCTGGCGCGTCGCGGCGTCTCCACGCTCTGCGTGGACCAGCCGGGCAGCGGCGAAGCGCTGCGCCTGCAAGGACTGCCCGTCGATCCGCACAGCGAATCCTGGGCGGCGAAGGCCGTCGACTGGCTGCAGCAGCAGGCGGACGTGGACCCGAAACGCATCGGCATGACGGGCATCTCGCTCGGGGGCCACTTCGCGCCCCGTGCGGTCGCCTACGAACCGCGCTTCGCCGCGGGGGCCGTCTGGGGCGCCAACCACGACTGGGCGGAAGTGCAGCAACGCCGCCTGCAGCGCGAAGGCGAAAACCCCGTGCCGCACTACTGGTCGCATGTGCACTGGGCCTTCGGCGCGAAGGACATGGCCGACTTCCTCGCGAAGGCCGCCGACATGAACCTCAACGGCCATCTCGACCGCATCCGCGTGCCCTTCCTTGTCACGCATGGTGCCAGCGACCGGCAGATCCCCGTGGCCTACGCGCAGCAGACCTACGACCAGCTCGCAAACAGTCCGAAGCGGGAACTGAAGATCTTCACGACGCGCGAAGGCGGGGTCGAGCATGTGGGTGCCGACAACATGTCCTTCGGCCGTGACTACATCGCCGACTGGTTTTCGGAGGTACTCTCATGAACGAAGCCCCTGTACGCCGCATCGTGACCGGTCATGACGACCAGGGTCGCGCCGTGTTCCTGGAAGATGGCGCCGTGCCACGCGTGCAGCGCATCGGCGGCCCCCACGGTCCGCTGTTCTTCGAGGTATGGAACACCAGCGACACGCCGGCACCGCTGGATCCCGCATCCGGTGAACCGACGGAACCCGGCATCCAGCTCGCGCCACCGCGCAACGGCACGCGCATCCGCGTGCTGGACATCCCGCCGGACGATGCCCGGCTCGATGCGCTGACCCCCGAAGAGGCCAAGGCCCACTTCGCGGAAGTGGGCGCTGCCGATGCGTCGTCCCATTCAGGCAGCGGCTCGAAGCATGCCTTCATGCATCGCACGGAGACGATCGACTACGGCATCGTGCTAGAGGGCGAGCTCACGCTCATCCTCGATGTAGGCGAGACTGTCGTGCGGGCCGGGGACATCGTCATCCAGCGGGGCACGAACCACGGCTGGGCCAACCGCTCGGGCAAGCACTGCCGCATCGCCTTCATCCTCATCGACGGCCGCTACACCGGCGGGCTCAAGTGAGGCTGGCCACGCGCGCCGACGGCACGCCCGACGGCGAGCTCGTCGTCGTCTCGCGCGATGGCCTGCGCTGCCTGTCCGCCGCCCCGCGCTGGCCGAACCTGCTCGCCGCCATCACGCGCTGGGACCTTGCCGAAGCACCGCTGCGTGCACTCGATGCGCGGCTTGCGGCCGGCGAAGGCCTGGCGCTGGACTCCGCGGAGCTTCGCGCACCGCTGCCCCGCAGCTGGCAATGGCTCGACGGCTCCGCCTTCGCGACACATGCCAGACTCATGGAAGTCGCCTTCAACACGAAGCCCATCGAGTCGGAACGTCCGCTGATGTACCAGGGGATGTCCGATTGTTTCTACGGCCCCGGCGAGCCGGTTCCGTTCCCCGACGCCGCACACGGCATCGACTTCGAGGGCGAATTCGGCATCGTGGTCGACGAAGTGCCGATGGGCACATCGGCCGAAGCCGCGTTGTCCCACATCAAGCTGCTGGTGCAGATCAACGACTGGTCACTGCGTGCGCTGGCCCTGGCCGAGATGAAGACAGGCTTCGGCTGGATCCTCGCGAAGCCCGCCTGTTCCATGGCGCCCTTCGCCATCACGCCGGATGAACTGGGCGAGTGCTGGCGGGACGGCCGGGTTGCGCTGGACCTGGCCATCGACTGGAACGGCCGGCGTTTCGGCAACGCCAATGGGCGCGAAATGTCCTGCGGCTTCCATGATCTCGTGGCCCATGCCGCGACCACGCGCCGGCTCGTTGCCGGCACCGTGATCGGTTCAGGCACCGTCGCGAACGACGCCTACGCGACCGTCGGATCGAGCTGCATCTCCGAACGAAGGGCCATCGAGACAATCGCAGGGGGCAAGCCCGTGACGTCGTACATGGCATATGGAGATCGCGTCCGGATGGAGGCCCGACGCCCGGACGGCAGCGCGCCATTCGGTGCGATGGATCAGGTCGTGGTGCGGTAGAGGAACGGACATGCTCCCAGGCAACAAGGTCATCATCACCGTCGCGATCAACGGCGGCATGCAACAGGACCGCGATGGCGCCGTCGTCCCCAAACAGCCCGCCGAAATCGGCGAGGCCGCGGCGCGCTGCCACGAAGCCGGTGCTTCGATGGTGCACGTGCATGCGCGCGGCCCCGATGGCCGCAATACCGGCGACCCGCAGGTCTATGGCGAGATCATCCGCGAGATCCGCGCGCGCTCCCCCATCCTGATCCAGACCACCAATGGCATCGGCGTCCGCCGCGACCCGGCCACGGGCCAGTTCATCTGGCCGACGGATGCCGAGCGACTCGGCCTGCTCGCACTCGATCCGCCGCAGGACCTCTTCGGCATCGCCGGTGGGTCTGCGGACTTCTACAACCCGGAGGGCGGTTATCCGGAAGAAGTGCCCTACGTGAATTCGCCTGCGCTGCTGCGCCAGACCATCCAGGCCGTCTACGCGAAGGGTTCGGCCCTCGAGTACGAAATCGTCGAGGCGAGTTCGCTGCACCGGCTTGCCCGCTACGCGGGCGAGGGCCTGTTCGACAAGGACCGCGACAACCTCTGGCTGCTGCATGGGGGCGGTTTCGGCGCGACGCCGCCGGTGGCGCGCAACGTGCTGTTCAACATCGACGAGGGCCAGCGGATGTTCCCGCGCGCCATCTGGGGCGTGACCGCGACGGGCCGCCACATGTGGCCCATCGTGACGCTGGGACTGTCGATGGGCTGTGACCTCGTTCGCGTGGGATTCGAGGATGGCATCCACCTGCCGGACGGCAGCGTGGCCCGCGACAACAGCGAGATGGTGCGGGCTGCCGCGCGGATCGCGGCCTTCTACGGCCTTGCGCCAGCCACCGTGGAGGAAGCCCGCGCGCGGTTCAGGATCTGACCCCGCGCGGGCCGGCGGTCAATCGATGCGCTTCTTCTGCACGGACCAGGCCGGGTCCTTGCAGAGGCCGCAGTCCTTGCCCTTGAACATCCGTGCGGCCGTGGCATCGCCGCGCAGCTGCCACTCGAGCCAGGCCACGACGGCCTGCGCGGCCTTGCCGCCGTTCGGCTCCCAGTAAGTGCCCCCGTGGCCGACGCCCAGCACGTTGCCGTAGAAGAGCGGGAGGTGGTTGATGCGCTTGAAGTCGTCATTGGCCTGCGGGAAGGCGATATCCGTCTCGCCACCGAGGACGTACAGCGTCGGCGTATGCAGCTGGCCCAGCGTCGCCTTGGGCACCTCCATCTCGGCCGCACCAATGTCATTGCCATCCGGGAAGAGCCCGCTGTTCATCACGACCAGTGTCTTCACGCGCAGGTCCACCGCCACGCGGATGGCCTGTGCGCCGCCACAGCTGTAACCGGAGACGGCGATCGCCTTCGGATCGATCTTCT
>JBDLPS010000225.1:0-6354 GCA_039800965.1 Pseudomonadota bacterium | reverse complement strand
GACATCACGCGGGACAGGATCTGGTCGCGGCGGGCCGCGGCCTCCTGCCGGCGAGCGCCTTCCACGCGGGCGTCCACGTCTGCCGTGGTCGCAGCCCTGGCGGATTCGGCGGCAGTGCGTGCAGCCGCCTCAGCCTCGGCCATGGCTACACGGTCGGCAGGCTCCGCGAGCGCTTGGGCCTTGGTTGCGTCCGATCGCTCTGCGGCCCTCTGGGCGGCTCCTGCGGCATCTTCCGCAGCGGCCTCCTGAAGCGGGCGCTGGTCCTCGACCCTGTTGGCGCGGTTTGGAAGTTCGCCACCGTAGGTCGACACCTCACCTTCGACCGTGCGCCCGGTCGGCCGCTCGCCCGTCTCGGCAGGAAGTCCGCCACTGTGGCGGACCGGCGCGACCGCCGTGCCCGGGCCAGCGGGGGCCTCCGGGGTGTTCTGCCCCATCACGAAGTCCGGCCGCTCGTTCCATGCCGTCAGCAGACGCTCGACCCCGTCAATCGCCTGCGTGCGCGTCACCTCGTCCAGGCGCGGGTTGCGCGCGACCGCGAGCGCCTGCATCAGTTCGTTGGTCGACTGCGGCCCGAACCGCTCGTCCTCGCGCATGCCGCGCAGGATGTCCCGGTCGATTGCGGCATCGGCAAACCTCACCCGACCCTCAAGCGTGTCGTAGAACGGAGCCTCCGCCCCGCTCACCGCATTGCTGGCCGCCTGTATGGCATCGTCCACCGTGCCGGCGTTGGCGATGTCCGCCAGCACCTTGCGGGTCTTGTCCTCTTCGATCGCGCCCGCGCGCTTCGCCGGGGACAGAACGGCACCAGGCCCGGCAATGACACCCTCGCGAGCCGCGTTGAGCAGCGTGTCCTCAAACAGCCCCTGCTCCGGACGTACCTTCTGCACGCCCACGTTGGTGGCGAACTGCTCCGCACCACCCTGCAGGCCCTCGGATCCGACAGCCACCGCCGTGCGCGCGCCCCGTCCGGCAATCCCCGTGACGCCGGCTGCCGAGCCTTCCAGACCGAAGCGGCCGGTGATCGCCCCCATGCCGGCAGCCAGACCGATTGACGCCCACTCTTCAGCCGTTCTCGGAAGCCGCTGCCCCAGCGCCTTCTTGGCATCCGCCTCGGACATCGTCTGGCGCATCTCCTGGTACACCGGAGAATTCGCCTGCAGGTCCGAGTCCTTCAGTTCCTGGATCTTGTCGTAGATGTTGCCGCGCACCTCGCCAGCGGCCATCGTCCCGCCAAGCACTTCCAGTGTGTGCCGGATGGCGTTGACGCCAAGCCCGGCCGCCTTCAGGCCAAGGCCGATGGCTTTGAAGACACCGAAGTTGCCGGCAAAGTCTGAAACCAGCGATAGCGGGTCTACGGTTGCGACATGCTTTGCCCAGACGGCCACCTTGTCGATCTCGCCATCTGCCCGCTCCAGTTGATTCTGGAGTCGCCTGTTCTGGATCTTCTGCCAGTCAGACTGGTTCTCCTGCCCGGACTTTATGAATCCTTCCAGTGCGTTTGAAATGGGGTTCCCGGGCAACACCAGATCCGGGACAGCTTTAAGCAAGCCGACCCCTGCATTGATGGTGTTGACTACCGTGTCGTTCGCTATCGCAAAAGCGTTTCTCTTCGGAGCGCCACCCTTCGCCTTGGGCGACAACGGGCTCGCGTCGATGTCGAACTCTTCCTCCTGAGGAGCAGTCTGCTGCCCGCGCGCTTCTGGAAGTTCGGCGCCGGAAACCATGTCGAAGGCCTGCGCCAGTTTCTGGCCGTACTTCGGGTCTTCGGCGTACCCACCCTGCACCATGCCCTGCACGAAGCGGCTGATGTCACTCCCCGCCCCGACCGCGCCGCGGTATCGCGGGTTGCTGCCGATCAGGTTGGCGTAGTCCTCGGCGAACGCTTCCGGCGTGTCATAGGCACGATACTTGTCCACCGTGCCCAGCATGTTGTCGCGCGCAGGAACAGACGGCCCACCCCAGCCGGCGGCTTTGATGTTCCCAAGGTTGTTGGTGCCCGGGATGACCGATCTCCCCCAGCCAGTCTCAAGCCCCCACTGGGCAAGAATGGCGCGCGGGTCGACGCCCAGCTTCGCGCCGGCCTCGGCTGCTGCCTGGCCATACGTGTCGACGAAGTCGGCTACACCACCGCCGGTTCGGGGGGCAAGTTCCAACCCAAGGGTTTCGGCCATCAAGCGTTCCCGTTGATCATTCCGCGAATGCGACGATTCTGCATGCCATCATCCGGGCCGCGGTCTGGCATGCCCGGCATGCGCAGCACCTCGTTGTCCTGATACCCGTCCAGAGACGACTGTGGCGAGGCAGCCGGGGCCTCCGGCTTCGGTTGCGCCTGCTGCTGCCCACTGCGCCGAAGGCCATGCTGGCGCATCCACTGGTCGAATTGGCGGTTGGATCGGGTCAGGTACTCCTCGGAGCGGGCCTTGATGTACTCTTCCTTCGACATGGATTTGTCGCCCACGTCGACCGAAGCACTGCTTCCCCAGCCCTTGCCGGGATGCTCCATGTAGTCTTTCTTGGCCGCGGCTTCGGCTTCCTTCTTGCTCGGAATCGGCGCACCCAGAGAAGCGGTCACCGCCTCCTCCGGATTCATGCCACCGCGCACCAGCAACCCGGCGATCTCCTTGCGCCCGGGCAGTGTGTCGGCGTCGATCTTCGGCCGCCCGAGATCATCCACCTCGGTCTTGAACGCCTTGTCGATACCAGCCAGCGCCGTGTTGACGTTTCGTTGCACCTGGGCATCGTTCGGCTTGGGTTGCTGCGATCCCCAGCGGGTGCCACGTTCTATCGCAGTCCGCTCCGCGTCACGTACGCCAGTGGTCGCCCTGGTTTGCTCGGTTTGCGCGTCGATCAACCCACCCGGAGCCGCCTGCCTTTCATAAACGCTGGCGTGGGCACCGTACATCCGCGCCTGCTCCGGCGTCAGCGGGGTCGGAGTTTTCTCCGGTCCATAGGTCGGCTCCGCGCCGGGCTCGCCCGTGTAGCGCGCCTGGTCAGGGGCCAGTGTGTAGGGGCGGGAACGTTCACGCTCGAGCATGACCGGCGTGAGACGTTGCTGATGCTCTACGTCGCGCGGCACCGCGGCGTCGGCCTCTTTCATACGGAGCCCGGACTGCAGTTCAGCCAGCCGCGCCGCCCGCGCCTCTTCCAGCGCCGACCGCTCGCGCGCAAGATCCAGTTCCGCACCCTTGCGGATCTCGGTGCGTGCCATCTCCCCGCCGACTTCGGCGAGGGCACCACCAGCACCGGCCGCAGCCTGAGAGAAGTTGAACGCCATCACGCCTCCATCGGTTGCTCAGTCTGGGCAGGCTCCGCAGCAGGCGCCTGCTGCGTCTTGCCCATCAGCGCATTTTGCACCTGGTCCTTCTGCATGCCGATGCCCTGCATCACGGTCGCGGCCGCAAACTGCATCGCACCCTTGCGGTCGTCCTCCGATACCGGCTTGCCGGCCTCGCCCACGAAGTCCGCCACCTCGGCAGCCACTTCGATCGAAGCCGCCACCACGGACGGAGCGGACACCTGACCCTTGGCCGATCTCAGCACCATCGCCATGAGCCCGGCCGCGCCCTCGCCGATCATCTGTGCCACCGGCACCTGGCGGGACATCTGCTGCTGCACCATGTCCTTCGCCTGCTCGGAATAGAGGATCTTGGCCGCTGCCAGCACCAGCCGCTCGTACTCGGGTTTCAGTTCTGCGGGGATGGCATCCGCTGCCTTGGTCCGCGATCCGATGCCGGCCTGCGCGCGTTCCTGCTCAGGGGATTCCGCGCCCTCTTCCGCTTCCGGGTGAGGGGCTTCCGCTTCCGTCTGCTCGTCGATCATTCCTGGCATGGGTCACCCCTGAGAGTTGATCATCCCGATACGGGGCATGTTCATCTGCCCCCCGGGGTACAGGTTCGCCTGCTGGTTCAGTCTGAACGGAACGCCGGGTATGTTGTTCTGCCGGGCCAACTTCTGCTGGAGCAGTTCCAGTTCCATCGCATCCTTCTCGCGCAGGTACTTCAACCGCTCCTGGTTCGGATCCTTTGTGAATCCCTTCTCGACGAACCGACCGCCCATGTTCAGCGCCGTGCTGGCCAGGAGCGGATTGCCTTTGCCCCACTCCATGAGCCCGTCGATCAGACCCTTGCCCTGCACGTTGCCGGGCGCTCCAGCGCCGCCGCCCTGTGCGTCGAAACTGGCCACCCGGCTGCCACCGGACAGTTCTGCCGGGGCTCCATTACCGACCATCCCCTGCCATTGGGCAGCGTCCGATCCTGCCGGTGCGGCACCGGACAAATCAGCCGGGGTCTGCGAATCGATCATGCCCCGACCGGCCAGCGTCTGTTCCGCGATGGGCTGGGTCGCGGCAGAGTCCGCCACTGTGGCGGACTGCGCAGCGTCCACGCTTCCTGGCAGCGCGGACTGCGTGATCTGGTCCTGCGCCGGCACACCGAACGTCTGCACACCCTCGCTTGCCGGGGCAGTGGCCAGCCCGGTGGCGGCAGTCGGATCCTGCCCGGACAGGGTCGAGGCGGTCATCGCTTCCGTGGTCGTCGGAGCCGAAGCATCCGCCACAGTGGCGGACGTGCCAGCCTCGGCGCCCGCAGTCGCCGCGCCGGAGAGCAGACCAGCACCAAGGCTGATGACGGACCCTGCAATCGCAACGTCCTTGTTCTCCATCGCCGCGCCAGCCGTGGCCACCACCGCACCAGCAATCATTGCCCCGGTGACCGCCACCCCGGCCACTTCGGCCCCCACCAGCGCCAGAATCGGAATCGCTACTGCCATGACGGCCTCCAGTAACTGCGGATCGGGACAAGTCCTTCGCCGCGCGCCCAACGGTCATACCGCTTGTCCGGGTTCAGGGTCAAGAACTCCCCACCGGCACCACGCTCACGCGCCCACTTCTGCAGTTGCGCAAGGCACTTCCGTCCACCCGGCCCGGTCAGCGCAATAACCTGCAACTGCTTTCCGATCAGCCATGGGTGTTCGAGCACCATGCCGGCGGCGACTGCCACCAGTACCCCATTCTCTTCGCCCAGCATCGCGCACGCATCGCCCTGCACGGCACAGAACGACTTCACAAAGCCACGCAGTTTGGCCTGGTCGATATGCCGATCATGGCCAAGCCCGCTGCGCACCAGAGCGATCAACGCCTCACTGGCCCCGTCCGCCTCGGTTGCGCGCCGGACGATCATCAGATAGCCGCCGTGTTCTCTGTCAGCCCTGACGTACCCCCGGGAACGGCCTTGTCAAGACGGGCGTTGATGTCCTTCAGCCACTGCGGCTCTGCATTCGGCGCAGATGCTGCCGTCTGCCCCAGAGTCCCGGCAAGGTTCGTGTCGAAGGTCAGAAGCGAGTCCATGCCGGGGATGTTGCTGATCTTCCCGATAATCCCCAGCCCCGCCTGCAGAAGGTTCGACTGCTGCTGTAGCGCCGCCACCTTGGCCTCCCCAGACAGGTCAGATGTCATGATCTTGTTCATGGCGTCGGTCGCCTGCTGGTACAGTTTGCTTGCGCCATCGTTGCTCGAAATCAGCGTCTTGTACCCGGCCTCGATGTTCGCCAGATCCTTCGACTGCGCGCCCCGAAGAGATTGCAGGGAATAGTCCTGCAGGCCTTTGAACCCGGTCGAGAACGTGTCCTGCTGGCCACGGAGATTCTGCATGCCGAAGGCCGCGGCCGTGCCCGCATCCGCCTGGGCGATCGGCAGCGCAGCGCTCATCGCAGCCATTTCGCCGGCCTGCACGCCCATGCTGCTGTTGATCAGCCCCCGGCTGTTGGCCGCCTGCGCCGCCCGCGTGCGCGCGCCGGTCAGCAGCGGGTTGTCCGACCCCATGATGTTGGTGAAGCGCTTCTCCACCGACATGTCATCGGTCATCGCTCCGGTGGGCGCCATCGTCGCCTGCTTGGCAACGTCACCCAGCGCCGCGGTGTTGACCAACCCGGTGGATGCCTGCGGAGTCGGCTGAGGCCCGGCAATGCTTGCGGTGCTGTCCGAAGGAAACAGATTCTGCTGCTGTTGCTGGTCTTGCGGTAGAAGTTCCGCAGCGTCGAGCGCCGCCACCGTTGCATTGGCCATTATGACCTCACGTAGATGTAAGCGGCGTCTCCGAACTGGAACACCAGCGGATTGCCGGCGGTCCCGTTGAACGACGTCCCTGCGGTGATGTTGACAAGAAGCGCAGATGCGCTGTTCGATGCCGTTGTGTAGGAGAGAGCGCCGGTCAAGGTGACGTAAGCGCTGGTCGCAAGATTGTAGGCTGCGATCTGGTTCCCGCTTGGGGACGATGTCGCCCATGTCGGGCTGGAATGCACAACCGTGGTCCCACCCGGCCCGACCCGGCCCTCGCCGGGTACGACCAGCGTAATGAC
>JBDLPS010000224.1:0-16386 GCA_039800965.1 Pseudomonadota bacterium | reverse complement strand
GTTGACGACGTAGCCCTGCTCGCGCGCGAGTCGCGCGATGAGGTCGCGTTTTTTCTTGGCGACGAGCGGGCTGCCCGCCAGGGCCCTGGAAACCGTCGAGGACGACACGCCCGCAAGGCGGGCGATGTCGGCCATCGTCGACGGCGCGGATGAGGGCTTCCTGCTCATCCGTAAACGCGCATCAGCCCTGTGCCGCGTCCGGCCGCGCCGGCACGGCATGCCGCGAACCGCGCCTGAACCAGCCTTTCACCTTGTGTTCGAAGTCGTCCATCAGCGTGTAGATCACCGGCACCACGAAGAGCGAGAGCGCGGTGGATGCGACCAGGCCGCCGATGACCGCGGCGCCCATGGGTTTGCTGAAGGAGGATGTGCCGTGCAGACCGATGGTGATCGGCAACATGCCGGCGACCATGGCGATCGTCGTCATAACGATCGGCCGGACGCGTTTCGAACAGGCGTCCAGGATCGCCTGTTGCCGGGTCATGCCGTGTTCGCGACGTGCCATCACGATGTATTCCACCAGCAGGATGGAGTTCTTGGTGACGATGCCCATGAGCGTCAGCAGCCCGATCAGGGACGGCAGCGAGAGTTCCATGCGGAACAGGAACAGCGCGACGAAGGCGCCACCGACCGATGGTGGCAGTGCGGAGAGGATCGTCACCGGCTGGACGACGTCGTGGAACAGCAGTACCAGCAACGCATAGATGCAGAGGATCCCGATCAGCATCGCCAGCAGGAAGCTGGAGAAGATGCGGGACTGGAATTCCGCGTCGCCCGACTTGATCTGCGAAACGCCTGCAGGAAGGTTCTTCATCGCCGGCAGGTTGTCCACGATCCTGATCGCCTCGCCCAGCACGATCTTCTTGCCGCCCGGGGCGCTGGAGGCCAGCGTGGCCGAAACGGTGATGTTCCGGCTCCGGTCGCGCCGGGTGATCTGTGCCGGGCCTGCGCCAAAACTGACGTCCGCCACGTTCATCAGGGGAATGGGCCCCCCAGCCGAAGGCACCGGCAGCAGGCGTATCTGCTCTATGTTCGCGCGAGCGGCGTCGCTCAGGCGCACCCGGATCGGAACCTGCCGGTCCGGCAGGTTCATTTTCGGCAGGTTCGTCGTCACGTCGCCGCTTGTCGCGATACGCGTGATCTGGCTCAGGGTCGAGGTGGTCACGCCGAGCTCCGCGGCCCTCTCGGGCCGGGGCCGCACGACGAGTTCCGGTGCGAGCAGGTTCGCGCTGGTCGTCACGCCGGCGAACTCCGGCACTTCCCGCATCTGCCGCTCGATTTCGGCGGCGGCCGAAGCCAGCAGGTTGGAGTCGTCGCCGGTCAGTTCGAACTGCACGTTGCCGCTGCCTGGCCCGAAACCCACGTTGCCGATCGTGATGCGCGCGCCGGGGATCGCCTTCGTCTCCTTGAGGATGACCTGCTGGAGATCCTGCTGGCTGATCTTCCGCTCGCGGACTTCCGTCAGCATCAGCGCGACGGTGGCGCGCTGCGTGCCGACCACCGAATAGACGTGTTTCACTTCCTTGTGTCGCGCCGCGACCTCGCGCACCTTGTCAGCCGTCGCTGCGACGTCTTCGATGCGAGAGCCTGGCGGCAGGTTCACGCTGAGGCTGATGAAGGCCAGGTCGTCCGCCGGCTGGAAGCTCTTCGGCAGCACCACGGCGAGTGCGAAGGAAGCGATCATGGCGCCGGTCGTGACGAAAACCGTCGTTTTGCGGTGGTTCAGCGCCCACTCCACGTGCCGCATGTACCAGCGCTTGGTCGGGCCGTTGTCCTCGTGTTCCGCGTGGGCGCGCATGAACTTCGAAGCCATCATCGGCGTCAGGGTTCGTGCCACGAGCAGGGAGAACAGCACGGCCACCGTTGCCGTGAAGCCGAAAGGCTTGAAGAACTGCCCCGGTATGCCGTCCATGAAGGCCGTCGGGATGAAGACCGCGCAAAGCGTGAGCGACGTGGCGACCACGGCGAGGCCGATCTCGATGGCTGCGTCGGAAGCGGCCTGCAAGGGCGTCTTGCCCATGCGCAGATGACGGACGATGTTCTCCACTTCCACGATCGCGTCGTCGACGAGCATGCCGACCACGAGGGTCAGCGCGAGCATCGTCAGGAAGTTGATCGAGAAGCCGAACAGGTGCAGGGCCCAGAAGGTCGGGATCACCGCCAGCGGGAGCGCTGTGGCCGAGATGATGGTGGCCCGCATGTCCCGCAGGAAGAACCAGACGACGATGATCGCGAGGATCGAGCCCTCGATGAGCATCGTCATGGAACTGTGGAAGCTTTCCCGCACCCTGGTGTCGGCCACCGAGTTGATTTCGGTGATGTGGATGCCCGGGTACTGCGCCTGGAGTTTCCTGACGGCCTCGCGGGCTCCGTCCGCTACCTTCACCGCGCCTTCGCCCCAGGCACGCATGACCTGGAAGCCGATGACCGGTTTGCCGTCGAGCAGCGCGAGCTGCGTCGGGTCCGCAGCCTGGTCGCGGACATCGGCGATCGCGTCCAGCCGTACCGAACGTCCCCCGCTCAGCGCGATGGGCAGCGCCGCGAGTTCCTGCGTCGATGCGATGGTGCCCAGCGTGCGCACGCTCTGGGCCTGCTGGCCGATGCGCGTCTCGCCTCCCGGCAGTTCCGCCTGGGTGCGCGTGAGCTGCGAGGAGACGTCGGCCGCCGTGACGCCCAGGGCGCTCATGCGGTTCGCGTCAAGGTCCACACGGACTTCGCGGGCTACGCCGCCGACGCGTGTGACCTGGCCTACGCCGTCGACGCCACTGATGCTGCGGATGACGTTCAGGTCGACGAACCAAGAGAGTTCGGTGTCCGTCATCGTGTCCGATGCGACGGCGAAGGTGAGCACCGGGTCACCGGCCGTAGTGGCGCGTCCGATGTAGGGCTCGTTGGCGTCGAATGGCAAGTCGGGGCGGATGCGGGATACCGCGTCGCGCACGTCGTCCATCGCCTGCGAGAGGTCGGTGCCGAACTTGAACTCGATGTTGGTCGAGGAAACGCCCTTGTTGACGGTCGAGGTGATGTGCTCGATGCCGACGATCGACGCCACGGCGTCTTCGACCTTGCGCGTCACCTCGGTTTCCATCTGCGATGGCGGTACGCCCGGGTAGGACACCTGCACGAACACGAAGGGGAACTGGATGTCCGGTTGGTTCTGGACCGCCAGGCGCGGGAAGCTGATCAGGCCCCCGACGACGAGGGCCACGAAAATCATCAGGACCGGAACAGGGTTCCGGATCGACCAGGTGACGAAGTTCATTGCACGACCTGTACCGTGTCACGGTCCTTCAGGAAGCCGGCTCCCTTGACCGCCACGATGTCGCCCGGCTTCACGCCGGAAAGGATTTCCATGTCCTCGCCCTGGACGTTCGCCACCTTCACCATGCGGCGCTCGACGAGGTTCCTGTCCTTCAGGACGAAGACATAGGAATAGCCATCCTGCATGACGACGGCCTGGACCGGCACGAGGATCGCATCGCCCTTGCCGACACCGATGCTGCCGCGTGCGAACATGCCCGGGCGCACGGCGCCTGCCGGCACATCCACATAGACCAGTGCCGTGCGGTTGTTCACGGCCACGGTCGGGGCCACGATGCGCACGGTGCCTTCGGCCTTGCTGCCGTCGGCGGTCGTGAGGGTCACCGGCTGGCCGGCCTTCACGAGCGAGAGGCGGGCTTCCGGCACTTCCGCGCGCCATTCCACGCGACCCTGGCGGACCATGCGCAGCATCTCCGCGCCGGCCTGGGCGATCTGGCCTACGCTGACGGTGCGTGAGCTGATGACGCCGTCATCCGGCGCGACGACCTGTGTGTACTTCAGTCGCAGTTCCGAGGTCGCAAGGTCCGCGCGTGCCGTTTCGACCTGTGCCCCTGTTGCGATCTGGTCGGCCTGCAGCTGGTCGACGTTCGCCTTCGACAGCGCGCCGGTGGCAGCCACTGCCTGTCCGCGGCGAAGGGCCGCTTCGGCGTTCGCAGCGCGAGCCTCCGCGCTTTTAAGGGCTGCCCTGCGCGACCGGACCTCGGCGTCGAGCAGGTCGGATGACAGCTTCACCAGCGTCTGGCCGCGCTTGACGTGGGCGCCGACGTCCACGAGGAGTTCCGCCACGCGATAGCCGCCCACTTCTGCACCGATGACGACTTCCTGCCAGGCCTGCACGGAGCCGGTGGCGTCCACCGTGCGTTCGACAGGGGCGCTGCGGATGGTCGACGTCGTGATGGTCATCGCGGCTGCCGGTTGGCCCGCCTGCGGCTTGCCCGGCGGGCCGCCGCGTCGCCCGCAACCGGCGACGACGAGCGTCGTGGCCAGGGCCAGAAGGGCGATGCGCTGAACTTTCACGAAGCGGGACGGTCGCAGGGAATGGCGGGACATGATGGCCTGGCTGGTTGATGGAAGTGTCAGGAGGCTGATATAGTATCAGGTACCTGATAGTCCGCAAGCGACGAGCCGGCCCTCGACCTGATGCACCATCCCCCCGAAGAACAGATCGGTTACCTGCTCAAGCGACTGGGGCATTTGTTCCGTCACGCGCTTGAAGAGCGTCTCCGGCGCAGCGCCGAAATTTCCTTTGGTCACCTGGTCACGCTCGACCAGATCCATACCGACCCCGGTATCGCCGGTGCCCAGCTGGCGCGCAATCTATTCGTCACCGCGCAGACCATGACCGACCTGCTCAAGCGCCTGGAGCGCGAGGGCAGCATCGAAAGACGGCCCAATCCCCTCAACCGCCGGACCGACAGCTGGTATCTGCTGCCAGCCGGGCAGGAGCGCCTGGTCTCGGCGCGGCAGGCAGGGGGGCCCGTGATGACCCAGATGCTGTCGCTGTTGTCCGCCGAGGATGTAACCCAGTTGCGGCGCTCGCTGGAGCGTTGTGTGGAAGGCCTCGAGAGCACCACTTCCGCCGCGCCGCGCCCGCGCGCGCGCAAGAAAGCGGCGCCACGCCGGGTTCGCGCCGTCCGTCGCGGCGGTTGACCGCCTGTCCTGTGGCGATGAGCCCGTCGCCCCGCATCGCTGCGCTCCGCGTGTATCCCGTGAAGTCCTGCGGGGTCACCGCTTTGTCCCGGGTCGAAGTCCTCGCAACCGGGCTTGCCCACGACCGGGAGTGGATGGTCGTCGATCAGGCCAACCGGTTCGTCACGCAGCGAGAGCTGCCCCGGATGGCGCTCGTGGCCACGGCGCTCGATGCGGAAGGGCTTCGGCTTGAAGCCGGTGGCGCCTTGCTGAAGCTGCCGTTCGGCCACGAGGGCGCGCTGCGGCAGGTCGAAGTCTGGCGTTCGCGCGTGCCGTCCTTCGACGCCGGGGACGAAGCAGCGACGTTCTTCAGTGATTTCCTGGGGCGTCCGCTACGCCTGGTGCGCTTCGATGCACGGCACGCGAGATTGTCGAACCGCGAGCGGACCGGTGGCCTCAAGGCGCCGAACCTGTTCTCCGACGGCTATCCCGTGCTTGTCGTTTCCGAGGCTTCCCTGGATGACCTGAACCGCAGGATCGGGCGCGCGCTGCCGATGGACAGGTTCCGGCCGAACATCGTGTTGGCGGGGGTTGCGCCCTGGGCCGAGGATGCCCTGGGCGATTTCCGTGCGGCTGGGGTCGAGTTGCGTGGTGTGAAGCCCTGCACCCGCTGCGTGGTCACGACGACGGATCAGGCGAGCGGTGAACGCGACGGCGCGGAACCCCTGCGTGCCCTGCAGGCGTTCCGCCACGATGCAGCGTTGCGCGGCGTGACCTTCGGCCAGAACGCGATTGTCACGCGCCCCGGCGCGCTGGCCGTCGGGGATGCCGTGACGATCTGACGCGCAGCCCTCAGCTGGCGTCGCGGCGTGCGACGCGCCAGAGCAGCAGGGTAATCAGCGCGAACGGGATGAGCGCGAGCGCGTCGGCATGCGGCCCTTCGAAGAAGGGGTTGCTGGCGGCAGACCACTTCTGCAGCGCGTTGTCGATGTTCCCCAGCACGCCTGCTAGGAAGGCGATCACGATGCCTGCGATCGCGCCGCCCGCGATGTAGCCCGATGCAAGCAGCACGCCCGCGCCGCGGTCGCTGCGGGCAGCAAACTGCGTGTCATCGAGGTCCGCGTTCTGCGGGAGGCTGCGTGCGCGGCGGTCGACCAGCCAGCGCACGACTCCGCCGATGAACATCGGCACCGTCGTGGCGATCGGCAGGTAGACGCCCACGGCAAAGGCCAGCGACGGCACTCCGGCGAGTTCCATCACCAGCGAGATCATCGCGCCGAAGATGACGAGTTCCCAGGGCAGTTCCCGGTCGAGGATGCCCTTGATGATGTACGAGACCAGCGTTGCCTTCGGTGCGTCGAACTTGCGCACATCGCTGCCGTCCGGCCGCTGCGTGTGCGTGCCGTTGATGCCCGGGTCGACCAGCCAGACCGCCTTCCCGCTGTCATCGACGAGGTACTTGCCGGCCGGCGCGCCGGCGAGGTCCGTTTTGTGCCAGACGTGGTAACGGTTCGCGTCGCCACTGGCCTGTGGCCCGATCAGCGCTTCGCGCTGCGTGCCGAGCTTTGCGACATCCACCTGCAGGCCTTCCGGAGCGAGCTGCGCAACCGGTACGTAGACCGTGGCGGTTTCGTTGAGCTTCAGCAGGATGGGGCCCATGCACAGCGCCGATGCGAAGGCACCGACCAGGATGGAGACCTGCTGCACGCGTGGCGTGGCGCCCACGAGATAGCCTGTCTTGAGGTCCTGCGAGATGGTGCCCGCGTTGGAGCACGCGATGCACACGATGCCGCCGACCGACAGCGCAGTGACGTACCAGGTGCCGCCGGTCCAGCCGACCAGCAGGAAGACGAGGCAGGTCAGCATGAGCGTCGCGATGGTCATGCCCGAGATGGGGTTCGAGGTGGAGCCGATCTCGCCGGTGAGGCGCGACGACACCGTCGTGAACAGGGCGCCCAGCAGCACGATCATGAACGCACCCAGCAGGTTCATGTGCAGCGACGGGGACAGCAGGATCACCGCCATCACGACGATGATGCCGATGCCGACTACTTTCGGAGAGAGATCCTGTGCAGTGCGCGCAGCGCCGTTGCCGCCCTTGCGGGCCGCCCTCACGTCCTCGATGCCGCTGCGGATGCCGCCGGCGATGAGCGGCAGTGAGCGCAGCAGCGAGATCACTCCGCCGGTGGCGACGGCTCCGGCGCCGATGTACAGGATGTAGGCGCTGCGCACGTCGCCGGGAGACATCTGCGCGATGGGCTTGCTGCCGGGAGCCAGGAGTTGCGGCACGTGCCCGCCGAAAAACAGGATCAGCGGGATCAGCAGAAGGTAGGTGAGTACACCACCCGCGAGCATCATTCCGGAGATCCGCGGCCCGATGATGTAGCCGACGCCGAGCAGTTCCGGCGATACCTCGGCGGCTACCGAGCCACCCTTGATGGGTGCGCCGAACACGTAGCCCGCGACATCCTTCCAGCCCTTGAACGCGACGTTCAGCGCCTTGTAGGCGAGGCCGATACCGAATCCGGTGAAGATCGTGCGTGCGCTGACCCCGCCGGCATCCGCCGAGGCTGCGTGCGGATCGGCTGCCGCGCGCGATTCGGGCGATGCACCTGCCTTCAGGACCTCGGCGCAGGCGGTGCCTTCAGGGTACTTGAGCACGCCATGCTGCTTCACGATCAGGGCGCGACGCAGCGGGATCATCATCAGGATGCCGAGCAGTCCTCCCAGGGCCGCGACCAGCAGCACGCGAGTGAGTTCCAGGTCGAAGCCCAGGATCAGGATCGCCGGCATCGTCACCCCGATGCCGAAGGCGATCGATTCGCCTGCAGAGCCCGCGGTCTGCACGATGTTGTTCTCGAGGATGGTCGCGTCGCGCACGCGCAGCCGGGAGAGCAGGCGGAACAGGGTGATGGAGATCACGGCTACCGGTATCGACGCGCTTACCGTGATGCCGACCTTCAATACGAGGTACAGCGAGGAGGCGCCGAACACGATACCCAGGATGGTGCCCAGCAGCACCGCGCGGAGCGTGCCTTCCGGCAGGCGTGCCGCGTCGGGGATGTAGGGGCGGAAGGACGGGGAGGGCTGGATCATGCGCGTTTACTCCGGAGCAGGCTGCGCAGGGAGGCCAGCAGCGCGAGGGGCTGGCTGACCGGAAGGTGGTGGTAGCTGCAGGGCAGGACGATGGGGCCACGGGCAGTCGGAAGCGCGTCAATCATGTGCGCCGCACGGGCCGCCGTCACCACGCGACTGTCTCCGCCGCGGATCACGTCCAGCGGTTGGCGGATGTCGCGCAGGCGTTCGTACTCGTCGATGACCGGTGCATCGCCGCGATCGCGGAAGAGACGGGTCACTTCCTCGTCGAATTTCCACACCCAGGCGTCGCCGTCGGCACGGGCCGAATGCCGTGCCATGTGCGAGAGCGCGGTTGCCGGCGCCGGCTCCTCGGGCTGGAGCACGAAGCGCTTCAGGATCGAGGCTTCATCCGGGTAACGCTTCTTGGGTCGCCAGGGCTGGTCGAATCCGCGCATCGGATCCGCCGGGGTGCTGAGGCGCGAATCGACGACGATGCCACGCGTGATCAGTTCCGGGTAGTGCTGGCACGCGTAGAGCAGGGCCCGGCCGCCGAAGCTGTGGCCGATGACGGTGCAGGGTGCGATGCCCGTGTGGTGGAGGATCGCGCCGATCTCGTCCACGAAGTGGTGATGTTCGTAGGCCGTCCTGTGGCCGCTGTCACCCATTCCGCCGAAGTCGGGCGCGATGACGCGGTAATCCTCCGCGAGCCACGGGGCGACGAAATCCCACCAGTGCGCGTGCGCGAGGAAGCCGTGCAGCAGCAGCAGGGCAGGGGCGCCGGGCGGTCCTTCCCACTCGAGGTAGTGGATGCGGATACCCGTGGCATCGACGTGGCGGGATGCGCCCGGTCGTTCGATCGAGCGGCGGATGAAGTCCTCGAAACCCGCCTGCAGCGGATCGGTCATCGGCTGGGCCTCAATTGCATGGCGCTGGTAGGTTAAATTGTCGCGATGTCACCGCGCATCTTGCCATTGATCCTCGCCCTCGGCGTCCTCCTCTCTGGAATCGCGCCGGCCTCGGCGGCCCGCATCGTGCCGACACCGCGTGCGAGCGCCCTGCCTTCCACGGCGACCAATCGGCCGTTCCTGGGCGCTGCCACCTCGCGCCAGCCGGTGGACCTGGGTGCTGCCGGGTACGTGGAGCGGGAATACCTCGTCAGCGGCCTCGCCCAGGTCCATGAATGGGCGGCGGTCGGTGCTGGTGACCGCGTACAGGCGCGCGGCCCGGCCCAGTCCTACGCCACCCGCATGCTCGTCCGGCGGCCGGCCGATGCGAAGCGCTTCAGCGGCCGTGTCGTCGTCGAACTGCTGAGCGCCGCGGGTGGTTACGACACGGCGCCACTGTGGGGCCTGTCTTCGGCGCATTTCCTCCGCAGCGGGGATGTCTGGATAGGCCTCACCGTGAAGCCGGCGGCCGCGGTGGCCTTGCGGCGCTTCGACCCCGTCCGCTACGCCCGCGTGGATTTCGCGGTGGCGCAGTCGCCGGATTGCAAGGTGGAGCCGGCGGGCACGGATCATGGACTGGCCTGGGACATCCTTGCGCAGGTCGGTGCTTTGCTGCGCAGTTCGAGCAAGGAGAATCCACTGGTGGATTTCGACGTACGACGCCTCGTGGCTGCGGGCTATGCGCAGGCGGGCGGGTATGTCGCCGCCTACGTGAATATCGGTCATGACAGGCTGCGACTGGGTAACGAGCGGCCTGTTTACGACGCGTATGTCGACGTCGCCGGAGCGGTCGGGGCGGCGCCGATCAATGCCTGCGCGGCTCCGCTGGGCGCTACCGATCCACGTCGTGAGGTATTGCCGCGCGACGTTCTCGTCATCACGGTGATGACACAGACGGATGCCGCGCGCACCCAGTGGATGCGCCGTGCGGACGGTGACGCCGCAGACGACCTGTACCGGTTGTACGAGATCCCGGGCATGGCGCACGCGCCGGGGCCTGCCGCGGGATTGCCCTCCGCGGCGGATGCAAGGATCGCGGGTATCGACCCAGCCCTGGATGCAGGCTGCGCGGATACTGCCAGCACGTATCCCGCTGGCCTTGCGATGAACGCGATCTGGCAGCAGCTGGACGATTGGCTCGTTGCCGGCATCCCGCTCGCCAAGCTTCCCCGACTCGATGTCGCTGCCGATGGCGCGGTGCATGTTGATGCCTTTGGTAACGCCGTGGGTGGCTGGCGCCTGCCCCAGCTGGATGTACCGCTGGCGGTCTACGCCGCTACCAGCCGTGCCCGCGCGGATGCGCCCGGCACCCAAGGGCTGTGCGCGCTCAGCGGTTCCATGCGCCGCTTCGAGCCGGCCCGGCTCAAGGCGCTGTACGGCACCCGCGCGGCCTACCTGAAGCGATTCAACGCGGCAGTCGACGCCGCGGCCGCGGAGCGGCGCATCACGTCGGCGGATGCCGTGGCGGCCAAGGCGCAGGGGGTGAAGTCGGCGCCGCAGTTCTGAAAATCGTCGCCTTGTGCATCCAGAGACCGGTCTGGCCGCATCTCCATGATCAGGTCAACGGCAGCGCAGCTGCCAAGGAGCGGAAATGGAACATGGGCATGTCGATTTCACGGCCGTCACGATATTTGGCTCGATTGTCCTGATCGTGCTGATCGTCGCGACGCGGCGCCACCTGTCGGAGCGTGAGCGGCAGCGGACGCTGCGCATCGCGCTGGAACGGGGTGCCGCGCTGGATCCGGCCTTGTTGCAGCAGTTGCTTGCGCCGGCCCAGAAGCCGCGTTCGCCGCACGGGCTGCTGGTGGGCGGTCTCGTCACGGTGGCTTTCTCCATCGGGCTGCTGGGTATGGGGCTGGCGCTGGGTACCGGGCCGAACGCCGATCCGGAGGCGATGCGGGCGCTGCCCGCCAGCGCTGCGATGTTCTTCTTCGTCGGCGCCGCCTTGCTCCTCGCTTCGAAGCTGGTCAAGCGCGCCGAATCCGGGCAGCGCCCGGGCGCCGATGAGCCCGGGATGTGACGACGGCGGGCGAGCGTGCCGGGCTTGCGCAGGCGTCCGAAGCCACGGTCGTCGCGCTGGCCTCTGCCGGGGATGATTCCGCCTTCGACGAACTGGTCCGCAGGCGGCAGGCCTGGCTCCGGGGGCTGATGCGCCGCTTCTGTGGCGATACCGTGCTGGCCGACGATCTGGCACAGCAGGCATTCCTGCAGGCCTGGCAGCACTTGCCAGCGCTCCGTGCGCCGGGTGCCTTCGGCGGCTGGTTGCGGCAGCTCGCCCTGAATGTCTGGCTGGCGGAGGCCCGCAAGCAGGCGCCACCCCTCACGGGCCTGGACCTGCCGGATGCCGTGGCGCCGGAGGTCGATATCGGCCTGCTGCAGGATCTCGATGCCGCGCTGGGCCGGTTGCGGCCGGACGAGCGGACCTGCGTGGTACTGGCCTATGCTGAAGGTCTGACCCACGGCGAGATCGCGGCGGCGACGCGCCTGCCGCTGGGTACCGTGAAGTCACATGTGCTCCGCGGCGCCACGCGCCTGCGGGCCTGGTTGGGGGAGTGACGATGGACGACGACTTCGAATCGAGCCTGCGGAGGCGTTTTGCGCTGTCCGCGCCCGTGCGGGTGGACGAGGGTTTCGTGGCCGGGCTGCGTCTGCAGCGTGTCCGGCAGGCGCGGCGCGCGCTGTTGCTGCGTGGCGTGTTCGTCGGCGTGCTGCTGCTGGCGGCGGCTGTCGCGATCGTACGGTTGCGGCCGTGGTTGTCCGCGGTGCTGCACGATGGGGCGGCCCTCCTCGGGCAACGGATCGAGGGGCCGCGTACGTTGGCCGGTGCGGCCTTGCTGCTGGCACTTGCCGGCGCGGCGGTCATCGCGGCCTGGGCCTGGCGTCAGGCGGTATCGCGGGACTGACTGATGCGCGGAGCGGGTACAGGATGGTGGATGCTCGGCCTCTGCGTGCTGCTGGCGCTGCAGCCTCCGGTGGCTGCGGCGGCGGAAACCTCGTCGATCGAGGAACTGGTCGTGTCGGGCGAACAGCCGGGTCCCGGGCTCTGGGACGTACGGCATGGAGCCCACCACCTCTACATCCTCGCCACGATTTCGCCATTGCCCTCGAAGATGCGGTGGAAAGCGGGCGAGGTTGAGGCGCTGGTCGCCCGGTCGCAGTACGTCCTCGGGCCCATACAGGTGAAGGCCGGCATCGGGTTCTTCCAGGGCATCCGGTTGTTGCCGTCCGTACTCAAGGCGCGCGACCTTCCAAAGGGCGAGTCGCTGGCAAACGTTCTTCCTCCCGCGGTATACGCCCGCTGGCAGGTGCAGAAGTCGCATTACCTGGGCAAGGGCGGGCGCATCGAGCACTGGCGCCCCATGTTCGCGGCCGGGGAATTGTACGAGGAGGCCTTGAAGGCCTCGCAACTCGACCGACGCAACGAGGTCTGGCCCATCGTCGAGAAGGCGGCCCGCAAGGCTCGCGTGCCGGTACGGACGCCGGAAGTGCAGTTGTCGATCGCGGATCCCAAGGGAGTGATCCGTGATTTCGCGCAGACACCGCTTGACGCCGACATCGACTGTTTCGAGAGCCTGCTGGTTCGGGTCGAGCGCGAATTGCCCCTGATGCGCCAAAGGGCGAATGCATGGTCGCGCGGCGACGTGGCGACGCTGCGTCGACTGCCGCTGGAGGACGCGGAGTCCCGTTGTCTGAACGCGGTGACCAGTACACCCGCCGTTGCGCGGGAATACGAGGCCGCGATCCTCCACGTGCGCGAGGACTGGGTACTGGCCGCCGAGGGCGCCCTGCTGCGCAACGCGAGTTCGGTTGCGGTAGTGCCGATGCGCGAGGTCTTCGCGCCCGATGGCCTGCTTGCGCAGTTGCGGGCGCGGGGATATGCCGTCACCGAACCCTGACTGACAGGGCCCGCGTCGCGGCGTTAGGATCGGCCCAGGAAAAACGGGGGATCCATGAACTTCAAGTCGACGCTGGCCGTTGCATTCGCGGCCCTGAACCTTGTCCCGGGCGCCGTCCAGTCCGCGCCGGCCGCCGCGAAGTCCGCGGCCACCCCGGCTGCCACCATCACGCTCGATCGTGCCACCCTGCTGAAGGTCGCGGACGATTACTTCGCCGCACTCGTCGCGCACGATCCCAAGCGCCTGCCCTTCGCACCGGATGCGAAGTTCGTCGAGAACCTCGCGCGCCTCCAGCCGGGCGAGGGCTTGTGGAAGACCGCGGCCAGCGTGCCCACGTCCTTCAAGATCGTGGTGCCGGATGCGACCTGGCAGTCGCTGGCCTTCATCGTGATGATGGAAGAGACCGTTGACGGCAAGAAGAACCCGATAGAGGTCGGTGGTCGCCTGAAGCTGTCCAACGGCCGCATCGTCGAGGCCGAGCACGTCGTCGTGCACCAGGTTCGCGAGACCAGCCTGAAGAACCTGTTGAAGGCGCGCGCGCCTTTCCTGCAGGACGTGGGCGATGACTACCGGGACGCGCGGGGCCGCCTGCTCTACATCGGCCGTCGCTATTACGATGCGCTGGACTTCAACAATGGCCGCCTTGCGCCCTTGGCCGATGACTGCGTGCGCATGGAAAACGGCATGCAGACCGCGCGCAACACGGTGCCGACGGATGTCGGTGGTGCGACGGCGACGCCGGGTTCCGGGCCGAGCCTGGTCGGTGCCCTGACCTGCGCCGCGCAGCTCGACACGCAGACCTTCACGTACATCGACTCCATCGACAACATCCGCATGATCGCCGCGGACGAGCAGAAGGGCCTGGTCGTGGGCTTTTCGCATTTCCGGCATTCGATGAAGACGAAGGAGTTCCACCTCGTCGGCGTCCCGGGCCGCGAGACCTACACGATGAACACCGCGCCCTTCGACCTGCCGGCCGTGCACATCTACAAGATCTGGAATGGGCAGATCCACGAGATCGAGGCGCTGGGTTTCACGACGGGCTACATGTCGAAGACGGGGTGGGAATAATGGATCGGCGTACGGTGTTGGGTGGACTTGCTGCCGCAGCCGCAAGCGGCATGGTGTCTTCGGTCAAGGCGTCGGCCCCTTCTGAGCCGGTCATTGAAACGACCGGTGGCAAGGTGCGCGGCGTACGGCGTGACGGCGTCTACGTCTTCACCTGCCTGCCCTATGGGGCGACGACGGCGGGCGAAGGGCGCTTCATGCCACCGAAGGCCGTCGTGCCCTGGGCTGGCGTGCGCAACGAACCGACGCAGCGAGTGATCGCGCCGCAGGTCGATCCGACTGCGCCGGCTGCGGCGCCGGGTTCACTCTCTGCTGCGGTGTCCGGCATCGGCAGTGAGGCCGGGAGCCTCGAGACGGAGGACTGTCTCAACGTCACGATCTTCACGCCTTCCTTGAGCAGCGCGGCCAAGCGACCGGTGCTGTTCTGGTGCCATGGCGGCGGCTATTTCGCGGGCAGCGGATCGGCACCGATGTACGAGGGCGCCCGGCTTGCGGCGATGGGCGTCGTGGTCGTGAACGTCACGCACCGGCTCAACGTTCTGGGTTATCTGCACCTGCCGGAGTCCGGACCGGAGTTTGCGGCTTCCGGCAACGTCGGCATGCAGGACATCGCGCTGGCGCTGAAATGGACGCGCGAGAACATCGAGCGCTTCGGTGGTGATCCGAAGCGCGTGCTCATCTTCGGCCAGTCCGGTGGCGGCGCGAAGGTGTCCGTCCTGTCGGCCATGCCTTCGGCCCGCGGCCTGTTTTCGCGCATGGCGATCCAGAGCGGCGCGGCGCGCCGGCTGCGCGATCCGGTGGATGCGGCGGAGACGGGGGCGGCCTTCATGGCGACGCTGGGCCTGAAGCCCGGCGATGCGCGACAGCTGCAGCAGATGCCGCTGGCGAAGCTGATGGCGGCGAACTTCGCCTTCGGGCGTTCGAAGCTGCCGCCTGCTGTGTCGTCGACCTTCTCGCCGGTGCTGGATGGCCAGGTCGTGCCGACGCACCCCTATGACGGCGGCTTGAACCCGCTGAACGCGGACATCCCGCTTGTCATTGGCGGCGTGCGGACGGAGCAGACCGCCTTCTCGCTGCGCGACGAAGCGCTGTTCAAGCTGGACGAAGCCGGACTCAAGACGCGGCTTGCCGCGTCACTGGGCGAGCGCACCGCCGATGCGGCGATCGCGCTATACAAGCGCGAACGTCCGCAGGCTTCTCCCTCGGATCTCTACTTCGAGATCGGTTCGGACCGCGGCCGGACTTCGGCGATCGCCATCGCTTCGATGAAGGCCCAGCGTCATGCCGCGAAGCAGGGTGCGCCTGCATGGCTCTACGAACTGACCTGGAACACGCCCGTCTTCGGCGGAATGCTGCGTTCCCCGCACTCCATCGACCTGCCGCTGATCTTCAACATCGCCGACGGCGAACGCTGGAAGCCTTACACCGGTGGCGGTGCAGATGCCGTTCGCGTCGCTAAGGCCATGAGCGAGGCCTGGGTGGCGTTTGCCGAGACGGGCGATCCGTCGACGCGTGCCTTGCCTTGGGCGCAGTACACGACCGCCAGGCGCGACACGATGCTGTTCGATGTGAACAGCGCTGCGAAGCCAGATCCCTTCCGTTCAACGCGTGTGTTCTGGGAGGAGCAGTTGGGGGCGATGTTGTAACCGACGTCGAGCGAGAAGCCCTGCTTCCACGATTTCAACGGCAAGGAAACGCACCTCAGATTCGAGTCGCCAGAGCTTCTGATCGCAGCTTTCAATGCCGATGTCGCGAGGTATAGATGTGAAAACCGTGACGCTTGATGTGCGGGATCCTGACGACAGCCTGGCCGATTTCGTCACCACGTGGCGATTGGGGAAGCGCTCAGGAGGCGATCGAATCTCCTTCGCAAGCCCTGAACTGCTCTGGAAAGTACTGACAGCCAAGCGCTGGGAGTTGCTCAAGGCGATGTGTGGATCTGGGCCGCTCTCCGTGCGCGAAGCGGCCCGTCGCGTCGGCCGCGACGTAAAAGCGGTGCACAGTGATCTGACCGCTTTGCTCAACGCCGGCGTGTTGTCCCGGAGCGACTCCGGTCAGCTGGAGTTCCCTTACGACGCGATCAAGGTCGAGTTCGTGCTCAAGGCGGCGTAATCGCGGCTATTTCTTCAGCGCCTCCGGCACCGGGAACCCGCAATTGAAGACCTTGCACACCGTGATGGTGTGGATCGCGCGGATCTTCCCGTCGACGATGCGGAACAGATGGGCGTCGGGCAGCTTGTTCTTCCCGAAGCTCACCATCGCGGCGAGCGCGCCGCGTGATTCATCCACGACGAATTTGCGATCCACGATGGGAACGCCATCGGGCACATCCACGTTGCACGTATCTTCCGGGACACCCGTGCCGGTGATGAGCCCGCCTTCGAGGCGGCGGCAGGGCAGGCCCCAGGGCACCTGCACGGTCTTGTCGCTGAAGTAATCGAGATAGGCAT
>JBDLPS010000223.1:0-16516 GCA_039800965.1 Pseudomonadota bacterium | reverse complement strand
GCGGCTCGCCGACCCTCGAGGGATCCCCGAAGATCAACATCCTCGGAACCAGCACGACGTCGACGCCTTACCACTATTACTACAGTTATGCGGCCACCCCCACGGCTCCGCCCTCGACCTGCCAGGCCAACACGGCCTACACGCAGGTCGGGGTGCCGTCACTGTCGGCCGCCCAGCAGCAGAATTACGCGAACTGGTACAGCTACTACCGCACCCGCATCAACATGATGAAGTCTGCGGCGAGCGTGGCTTTCTCGACCATCGACAGCAAGTACCGGGTGGGTTTCTCGACCATCAGCGAAACGGGAACGGGCTCGACTTCCACCAAGTTCCTCAAGATCGGCACCTTCGATGCCGGCCAGAAGTCCAGCTGGTACAGCAAGCTGTTCGTCTCGACGCCAGCCAGCACGACGCCGCTGCGCGGAGCGCTGTCCAAGGCGGGCCGTTACTACGCAGGCACGCTGGCCCCGGGAGGCGCCAACGATCCGGTGCAATACTCCTGCCAACAGAATTTCACCATCCTGACGACCGACGGCTACTGGAACACGAACAACGAGACTTCCAGCTACGGCCCGCTGCGCCAGGACAACAGCACGCTGGTGGGCGACCAGGACCTTGGCGCAGGACACCCCTACAGCGACCATTCCGGCACTGCGCCGTCAGGCGCCAACACCTACAGCAACACGCTGGCCGACGTCGCGATGTACTACTACAAGAACGACCTGAGGACGACGGGCTCGCTTGGCGGATTCCTCGACGGGACCAGCACCCAGCTGGACGTATCGACAAACAACGTGCCCACCAGCGCGTCGGACGGCGCCAACTGGCAGCACATGGTGACCTTCACGATCGGCCTGGGCGGTGGCGGGCTGGTGCCCTACGAGGCGGATTACTACGCCACCGGCGGTTCCCTCACGACCTGCCCGTTCACGGGCTGCACGCTCTACCGCAACATACGACAAGGCAACAGCTCCTGGCCGGACCCGATCAACAACGCGAACGGCGAACGGATCGACGACCTCTGGCATGCGGCGGTGAACGGCCGGGGACGGTTCCTCAGCGCGCGCGACCCGGCCTCGCTGGGCAATGCGCTCAACGCGACCCTGTCGGCGATCTCCGCGCAGAATGCCTCGTCCGCTTCGGCAGCGACTTCGAACCTCGAGCCCGTCAGCGGCGACAATTTCGCCTATGTGGCGCAGTACACGACCGCCCTGTGGACCGGCGACCTGCTGGCACGGACGATCGACCTGGTCACCGGGTCCATCTCTAGCAGCCACACCTGGTCTGCCAGCGACCAACTCAAGAGCAAGGTGTACGGCGCCCCGAGTGGCGATGGACGCAACATCTACATTTTCAGCAGCGCGACGCAGAGCAAGCTGGCGGAATTCCCGGGCTCGCTGGCGACCACTCTCTTCGACCCCACTCGCCTTTCGCAGTACGGCAGCCTCACCACGGCCCAGAAGAACAACGCCACGGCCGCCAACCTGGTGAATTACCTGCGTGGACGCTCCACCCAGCAGAACAGCACCGGCAACCCCGACGGCCCGTTCCGCGACCGGGCAACTCCGCTCGGGGACATCGTCAATTCAGCGCCCGTGTTCGTCCGCAAGCCGCCTTTCAATTATGCGGACAGCGGTTACGCTGCGTTCAAGACCGCACAGGACAGCCGCGGCGGGACGGTATACGTCGGCGCCAACGACGGCATGATCCATGCCTTCAACGCCGATACCGGCGACGAACGCTGGGCGTTCATCCCGACCGCGGCAATCGCCAACCTCTACAGGCTGGCCGATTTCGGTTACCCGACGACGCACCAGTACTACGTCGACGGCAGCATTACCGTTGGCGATGTCTACGATGGCAGCGCCTGGCACACCCTGCTGGTCGGCGGCATGGGCGGCGGCGGGAAATCCTACTTCGCCCTGGACATCACCGATCCGGCCGCCCCCAAGGCGCTCTGGGAGTTCGGCAGCTCCCAAACCACCGTCACCGACCCGGACCTGGGGTATGCCTACGGCAACCCGGTCATCACCAAGCGGGATAGCGATGGGCGCTGGGTCGTACTGCTTGCGTCGGGCTACAACAACACGACCGGTGACAAGGGCGGCCGCCTGTATGTCCTCGATGCCACCTCCGGCACCAAGCTGGCGGAAATCACGACCGACTCCAATACGGATCCCAATGCCAGCGGCATCGCACGAATCGCCAACTACGTGGCGGACTCGACCACCGACAACCGCACGCAGTATGTCTATGGCGGGGACCTCGGCGGCCGGCTGTGGCGCTTCGACGTCAATGCCAACGCCTCGCAACTTCTTGGCCAGACGAGCGCAACGCTGGGCAACGAGCCGATCACGACGCGACCGGAACTGGGCAGCGTGAAGGATGCCGCGGGCAACTCCCACCGCGTGGTCTATTTCGGCACAGGCCGCTACCTCGGGTTCTCCGACCTGACGCCCGGATCCGCGCCGAACACCGTGTCGCAATCGGTCTACGCGGTGAAGGACAGCGGCACCAATCTCGGCAGCCTGCGCGCCAGCGCCGCCGGCCTCGTCGCACAGACCCTTGACGCCACCGCATCGCCACGCACCATGCCGAACCCGCAGCCCGTCGACTGGGCGACGGGAAACGGCTGGTACGTGGATCTTCCACTGGGCGAGCGCTTCAGCATCGATCCCCGGCTGCAACTGGGCACGCTGGTCATGGTGTCCAACACGCCGAAGGACGACTACTGCACGGTCGGCGGCTCCAGCGTTTTCTATTCCTTCGATTACAAGAGCGGATCGCCAATTACCGGACAGCTGGGCAAGTACGTCGGGTGGCCTGTCGGCAATTCGGTGGCGACCGGCCTCACGGTCGTCCGGCTGCCCACCGGAAAACTGGCCGCTATCGTCAACCAGGCGGACACGAACATCCGGACGCTGCAACCGCCAACCTATGCGGGCAATGCGATCAGCATCCGACGCGTGGACTGGCGGGAAGTGGAATGAAAAGGGCCCCGGTCGGTGACGACCGGGGCCCTGTTTTCATATCGTGGTGGAGCTAGTCGGGATCGAACCGACGACCTCGTCATTGCGAACGACGCGCTCTCCCAGCTGAGCTATAGCCCCACGAGGGACGCGTATTCTAGCAGCGCCCTGTCCGAGGGCAAGCGCGCCGGCCAAATAATTTCGGCCGGCGCCCTGCCCTGCATCGATCAGCCGTGAGGCCCCTTCGGAGCAGCCTTCGCAGCCGGCGCCGAGGGCTGAGCCTTGCGGGCGTCGTGGGCCTTGGAGACGACGTAGGCACGCACCGCTTCCGCGTCTTCCGGCTTGATGGCCTTGGCGAAGGACACCATGCCGTTCTGCGTCAGTGCGCCATCGATCACCACGGCCTTGAACGCATCCGCACTCTGGATCGCGCCGGCGTAACGGAGGTCCGGGAACATCGCGCCGCCCTGTCCGTCACGACCATGGCAGGTGCTGCAGAAGCGGCCATAGGTCGCCTCGCCCTGGGCAAGCTGCTCGGGCGTACCGAAAGCCGCTGGCGGGTTGAGTTCCGGGGTCGGGAACGGAATCGCATCCGGCAGCTTGGCTGTACCACCCAGCTTGTAGACGAGGATGCGAGAGTAGTTCGGTGCGTAGTAGCTGCCCGTCTGGCGCCAGCCCGCGACAACCGCCACGTACTGCTCTCCATCGACTTCGTAAGTGACCGGGCCAGCCAGCGCGCCGGTCTGCGTATCGGCCGACCAGAGCTTCTCACCGGTCTCGGCCTTGTACGCCGCGAACTCGTTGTTGGTGTTGCCGGCGAACACGACGCCGCCTGCCGTCGCCAGCGCGCCACCCGAACGGCCACCGAGACCGGAAACCGGCGCCCGCCAGATTTCCTTTTTCTTGACCGGATCCCAGGCCTGCAGGTAACCGTCATTGAACTTCAGCGCATCCGGGCGCTTGTTCATCTCGACGTTGCCCTTGAAGCTGATGGAAAGCTTCTGGCCCATCGGGTTGTCGTCCTCGCGCGCTGCCACGAAGGCATAGCTGTTGTGCACGCTGGGGATGTACATGAGGCCGGTCTTCGGGCTGAAGGACATCGGCGGCCACAGGTGGGCTCCGCCATAGAAGGGGCTGACAAAGGCACCCTTGCCGGTCTTGCTGTAGTTCGCTTCCGGGTTCACCTTCGGACGCCCGGTCTTGAGGTCGACGCCACTGGCCCAGTTCACATCGGCCACGTAGGGATCGGCGGACAGCAGCTCCCCACTCCTGGCATCCAGCACATAGAAAAAGCCGTTCTTGGGGGCCTGCATCACCACGTGACGCTTCTGGCCATGGATCTCGAGATCCGCGGTCGTGATCTGGGCCACGTTGTCGTAATCCCAGCTCTCGTTCGGCGTCGTCTGGTAATGCCAGGCGTACTCACCTGTGTCGATCTTCAGCGCCACGATCGAAGACAGGAACAAGTGGTCGCCGCCACCGGGAGCGCGGATCTCGGAAGGCCAGGGTGCGCCGTTGCCGGTACCCACGTAGACGAGACCCGTCTGCGGGTCATAGGTGATGCCATCCCAGGGGGCGCCGCCGCCACCGGTCTTCCACCATTCGCCACTCCAGGTCTTGGCGGCCATCTCCATCTGCTTGTTCTCGAAACCGTCGGCCGGATTGCCCGGCACGACATACCAGCGCCAGTCCAGCTTGCCGGTCTCCGCGTCATAGGCGGACAGGTAGCCGCGCTGCTCGAACTCGGACCCGCCCTGCCCGATGAGCACCTTGCCCTTGGCGATGCGCGGAGCGCCCGTGATGGCATAGGGCTTGCCGGCGGGAATGGTCAGAACGTCCCACACAACCTTGCCGGACGAGCCGTCCAACGCGATCAGGCGACCGTCGATGGTCGCCACATAGACCTTGCCGTTCCAGGCAGCGACGCCGCGGTTCACGACGTCGCAGCAGGCGTTCACGGCCCACTCACCCGGAACCTTGGGGTCGTACTTCCACAGTGGTGCGCCGGACTTGGCGTCGAAGGCGTAGACCTTGCTCCAGGCCGTGGTGACGTAGAGCTTGCCATCCACGACGATCGGCGTGGACTCCTGTCCACGACGCGTATCGAAATCGCCGAACCATGCCAGGCCCAGTTGTTTCACACTGTCGGCATTCACCTTGGACAGCGGACTGAAACGCTGCTCGCTGTAATCCCGGCCGTAGGACATCCACTGGCCGGCATTGGCGGTGTCGTCGGCCGCCAGCAGGCGGGCCTCGTCCACCCGGGCGGCGCCTGACGCCGCGGACTTGCCGGCCTTGTCGCCGGATGGGGCGCAGGCCGCGAGCACGGTCGCGGCACAGGCCAGGGACAGCAGGACTTTGCGCATCGGGAACCCCCTGTTGGAATCGGTCTATTCTGCGGCCGGAGCCGCCAAAACGGCAAACCCGCGGTACCATGCCGGCATGTTCTACGAACCCGGCAAAACGTCCCACGGCCTGCCCTACGACCCCTTCAAGTCCTGTGTCGTGCCGCGGCCGATCGGCTGGATCTCCACCACCAGCGCAAGCGGCGTCGACAACCTGGCGCCGTACAGCCAGTTCCAGAACCTGGGCTTCCACCCGCCCATGGTCATGTTCAGCGCGAACCAGGATGCACGCGGGCAACGCAAGCACTCGGTGGTCAACGCCGAGACCACTGGCGAATTCGTCTGGAACATGGCGACGTGGGCGCAACGGGAGGCGGTCAACAAGACCTCGGAGGACGTACCCGGCGATGAATTCGAATACGCAGGGCTGGCCAAGCAGCCTTCCCGGATCGTGAGGCCCCCCAGGGTTGCTGGCTCCCCGATCCAGTTCGAATGCGCCTACGTGCAGACCGTAAGGCTACCCGGCAATGGGCCGATGGGAAGCATCGACGTGGTATTCGGTCGCGTGCTCGCCGTGCACATCGACGACGACTACCTCACCTCGGACGGCAAGGTGGACATCCTGAAGGCCAGGCCGCTCGCGCGCATGGGCTATTTCGACTACACCAGCGTGACCGAAGTCTTCCCGCTGAAGCCGCACGGGAGCAAGGCTCGCGTCGCGGGGCTCGAGGGATCGCCGGAAAAGGTCACCGCCGCCCTCTCGGACGCGGGACGGGACCGAGGTTGATGGAACCGCTGCGACGCGCAGCGAAGGACCTGCCCCTCAAGCCCACGCATGGCCTTGTGGTAGCCGTGCTGGCCGCCCTGGGACTCTATATCGTCTTCGGGCCACCCCAGGGCGAGCGAGACCCTCCTCCGGCGATCCGGACGGACTGCGACCGCAGCTGCCTCGAGCGCCATCTTGACGGCGTGATGCAGGCGATGACCGCCCACGATCCATCGCACCTGCCCGTCACCCCGGGCTTCCGGTACGTCGAAAACAACCAGTTGCTGCGGCCTGGCGACGGCAGATGGCGGACGCTCCAGGGTTTCGGGGGCTACCGCCATTACTTCGCCGACCCTGAGAGCGGCGCTGCCGCCGTCATCGCCACGCTGCGCGAGGATGATGCAGAAGGACTCTTCACGCTGCGGATACAGGTGGTCGGCGGGCGACTCACGGAAGCCGAAGTGGTCGTTACACCCGATCCGGAAGGCGCCGCCCGCTATGAGCGGCTGGGCAAGCCGGAGGCCGCCTGGTTCGAAACGGTGCTGCCGCAGGACCGCCTGACGCGGGAAGAACTTCTCGAGGTGGCAAACAAATACTACGGTGCGCTGGAAAACAACGACGGCAAGGGAGACTACTCATTCTTCGCCGACGAATGCGAGCGCATGGAACACGGTCGTGCGGCCACGCACAGCCAGGCCCGCAACTACGGGCACAGCAGCGACCGCAGCTTCGTGACGATGGGTTGCCGTGCGCAGTTCGAAACGGGTTTCCTCGGATTCATCACGCGCATCCGCGACCGGCGCTATGAAGTGATCGACGTCGAGCGTGGCACGGTCTTCGCGATGGCGAGCCTCGACCACAACGACAAGTACCATGGCATCCCCCTGACAGATGGTGGCGAATTCTCCCTGCCGCCCTACTTCTCCGTGCCGCGCACCCTGCAGGTGGCGGAAGGATTCCGCATCCGCGACGGAAAGATCCATGCCGTCGAGATGACCTTGCACGAATTTCCCTATGGCATGCCGATCGGGCTGCGTTCGACCTTCGACCCTTCTCGCGAAGTCCCGGGTGGCCGTGCTCCGGATCGAAGCAGGCGCTGCGATGCTGGCTGCCTCGAATCGCTGGCAGAGCAATTGCTGCGGGCACTGGCCGCCCACGATCCACTGCGCGTGCCTCTTTCGGATGGCGCGCTGTACACCGAGAACGACCAGCGCATCGAGTTCTACGACGGGCTGTGGGGCACGATCACCGACATCGGGACTTATCGGCTTCGTGTGGTCGAACCGGCCCGCCACGAGATCAGCCTGCTGGTGCGCGTCAGCGAGCGCGAGATCCCGGGATTGCTCGCCCTGCGACTCCGCAGCGACGGAGACCGCATCGCGTCGATCGACGCCTCGATCGTGCGCGAAGAACGGAGCGGCGCCGAATCCATGTTCCGGACAAGGGACATCGTCGACCCGCAACCGGGACTGCTCCAACAAGCTGAAAGGCTGTTCGACGAAACGGTCACGCCCTCCCGGCGTGCGGATGTCGAGGAACTCGCCTCGCTCGTCGCCCGGTATTTCGACGCCGTGCAGCAAGGCCAGGGCGGACCCGTCCGTTTCACGCGTGACTGCCAGCGACGGGAAAACGGGGTTCCCGTCACGAACAATCCCGCAACGGGATTCGCACCCCATGCTCTTGGCTGCGCGGCACAGGTGGAAGGCGGCTACAGCGCTTACGTGGCCCGCATCCGGGACAGACGCATCCTCACCCTCGACGAGGAAAAGGGCCTGGTGGTCACCAGTGCCTACTACGACATACCGGGCACGATGCGCAGCGTGCGGACGCGCCCCGGCACCACGCTACCGCTGCCGAATGGGATGGGCGTGCCGCACAGCCTCGCGACCCTGCAGGTGTTCCGCATCGAAGACGGCGCCATTCGGCGCATCGAGGCACTCAGTCGCCCGGTTCCATACGGAGCACGTCCGTACGCGGATTAGTGACGATCACGCCTCGTCCACGAGACCCAAACGTCCGGCCGCACGCAGCAGCTGCAGCGGCGTCCCGGCCCCCAACTTCTGCCGTATGAGTGTCTGCTGGTTGGCGACGGTCTTCGGCGTGACTCCGAGCCGCTCGGCGATCCCTCGGACGGGGAGCCCCTGTACCAGCAGCCTCAGGACCTCCAACTCGCGCGGAGACAGCACATCGACCCCGCCATCCGGCACTGTCGGGCGACCCCCGGCAGCGGCATCGACCGCTGGATCGATGTACCGCCCACCGGCCGCAACGCAGCGCAGCGCCTCGAGAAGCGCCTCCGGCGCGCCCGCTTTGGTGAGGTAGCCTAGCGCACCAGCCTGCAGCGCACGCCGCGCATAGACGACATCCTCGTGCATGCTGAATACGAGTACCGCAACAGCAGGTGCGATCGCCAGCACACGACGCGTCGCCTCGATGCCGCTACAGCCCGGCAGGGAGATGTCCATCACCACAACGCGGGGCATGAGCTCCTCCACCCGTGCAACAGCCTCGTCGGCATTGGCCGCCTCGCCAAGCACCTCGATGCCGGGCGCACGTTCCAGCAGGCGACGATAACCCTCCCGGACCACCGCATGGTCGTCGACCAGCAGGACGGTGATCGCCGCCTCGCTCATGATTCCGCCGGAACCGCCGGCAGCGAAACGTCGATGGCGAAGCCGCTCCCGGGACGGGTGGCCAGGCGGCAATGTCCGCCAAGCAGCTCCGCACGCTCGCAGATGCCGCGCAGGCCGAACCCTCGCGTCATGGCGGCCTCGGAAGCCCCCTGTCCATCGTCCTGCACGCGAAGGTTGATGACATCGGGCATCGCCGGCCCGACTTGTTCCCGCAGCACCTGCAAACGCACCAGGTCCGCTCCGGAATGACGCACGGCGTTGGTCAGTCCTTCCTGCGCGATCCGGTAGATCGCCACGCTCAACGTCTCACCCAGATCGTCCAGCGCGCCCTGGAGGGTCAATTCGAACCTGACCTGTGGCAACCGCCGACGCCAGGCCTCCACGCAGGCCTCCAGGGCAGCAGCGAGCCCGAGGTCATCGAGCGCCGCAGGTCGAAGCCGCCCGATCATCGCCCCCACGACTGCATGGACGTGGTCCACGCTTGCGATGATCTGCCGGGAAGTGGCCTGGACGGAGGCGGCATCCGCGCCGGCAGAACGCAGGCCTACCGCGTCGAGCTTGATGGCATTGAGGTACTGGCCGAGTTCGTCATGCAGTTCGCGCGCAAGGGCGTGCCGCTCGCCCTCCTGGGCATGGAGGTGCGCCTGGGCCAGCTCCCGGTTGGCGAGCAGGGCCGATTGCAACCGCCCTTCCGCTTCGCGGCGCGCCCGGAGCTCCCTCAAGGCCTGCCCGCGTCGATACCGAGCCAGGAACGCCAGCGATGCCGCGACGGCAAGCAGGACCAGCGGCAACTCGTCCACCTGCAGCCACTCCCAATGGCGCAGGCCCGCGAAAAGGCGCTCGGACAGGTTGAAGGCGGCGGAAATGGCCGCGGCAAACGCCGCGATCAGGGCAAGCGCGATGAAGTCCCGCCAGCCGGCGACCGGCGACTGCCCTTCAGCCGGAGGACTGGGCGGATTCCAGCGCGGCGAACTGTGCATCGGTGGCACCCTCGATCTCCAGGATCTTGCGGCGCCCGCTGCTGCCGGCCACCACGCTGACATTGCGATGGGGCAAGCCGAGCTCGCCGGCGATGAGACGGACAAGCGCCTCGTTCGCCGCGCCCTCGACCGGCGGCGCGGTGATCCGCACCTTCAGGCAACCATCGTGCAAGCCGGCCAGCTCGTTCCTGGAGGCCCGAGGCTGCACGTACACACTCAAGCGCCGCTTCATGGCGCGGAAGCCCTACAGCAACGCGGTGACCTGGATCTCGACGCGGTACTCGGGAGCGGCGAGCTTGGCCTCGATGGTCGCGCGCGCCGGCTTTGCATCCGCCGGGACCCAGGCATCCCATGCCTTGTTCATCTGCGAGAAGGTGCCGATGTCGGCGAGGTAGACATTCGCCGTGAGGATGCGCGTCTTGTCGGTGCCCGCCGCGGCCAGCAGGCGATCGATCTCGGCAAGGACCTGGCGGGTCTGCCCTTCGACATCGGCAGAAGGATCGGTGGCGACCTGGCCGGCAAGGAAGGCGAAGCCATTGGCGATGGTGGCCTGCGACATGCGCGCGCCGGACTCGAGTCTCTTGATGCTCATGATGGTCCCGTGAAGTGATGGTCTGAATTTACCTGGTCCAGGGCGAACGCATGTAGTACTGCGCCTGGATGAACGTCGCCTGGACACTGACGATCCGGTCGTCACGGATCTTGAACGCTTCGAGGAACGCCCATGTCTGCGGTTCGCGGAATACGGAACGGACAGGGGTGCCGTCCGTCAGCGTGTAATGGTCCAGGACTCCCTTGTGATCGATGAAGCCGCGGGCCATGACCACCTGGCGCTCTTCATCGACGAGGAAGTAATCCCGGTCGCGGACGCGCTCGTTGAATCGGTAGCGGCCGGACTTGAACCCCTTCTCGATCTCGGGGAACAGCATGCCGTTTTCGTAGCGGATCGCATCAGCCGAAAAACGCGTGCCGCGGATCTCGCCATCGTTCTTTTCGAGGGTCGAGAAATAACCATCGGCATGTGCGATGAGCTGGGCGCGCGAAACACGCTGCCCGGCCGGAACCACCTGGGTGATCGCAGGATCCGGCCTGAAATCCTTCGCATCGCCGATCGGCGTCGGGGGGCTGCTGAGGTTCCGCCGGGTCGAGATGATGTGCTCGACTTCGGTGATCTTGCCGCCCCGCACTTTCAGACGGACCGCCAGGAAGCCCGGCGTGTCGTTCTGCAGGATCGTCGTGTAGATGCCGACGTTGCCCGTCTTCGTATCGGACAGCGTTACCGCCGGCCCGTATTCCTGCGTCACGGTGTCCCAGGTGCCGTCCGGAAACGGCATGGCCACGTGGTTTTCCGTATAACGGACCCGGTCGGCGAAGGGCGCAAGACTGCGGTCATGCCTGACGTAGGCCTCGCGGTACCGATCGGCGACACCCTCGAGGCAGGCTTTGTCGCAACCGGCGGCGACAGCTGCCGGGGCGATCGCACCGAGCGCCACCAGGACGAGATAACCCAGGTGGCGCAGGTTCATGATCAATGCTCCGCGGCGGCGTCCGTGTTGATCATCCAGATGGTCACGCAGGACAGCACCGACCCGACGCTCATGATCAGCGCGATGGTCGAGAACGGCAGCTGGGCGTTGATGAAGATGCCGGTCAGGGCGACCGAGAGGATGGACCCGAGACGACCCATGCCGATGGTGAAGCCGGTCCCGACCGCACGAAGGTGCGTCGGGAAGACCTTGGCCATGATCGAGTACAGGCCCGACACGCCGCCGTTCAGGAAGAAGTTCGTGACCACGACGGTCATGACGAACTGCGACAGCAGCACGTGGCCTTCGGCATCGCCGGCGATCGCATGCAGGTTGCCGAAGTAGTTGATGCCCGCCGCCCCGAGCAGCAGGAAGGCGATCGTCAGACCCTTCATGCCGATGAAGCGCGAGAACATCACGGCGAACAGACCAATGATGATGCCGCCGATGGCGCCACCGAGGTTTGCCCAGCCCAGCGCGCCGGCGGCCTGCGGGATGGCGTAGTCGAAGAACACGTGGCCAAGCCGGGGCGTTCCCTTCAGCAGGAAGTAGAAGGTACCGATGTGCAGGAAGTACGCCGCGGCCATCAGGATGGTCGTACGGATGTAGGTCTTGCTGAACAGGTCCGAGATGTGGAACTTCTGGCCCGCCGGATTTTCAGGCAGGCGATCGACCGGCGCATGGCCCATGCGGACGAGCGTGGCATTGACCTTCCCAAGGGCGCCGGCCGGCTGCTTGCGGCAAAGCCAGCTCACCGACTCCGGCACCAGGAAATAGACCAGCGGGATGAAGCAACCCGTCACGACGGCACCGCCCGCGAAGATGTAGCGCCAGTTGCCGTATTCACGCAGGGCCCAGGCGGCCAGGATGCCGCCGACGAAACCGATAAGCGGATAGCCCATGGACATCAGCGACACGCTGAGATCCTTGCGCTTCGTGTTCGAGAACTCTGCAGCCAGCGCGTTCGTGGACGCCAGCACGCCACCGATACCCAGCCCGGTGAGCACTCGCCAGAATGAAAGCATCTGCCAGTTGTTCGACAGCGAAACCATCGTCATGCCGAAGGTCATGACGACCAGGCAACCCAGCGTCGTGTTGCGCCGGCCGTAGCGATCCGCAACGCCACCCAGGACGATGGAACCGATGACCATACCGAAGAGTTCCATGGTCTGCACGAAACCGAGCACGGCGTCGTTCAACCCCCACTCCTTTGCGATGGAATTGGCGGAGAACGAAATGGACAGCACATCGAAGCCGTCCAGTCCGTTTAGGCCAACGGTCAGGGCGACGACGATGATTTGCAGCACACTCATCGGCGAATTGGCCAGTGTCTGGCGCGGATCGGCGGTGTTCACGTTCGAAGGACTCCCCGGCGTTGTTCTTGTCTCATCCTGTCCGTCGAGGATAGCCCAGACGGGTACCGAAAAGTAGAACGGGCCCCGCAGGGCCCGTTCTGTCAGGCACGCTCGCGGCTCAGGATCATTCGCCGTCCACGAAGCAGTAGGCGCAGATCTTGTTGCCGCAAGGATCGCGCAGGTAAGCCGCATAGGCGGTCGGCGTAAAGGAACGCGGACCCGGGGCGCCCTCGTCCGTGCCACCGTTGGCCAGACCCGCCGCATGGAAGGCGCGGACGGCCGCCCGGGAGGGCGCGGCGAAACCGATGGTGCCGCCATTGGCATGGCAGGCAGGCTGGCCGTTGGCCGGCTTGGTGATCAGAAACTCCGGCGAACCAGCGCCGTAGAGCACGCCGTTCTCGCCGAACAGACCGAGGTTCGACACCCCGAGCGGCGCCAGGCAGGCGTCATAGAACGCCATCGACTTGGCCTTGTCGTTCGTACCCACCACCACATGCGTGAAAATCGCCATTTTCGGATCCCCTGAAGTTCGTTGTAACGATCGTGTATCGGGACGCCATTCTAAACTCAGTTGCGACGCGCGCGCGCGAACGCATCAGCCATGGCGCTGTGTGCCGGCGACTCGGCAGGCCTGGAAGCCCGAGCAGGCTGGCGGGCGCCGCCCTGGGGGCGCCGCTCCCCGGCCCCGGCCTGACCGGGCGCGCTCCGCTGCGGGCCCGGCGGGTCCGCCAGCCGCCGCGTCAAGGCAATGCGACGGCGCTCGAGGTCCACCTCCAGCACCTTGACGGTCACCACGTCACCGGCTTTCACCACTTCGCGGGGATCCTTCACGAAACGGTCCGACAGGGCCGAGATATGGACCAGACCGTCCTGATGCACGCCGATGTCGACGAAGGCACCGAAGGCCGCGACATTGCTGACGACACCTTCCAGGATCATGCCGGGCTTGAGATCCTTGATGTCCTCGACGCCGTCGGCGAAGACAGCCGCTCTGAACTCCGGACGCGGGTCACGGCCAGGCTTCTCCAGCTCCTTGAGAATGTCGCGGACGGTCGGCAACCCGAAATGTTCGTCAACGTAATCCTCGGCGCGGAGGCTTCGCAGGAAAGCGCCGTCCCCGATCAGCTGCCGGACCTGGCGACCACAGCGCTTCACGATGCGTTCGACGACCGGATAGGCTTCCGGGTGGACAGACGATGCATCCAGCGGCTCGTCGCCGTCATCGATGCGCAGAAAACCGGCGCACTGTTCGAAAGTCTTGCCGCCGAGACGCGGCACCTTGTGAAGGGCCGCACGCGACCTGTAAGGGCCGTTCGCATCGCGGTATGCCACGATTCCCTGCGCGACGCTGGCCGAAAGACCCGACACGCGGGACAGCAGCGCCGCCGAAGCCGTGTTCACGTGCACACCGACGGCGTTCACGCAGTCCTCGACTCGGGCATCCAGGGCCTTCGCCAGGCGCAGCTGGTCCACATCATGCTGGTACTGCCCGACACCGATGGCCTTGGGCTCGATCTTCACGAGCTCGGCCAGCGGATCCTGCAGGCGACGCGCGATGGACACCGCACCGCGGAGGCTGACGTCGAGATCCGGGAATTCCTTCGCCGCCGTCTCCGACGCGGAATACACCGATGCACCGGCCTCGCTGACGACGATCTTCTGTATGCGACGTTCGGGCAGCTTCTTCAGCAATTCTCCGGCGAGTTTGTCCGTCTCGCGGGATGCAGTGCCGTTGCCAATGGCGATGAGCTCGACTTCGTGTTTCACGCAGAGCGCGCCCAGGGTGTGCAGGGACGCATCCCACTGGTTGCGCGGCACGTGTGGGTAGATGGTGTCGGTGGCCACCAGCTTGCCGGTGCGGTCGACAACCGCGACCTTGACGCCGGTGCGCAAACCAGGGTCGAGGCCGAGCACGACTCTGGGGCCGGCCGGCGCCGCAAGCAACAGGTCCTTGAGGTTTTCGCCGAACACGGTGATCGCCGCCTCATCCGCCCGCTCACGCGCCTGCAGGAACTGCTCGACCTGGAGCGATGTGTGAAGACGGGCGCGCCATGCCAGCCGGCAGGCATCCATCAGCCACCGGTCGGCGGCGCGCCCCTGGTCGGCGACCCCGGCATGCGCCGCTACCCGGGCCGATGCGAGCTCGTTGCCTGCCTCGACGTCTTCGCCGGGCTGCAGGTCGAGTTGCAGGAACTCCTCACGCCTGCCTCGGAACAAGGCCAGCAGCCGGTGCGACGGGATGGACGACAGGGGCTCGCAATGATCGAAGTAATCGCGGTACTTCGCACCCTCGGTTTCCTTGCCCTCGGCGACGCGGGAGCGGACAAGGCCGACATCCCGCATCCAGTCGCGCAGGGCACCAATCAGTGTCGCGTCTTCGGACCATCGTTCCAGGAGGATGGCGCGGGCGCCGTCCAGCGCCGCCTTCGCATCCGGCACGTCCTTGTCCACATCAACGTACGCCACGGCGGCCTCTTCCGGCTTGCGGGTGGGATCAGCCAGCAGCCCGTCCGCCAGCGGCTCGAGCCCGGCCTCGCGCGCGATCTGCGCGCGGGTCCTGCGCTTGGGCTTGTAGGGCAGATAGAGGTCCTCGAGGCGGGACTTGCTGTCAGCCGCCTCGATCTCGTCTCGCAACTCGTCGGTAAGCCTGCCCTGCTCCTGGATGCTGGCCAGGATCGCCGCGCGCCGTTCTTCCATTTCCCGCAGATAAGCCAGCCGCGTCTCGAGGTTGCGCAATTGCGTGTCATCGAGCCCGCCGGTCGCCTCCTTCCGGTAGCGGGCGATGAACGGAACCGTCGCACCCTCGTCCAGCAGGCCGACAGCCGCCACGACCTGCTGTGGCTGGGCGGCGATCTCGACGGCGATGGTGCGGGCAATGCGCTGGGCCAGCGCGGCATCGATCTCGGGCATGGTGCAGGGAACCGGGCGTCGGGGATTGAAGGGGCCGGATTGTGGCAATGGACTGCCGGCTGCGGTAGTCATTGACAGCGCCGGATCGGCTAGAGTCGCCATTGACTTCAAACGCCAGCCGGAGACACCGCACCCATGGACGCCGCAGCCGCCACCCGGGATCTGATCGATTCGCTGGGTACCGAAGCCCTGGCCAAGGCCGAGGCCTACACGACCGGAGGGCACTGGCTGCTCCTCTGGGATCTGCTGATCACGCTGCTCGTCACCATCGCATTCGTGCGGGCGGGCTGGCTCGAAGCTCTCGAAACCAAACTCGCGCGACGCGGACTTGCGACGCGGACCTTCCTGCTGTCGCTGGTATTCCTGGTTGGCTCCACGGTGATGACCCTGCCCTGGACGCTTTACGCGGGTTGGTGGCGAGAGCGCGCGTACGGCCGCAGCAGCCAGCCTCTGGGCGACTTCCTGCTGCAGTGGTCACTGTCCAGCGCGATCTCCTCGCTGCTGATGGCGACGTTTTTCGTCGGCGTCTACGCCTTGTTGCGCAGGACGGGCCGCAGCTGGTGGGCATGGTGTGGCGGCCTGGCCGCAGCAGGGCTGTGCATGGTCATGCTGCTGGGTCCCCTGCTCATCGAACCGCTGTTCAACAAATTCGAACCACTGCAGGCTGGTCCGGTACGCACAGCGCTGGATTCCATGGCCCGGGACGCAGGCATCCCGTCGGACCGCATTTTCGTCTACGACGGCTCCAGGCAATCAAACAATTTCACCGCGAACGTGTCGGGCATCGGCTCTTCAGCGCGCGTGGCGATCTCCGACATCGCACTCAAGAGCGCATCGCTCGACGAGGTAAAGGCCGTTACCGGCCACGAGATCGGGCACTACGTGCTGGGGCATGTCTGGCAGGCACTGGGCCTCAGCGTATTGCTCATCTCGCTCGGCTTCCTGCTCGTCGACCGCCTCTACTCCAGGGTCGCCCTTGCACTGGGCAGCAACGCTGCGCTGTCCGATGCCCGCGGGCTGCCCGTGTTGCTG
>JBDLPS010000222.1:0-2611 GCA_039800965.1 Pseudomonadota bacterium | reverse complement strand
GCGCCGTGGCCGATGAAGGGGCTGCCTTGCTGCGGCAGCCTGGTTGTCGATGGCGACGAAGGAGTGGTGTTCGCCCGTGGTGTAGGCCCGGGAGGTGGTCGGGAGGTGTTCTTCCTCCTTTACCGGATTACGTCCGCAGGCGCACGGTTCATCGATACAGCCCCCCGCCGTCTGGGCGTTTCCGCGGGATTCGAGTCGCTGGGCAGCGCGGCGATCGCGGCCGGTCGCGGCCGCTACTACGTGGTGCAGCACGAGGTCTCGCTCGCCGTACAGGACGGACGACAGCGGCTGCGCGTATTGGAGCTGGATTCCTCGACCGGCTCAACACGGGACATCGTGCGCCCGTACGAGGACCGGTGGTGGAAGGGCGGCGGGCCGCTGGATTACTACGCGACCTCCCAGAACGAGGATGCCGTCCGCCTTTCGCTGGCCTGCGATGGAACCCTGTATGTCGGTGGATCCTTCGATGCCGGCACCGGTCGCGACGTCCTGCGTCTCTTTTCGCTTGATGTCGGCACCGGCTACTGCGCGGAGGACCATGTAAAACCCGGATTGTCATCCGACAAGGCAACGCGATAGCGTCAACGACCCTCCGTCGCCGGGACGTTTCTGCTTGCCCTGGAATCCGCGCCGTTCGATCCATCCCATGCTGCTGTGCTGCGTGCTGCTGCCGTGGATGGGCCAGGCGTGCGGCGTGGAGCCCAGGCTGCTGGCGGTTGCGAAGCAGGGGGTCCGTGGCCTGGAGCCGTCCACCGGCCAGCGCCGCATCCGTCTCGCTCCGCTGGACGATGGTCGGGTGATCGCGATGTACACGCTGGGATACCCGGCCGGATGCGCGCTCTTCACGCCTTGCCGGAAGCAGGGTCAGGTCTGGCACATGGTGCTGGACAGCCGTGGCATCGTGGTGCCTCCGCGGCAGACCGTGCCGGATCTCGATGCTCGGCGCGATTTCAATTCGCTGCAGTACATCTCGATGAACGGTGCGCGCTACGCCGACGGAATGTCGGCGGTGTTCGGCCTGGGTCATTCCTCCCACAACGAAAACGGCGGACGGTTCGTTTTCGTCGATCGTGAGGGCAGGGTGCTGCGCCAAGGGGGTGGGCATGGTGCATATCAGGCGGAAGTTTGTCCGGTGGGCCGCGATATCATCGTCTCGACGCCGTTCGTCGACCCGGTCACGATCGGCTACCAGTGGTATGACAGGGGTGAAACGCTGGCGGCGACGGTCAATCTGGGCGGCTATGGCTACAACTACGAGGGCAATCAGTCCCTGACTTGCGGGCACAGTCCGGCGCTCGGTGGGCCTTTTGGCTTGCTGGCCCTGCTGCAGCCGAAGTCCCACCTCGGCCTCAGCCTTTACCGCATCGTGGGTAACCGCTTCATCCTCGTGTCGCCGGAGGTTCGTGTTCCCCGCGCCCCCCTGCGTGCGCCGCGCGTGGTGCGTGAACTGTCCGTCGCGACCGGCGACGACTTGGGCGTCGCCGTGTTCGACGAGACCATGACGGATGGTCGCCAGAACATCGCCTACGTGCGTTTCCGTCTGACCGCGAAGGGCATCGAACTGCTGGATCGCCGGCCGCAGCCGATAGCGGTGTCGCCCGACTATGAAGCACTGGATGCCGGCGTGACGTATGGCGGGAAAGGGCGTTTCAATCTGGCGGTATATCAGGCTGGAGAAAGCGCGAGCGGGCAGCCCGCCAACCATCGGCAGGCGGTCCGTAAGTATTCACTGGAAGCGGCCTCCGGCGGGCTGAGCGAGATCGCCAACTATGAAGACGCTCGCTGGAGCGGGCAGCCGCCGCTCAGCTTCTATGCCGACAGCTTCAATGGCGCGGCGTTCAGTCTCGTGGTGTCCTGCGAGGGCACGCTTTACGTCGGCGGTGCCATCGACGGGGGCAAGGGGCCCTCCGTGCTGCGGATCTGGGGGATGCCCGTGGCAGCGCCCTCGTGCGCCAGAAGCCAGCGCTTGCGATAGAGCCCACCGGCGTAGCCTGTCAGGCTGCCGTCGCTGCCGATCACGCGGTGGCAGGGAATCACCAGCGATACGGGGTTTGCGCCGACCGCAAGGCCGACCGCCCGCACGGCTGCCGGGCGTCCTATGGCTGTCGCCAGTTGCCCGTAGCTCACCGTCCGTCCAGGCGGTATCCCGCGCAGCGTCGCCCAAACCGATTCCTGGAACGCCGTGCCGGCCGTTCGGGTTGCGATCTCCCCCAGCGAGGTGCCGCGATTGCCGAAGTAGTGGTGCAGCGCCTCCCGCAGTGGTGCCGGAGCGGTGGCGGGAGCGAGGCGATGGCCGCGACCTTCCGGGCCCCAGTGGCGGGCCAGCAGACGGTGCATGCGGGCCTCGAAGTCCGCCCATTCCAGCGCACGGACCCGCAGTCCTGCGTCGAAGACGAGGAAACAGTCGCCCAGCGGGGACTCGAGGCGATCGACATACAGGACTTCCGGCGTCATGGGGATCCCGTGGCAGGCGGACGCTGCTGCGTTAAAGTCCGACCATGATGCCACTGACGTTGCCGACACGCCCCGAACCGCTCGACATCGATATCGGTCGTACTGCCATCGTCGTCGTCGACATGCAGAACGCCTTCGCGAGCCCTGCAGGCCTTCT
>JBDLPS010000221.1:0-72535 GCA_039800965.1 Pseudomonadota bacterium | reverse complement strand
AGGGCTGCAACGCGCGCGGACGTCAGGCTCGCCGACAGCGTGCCGCCCGAAAGCGTCATCGCGGTGCCAGTGCCAGGCGCGCCGATCGCATCCAGGTAGTACTCGCCCTTGTCGACGGCGCAGACCGCCGGCGCACAGCTCGCGTCGGAGGCCGGCGCGGAGAAATTGACCGCCGTATTCACCGTTTCGTTGGACGGCGACAGCGCGATGGCGCCCACCGTCGGTGCGGTCTTGTCGACGTACAGCGTGCCGGAAGCGAAGGCACCCCAGTTGCCCAGCGCGTCGCGACCGCGGACGTAGACCGTGTGGCTGCCATTCGACAGACCCGTGACCGTGGGCAAGGGAATGTCGAGGTAAGCCGCTTCGGTCGCCTGGTTCCACTGGCCGTCCGCCGGCACGAGCGGCAGGCCGCGCGTGCCTGCAGCCGGCTGCTGGTCGATGAAGCCTTCCGCGCCGACCACGGTGCCGGCACCACCGGCCACGAAGCTGGTCGCCACGCGGACGACCGGCTGCGAGACGGTGAGCGAGCGCGTGCCATTGTTCGGCGTCTGAGACACGCTGGAGACCGTCGCCGTCGGACCCACCGACTGCACGGTGAAGTTGGCGCTGGCCGCGCTGCCCCAGTTGCCGAGGGCATCCTGGCTGCGCACGGTGAGGGTGTGCGACCCGGTGGTGAAGCCACCGGCCGGCGGCGAGATCGTCGCCGAGAGCGAACGCGTGCTGGCGACACCGCCGGCGGCCGTGAGCGCCACCGCCGCCGCGCCATCGAGGCTGTATTCCGCCGCCACCACGTTGCCGTTGCCGGTCGCGGTGTCATCGCCCGTCACGCCCAGCGACAGCGCGCTGGTGGTGCTGGCGGGGTTGGGGGTCAGCCGGTTGATCGTCGTGGTCGGGCCGGCCTTGTCGACATTGAGCGCGGCGAAGCCATAGGCGCCCCAGTTGCCGTCGGCATCCTGACCATGCACGAAGAGGCGGTGCGTGCCGGAAGACAGCGCGGCGACATCGGCGGCGGCCACCACGGCGCTGGCCGTGACGGACGCACCGGGGAACCCGCCACTGAGCGGCAGGCCCGCGCCCGCCGTCCCGATCGCATCGATGAAATATTCAGCAGCCTGCACCGTCTTGCCGGCCGGCGCGGTCAGCGTCGCGGTCAAGGTCGAGGCCACGCTGCCATTGGTGGGGCTCGGCGAGGCCGACAGCGCCGTGGCGACCGGACCCGATGCAGCCCCGGACGAACCGGCATTGACGAAGGTCAGCATGCCGCCGATGCCGGTGGCGCTGCCGTTCTGCAGGAAGAGGCCGGCGTCATAGACAGCGAAGCGACCCGCTGCCGGCACGTGCACGAGGGCATCGGCCGACTGGCCGGTGGCCAGCGTTTCGGCGACCAGCGCGACGTCGCGCGTCGGCAGCAGGTTGCCGTCCTTGCCCAGGATGCGCTGGCGCAGACCGAGCAGGCTCATCGAGTGGTGGCGGGCACCGGCATTCACGTAGCGCAGCAGCACGTCGTGCCCCGCGATGCTCGTGATGGTCGTGGTATCCGGATAGGCCTTGCCATTGATGAGGAAATACTTCGGCGCGTAATCGCGCATGTCGAAGGCGGACGGATTCGCCGCGGTGTTGAGCGCGGGATCGATCTCCGACAGGACCAGCACTGCTTCCTCGTCATAGGCAGTCGTGGCCTCGGCGGCGGAATCGGTGCCGTAGGCCGCACGCTGCGACAGGGTGAGGGAAGAAGCATCGGCGGTCGCCGGCACATCCAGCGTCAGCGACACGCCGACCATGACCGACGCAACGCGCGCGCCCGCCGGGATGCCGGTGCCACTGGCCAGACGGCCGACATCGGCCGCCGCGGCACTGGCATCGAGGACTTCGGCCGAGCCGTTGGTGACCGTGACGCTGCGGGTCGCGACGACGTGGTCCGCCGGACGGATGACCAGGGCGCCATGCAGGCCCATGGCCACCTGATGCTCGGCATTGCGCAGCGGCGCGGCCTGGTAGAGGTAGGTACCCGGCTTCGACGCCGTGAAGGTATAGGTCTTGCTGCCCGCGACCGCCGCGCCGACAAGGTCGGTCGGCAGGCTCTGGCCGGAGAAGAGCAGGCCCGTCGCGCTCGCGAGGCCATTGTGGAGCGTGACGGTGACCGTGTCGCCGACGTTCGCGTGGAGGACCGGGCCGCCCGGCGCGGAGAGCGCAGGCGCGGTGGCGCAGGATACGGCCTCGACGAAACCGAGGATCGGCATCGACGGGACGGCGCCGGCGGCCATCGTGCCCTGCGTCGCGCAGAGTTCGATGGAGACGTCGGCCGCCGAGGCGGTGCCGCCAAGGGCGAGCAACAGCGCCGTGGCGGCAAGCTGCGTGGCCGGGCGACGGAGCGCGTGGGTGATCTGCAGTTTCGACATGATGTATTCCCTGGATTCGTTGGCCCGGATCGGCTTACTGCGCACAGTTGTTCGGCAGCGGCGGATCGACGCGCAGGAAGGTGATGGGCCCCGTGATGTTCACGCCCCAAGAGGCAATCTGGTGCAGGGCGTGGTTGTGGGAAATGATGTAGAACTCGCCGCAGGTGTTCAACGACGACGCACCCGGCGCCAGCGGGCCACCCATTCCCAGGAAGGGGCTGCCACTGTAGAACATGCCGAGGCTCAGGTTCGCGATCTGCGGCATGGCGACCGGAAACTCATGCGCGCTGCCGGCGGCCGCGGTGGGACTGTAGGCTTCCGCGTCGTACCACTGGAACAGCACGTCATAGGTCTGGCCCGGGCCGATGTTGACCACGAACTTCTCGAAGGACGCATCCTTGCCGTCCGGGGTCTGCAACGCGGCGCCGTCGCGACCCACCACCGTGCCGTTCTGGCCGTGCGGATGGAACGGGATCTCCGTCGTCGTGAGGTTCATGTAGCGGATCGCACCCGGCAGCGGATGCTTGATCGGATCCCAGGGATTGATGCGCGCCAGCGAACCGTAAGGCTGTGCGGGCAGGAACGCCGAGTGGTTGTCGGCGATGGTGTCCGGGAAGCCGCGGCCGTTCATCAGCCAGTAGCGCGGATGATAGGTCGACAGGTCGAAGGTTTCCCCCGCCTCCGCCGCCCAGTGCTGGTAGGGATCGATTTCCGACAGCTGGACCATGAACTCCTCGTTCACGGTGGTCGCGCTGGCGGAGGTGAACTGGCTGTCGCTGCGGGCATTCAACTGGTCCGCGTGGCCGGCCGGCCGCACGATCAGCATACCGAAGAGGCCCATGCGGACCTGCTTCTGCGGTTCCGTGCCGCTCTCGTAGACGAAGGTGCCCGCCCTCGACGCGACGAAGCTGTACGTCACGCTGCCGCCGACCGGAGCGACGTTGGTGAGGGACGTCAGGCCGGCGCCGCTGCCCTGGGGCTGGGCGGCCGAACCATTGGCCAGCACGCCTTCCTGGCCGGGGAACATGATCGACACATCCTCGGCCAGCTGGTTGCTCAGGACGACGGTGACGGTGTCACCTTCGTTCACGCACAGGACCGGGCCCGGGTACTGGAAGTCGGAACCGCCGGAGGCATAGCTCCACATGTACATCGTGTTGCCGTCCGGCAGCTGGATGTAGCCTTCCTTCGCGGTGAGCGTGAACACCGGTGCGCCGGCGGCACCCGTCGTGCACACCACGCCGGTTTTCGAGGTGCCGGCGGCGACGGCCTGCTGCGCCGGTGCGAGCAGGCCCGCGGCAGCGACCGCCATGCCGAGCACGAGGCTGCGGCGGAAGGGACTGAGGATCGAAAGATTCATCGGGAAAGTCCTCATGGGGCAGCGGTCAGTAGACGTCGCTGTTCAGATGCGGGTTGGTGTTCGGCAGCAACTGCTGCTGCACCGTACCGGCCGGGTAGACGCGGACCTCGGTCTGGCGACCGCCGTAAGGCAGCCCGCCCTCGCCCGCCGCCTTGTTGTTCGTGCGCTCGTAGGCACGGTCGAACAGCAGGTAGACGTCGTAGCCCTGGCCCGAACTGCCGGAACCGCCCGAGAACGCCGGCGCGGTGAAGAGCGCGTCGATGCTCTCGCCCGGGCCGAAGCTCAGGGTGCTGGCGTCGTAGCTGGTGTCGGCACGCTGATTGGTGTTGTCCGGACGACCCCGCATGTGCGTCGCGTCCTTGCCGACGACGGTCATGCGGATGCCGGCCAGCGTCATCGCCGATTCCAGGAAACCCAGGTTGGCGAAGCGCAGCAGGACGCGATCACCGGCATTGCACTCCACCAGCGCCGACATCGGCTGGTACTGGAGGTGCTCATGGCCGGGACGCGACAGCAGGTCGCCGCTCGCGTCGCGCTGCACCGGCAGGGAATGGAGGTTCTTGGCGACCGCGGCGTTGGCCGGCATGTTCATCAGCGAGTTCGGCGCAATGGTGTCCGGGTAGACGCGACCGTTGAGCAGGCAGAAATCGGCGCGGTAGTCGCTCCACTCCGGCAACTCGATATGGGAGTCGGCCCAGTGCGAATCGCACCAGACCTCCGACATGAACATCGCGAACTCTCGGTCGTAGCCGGTGGAACCGTCGCCGTCGTTGTAGACGAACTTGTCGTAGGTCTTGCCCTGCCAGGTGTAGCTCGTGCCGTTCTGCTTCGGACGGACGAAGAGCGGCCCGGTCATGCCCATGTGGATGTGCTCGATCTCTTCCACGTGGCAATGCCACATGTAGGTGCCCGGGTCGCGCGGACGGTACACGTACTGGAAGACGCGGCCGGCCGTCACGGCGACGGAACCCTGCGGCTCGCCGTCGAAGATCGGCAGCACGTTGCGGAAACCGTGGTAGTGGATCGTATGCGCATCGAACAGGTCGGGGCGCATCGCCAGGCCGAGGTTCATCAGGTTCACGCGGAACTGCTTGGCCTTCGGATTGGCCGGATCGACCTCGTCGAGCCAGAACAGCGGCGCATTGTGCTGGGCCTTCATCTTCTGCCCCGCGCGCTGCGCGTCCGTCAGGCCCGTGACGTCACGGAAACCGAAGATGTAGGTGCTGAACTTCGCATCCGGGACGAAATTGTCCGGATGGGTCTGCGCGCCGAAGTACGCCGACTGCAGGGCCGGGTTCTTCGGCAGGCTGATCCAGCCGTCCGTGCCGGCCATGAAGAGGTCCGGCGCCGGATTGGTGGTGACCGCGGCCTCCGCCGACTGCATGGCCGCGGGGCCGAGCAGCCGGTTGAAGGGCAGGAGGCCGGTACCCGCCAGGGCGAGCGTGGAGCCGCCCGCCAGCTTGAGGAAGTAGCGGCGGGTCCGGGCCTGGTCGTCTGAACGCTGTGTCATCTCAAATTCTCCTTGATCTCGCGTGGAGGGTCGGTCCGGTTACGGCCGGACCACCCTCACGCTGGCCGTCGCACCGACCTCGTTGATCGCGTTCTGGTAGTTCGACACCCCGGCGGAGGCCGGCACGGTCAGGTTGGTGACCGTGAAGGTGTACGAACCTTCCGTCGTCGAGATGTTGGTGCGGGTCACCGTGCACTGGCCCGACGCATTCGTCGTGCAGGTCACGGTCGTGGTGTTGCCACCACCGTTGTTGCGCCAGGTGCCCGTCACCGTCACGCCCGCCGCAGCCAGGTGGTCGCGGTTGTGGATCGTGATCGTGGCGTTCGCCGTCCAGCGCGTGGTGCTGGTGCGCGTGCCCGAACCGGTGATCGACGACACGTGGTGGCCGTTGACCGTGACGCTGGCCGTCGCGGTGTTGTTGGCCATGTTCGGGTCGACGAACGGCGCACCCGCCGGCAGCGCGATGCTGACGGTGTTGTTGATGGTCGCGGCGTTCGAGTTGATGCGGCCCGTCGCGACCAGGGTCACGATGCCACCCATCGGCAGGTTGATGGTCTTGGCGTTCAGGTTACCCGTGCCGCTGGCCGGCACGCAGGCCGCGCCGCCCGTGGCCGTACAGGTCCAGGTCACGCCGGTGAGCGCCGTCGGGAACAGGTCGGTCAGGCGGGCGCCGATGACGTCCGCAGGGCCGTTGTTCTTGGCGACGATCGTGTAACGGATGTTCTCGTTGCGGTTGTAGCGCGACTTGTCCGTCGAGATCGAGACCTCGAGGTCAGCCGTGCCGGCGATCTGGTCCGTATCCGTCGCCGAGTTGTTGGTCGTGTTCGAATCCGTCGTGCCCAGCGACGGAGTGACCGTCGCGGTATTCGACAGCGTCGAACCCACCGCACCGCTGACCGTGCCCGTCAGCACGTAGGTGACGGTGCCGGCGGGAGCGAGGTCCACGTACTCGGAGATGTTCCCGCTGCCGCTGACGGCGGCACAGGCCGAGCCGGTGGAGGCCACGCAGGTCCAGCTCACGTTCGTGAGGGCGGCCGGGATGGTGTCACGCACCCAGGCACCCCAGACGAAGTTCGCCGAGCTGTTGGTCACGGTGATGGTGTAGTGCAGGACATCGCCCGGCGAAGCAGCGGTCACGCCGTCCGTCTTGGTGATGCGCAGGTCGGCCGAGACCGGCAGCATTTCGTCGCCGCCGATGTCGCGGGCACCGAGCGCCGGACGCGTGTCGCCGTCGATGTCGTTCGAGGGCGCCGCGACGCTCGTCGCGGTGCCGACGACCTGGTAGGACGGCAGCGCCTTGCTGTTCGCCGCGACGTTCACCGCCGGCGAGTTGCCGCGCAGGTGGAAGTCGCCCATCAGCGACGGCGGGAGGTCCGCCGAGATCATGATGGCGCCCAGGAAGGCCGGGTTGTTGCGCCAGACGTTGAACGTCACCCCGATGTCATACGGCGTCAGGAAGCGAGGGTCGGTCGTCTTGTTGGACGCATCGGTGGTGTAGGCATGCTGCGCCACGTCCTGCTGGACGAGCGAGTTCGTGGGCGAGAGCGAAACCGTCGGATCGTCCGAGACGCCGAGGTCCCAGTAGTCGATCGGCGAGGTGTCGTTCGCGGCCCCGATGCCGGCCACCAGGTCCAGCGTGCGCGTGCCGGCACGGTTGTCCCAGAACAGGTTGTTGAACAGCAGCGGGTTGCTGTGCAGCGGCGAACCGGCCGGCAGGGTGTCCTGCAGCAGGCCGCTGTTCAGCGAGGTCGAGACACCGGCGGGAGCCGGCACGCCCGTGCTGGTGATCGCCGTGGCCGTCGTGATGTTCTTGGCGATCGTGTTGTTGTAGATGCGGACGTTCGGCGCATCGTTGATGCTGATGCCGCCGCCCTCGTGCGTCGAGATGTTGTCCACGATGAAGTTGTTGTAGACGTTCATCGGGAAGTTGCCGGACATCAGGAAGCGGATGCCGCCGCCGTCGTCGTTCGACAGGTTGCCCTGGATGAGGTTGCCGTAGATGTCGACGGCACCCGAGCCCGGCGACAGCGTCGCCGCGTTGGCCGGCAGGGCGCCCGCGATCATCACGCCACCACCCTCGTCGTAGGAGCGGTTGAAGTAGATGCGGTTGTTGTTGATGCGGCCGCCCGGGCTGTAGCCGACGACGCTGATGCCGCCGCCGTACTCGGCCGAGAAGTTGCCGCAGATGTCGTTGAAGGCGATCTGGTAGTTGTCGGACCCGTTGAAGAGGCCGATGCCACCCGCCTGGTTCGTGCCGGCGTTGAGGATCACGCGGTTGTGCGCGATGACCACGTTGCCGTTATGGCTGCTGGGATCGGCGCCCGTCAGGTCGGGCGTGCCGAGGCGCAGGGTGCCGTAGGCACCGCCATTGTTCTGCACGGTGTTGTTGGTGATCTGCAGATTGTTCGCCCAGGCGTTCGCGAAGATCGCGCCACCCTGCGTGACCACTCCGGGCGCAAGGCCCGTGGGGCCGCCACCGATCACGTTGATGTTGGTCGGGAAGCCCTGCTGGTCGCCACCGCGGATGTCGAAGCCATCGATCGAGGGCGCCGTGGCCGCAGTGTAGGTCGTCGGGAAGGCCTGGCGGCGCTCCGCCAGGACCGTCGAGGACGGGGACGGCAGGTACAGCGTGATGACGGCGCCGTCATAGATTGCGCTGTTGCCGGCCCAGCCGGGGATGAAGTTGTTGTTCGCGTCGAAGGTGCCGAACTGCGTCAGGCGAGCGCGCCAGTCGGTCGCGACCGGGCTGTCGCCGGCATAGGCACTGCCATCGAGGATGGAACCGCGGATCGAGCCGTCCGGGCTGCCCGGGCCGACGCCCTGGAGCTTCACGCGGCTGGTGATGATCAGGTTCTCGTAATAGGCGCCGCGCGGGTTCTGGCGCGAACCCACCGCCGGCGTGTTCGGGTAGACCACGACCAGGGCCGTGCGGTTGGTGCCGGCGCCTACCCACACGCCCGCGTCATCCAGCGCGTTCTGCACGGCATGGTTTGCGGTCTCCGGGAGCGTCTCGGCGGGGCGATAGCGGGCATTGGCCACGTTCGGGCCCACCTCGAAGAGCTGGGGCGCGTAGGTGTTGCCCATCACATGCAGCGTCAGGCCGTTGACGGTGCGCTTGCCGTTGGCGGCAAGGATCGTCAGCTGGCGCGGGCCCTGCGTCGTGTTGGTCGGTACCGTGACCGTGATCTGCGTGTTGGTCCAGGTCACTGCAGTGGCCGTGAGGGCCGTGCCATCCAGCTGCACCTGGCCGACGGCGGCACCGAAGGCCTTGCCATAGATGATGAACTGGCGCTGCGCCGTGCTAGCGTTGTTGCCCACCGTCACGTACGGGCGAGACACCGCGTACAGCTCGGGCGCGACGTCCTCGACCTTGCACTGCAGGTTGGTCGTCACCTGCGAGCCCGGGAGCTGCACGGTGACACCGACCTGGCTCGGCGCGAGGTCCGCCGGCACGATCAGGCCCGGCAGGACTTCGAATTCGGCCGCGATGGTGCGGAAGGCCGGGTTGTAGTTCGTGTTCAGGCGGCCCGGGACACCCGGGTCGTTGCCCACGTAACGGTACAGGTTCGCGCAGACGCCGGAGGGCGTCGGGCAGTTGATGCGGTTGGTCGACGGCAGCAGCACGTCAGCCAGGCCGTTGTAGTCTGATTCCACCGTCTTCACGAGACGGTTGGTGAAATCGTAGATGCCGACCGGGGCGAAGGGAATGCCCGCCTTCTCGCCGAAGGTCGTGGACTTCGGGTTACTGGAGAAGTTCAGGTCATCGATGATGATGAACCAGTGGCGACCCGGGAGCGGAACGTCCGTGAAGACGTTGAACATCGGGGCGACCGACTTGCCATTGGTAAGGGTCACGAGCTTCACGTCGCAGAGCGGACGCTGCTGGCCCTCGGCAGGGGCCGTGCCGGCACCGGTCAGGTAGCCGTCGTTGCCGGACGAGTCGACCACATGCAGCGCGCCGACGCAGGCCGGCGGCGGCACGGCCGGGGCGAACTCGTCGCCGGCGGCCACGTTCACGTCTTCCTCGCGCGTCACCTGATAGACCGGGCGACCCTGCGCGTCCTTGAGGGACTGCAGGTCGACCTGTACCAGATAGTTCGCAGCCGGCAGCGCGGCCAGCGGTTCGCTCGCGTTGTTGCAGGCCTGGGTCGTCGTGTTGAAGCCCGAGACGAGGCAACCGTCGCCGAAGCCCCAGTTGCCGTTGACGGCAGCGCCGAAGTTCGCGTCAGGGGTGCCCTGGTCCGTGGCGTAGGTGCCGAACTGGATGCCCGTCAGCGGCGCCTCGATGCAGGGCAGCGTGTCGTCGAGCGGCAGCACCTGTTCATCGACACCGTGCACCAGGGGCGTGCCATCGGCGTTGCGGACGGTGCAGCCGGCCGGACGCGTCCAGGTCTCGGACAGGTAGGTGTTCAGCAGCAGGCCCTTGGCGTAGGAGCCATCGGCCGCGAGCTCATAGCGACGGTCCGCGCTGCAAGGCGTGCCCACGTGGGTGTTGCAGGGGACAGGCTTCCACAGCTTGACCGTGAGGTCCGGCACGCCAGGCTGCCAGACTTCCACCGCCGCGTAGCGCGGGTCCTTTTCGTTGCGGGTGGTGTCGTAGCTGATGCTGCCGACGATGCCGCCGTTGCGCGGGTCGACGCCGTTCGTGCCGGTGCCGTCGTAGATGTGCTTGCCCCAGTCGATGCGACCTGAAAGGCCGATGATCGGATGCACGCTGACGTCCACGCCCGAACCGATCACCGTGGTCGGATCGGGCTGGTTGTCGGCCTGGTAGGTGACGCCGGTCGTGTAATGGAGGTCGTCATAGGCCTCCATCACCAGCCACTGCGTCATGGGATAGGCGGATTCGAAGACGTAATAGCCGTTGGAATCGGTGGTGGCGGCAGTCGTGCCGCGATCCATCTGCGAGTTCTCGCGCTTGCGCAACGTCAACGTGTAGTTGGGGATGCCCGCCTCGCCCTCGTCCTTGATGCCGTTGCGGTTGGCGTCATTGAAGACATAGCCATCGAAGACGGTCCACCAGCCGGTCAGCGGCAGGATGCCCATGTCGACGGTCTCGCCGGCGCGAACGGTGACGTTCACGAGGTCGAGGATCTCGTTCTGCGGCTGGTCCCACCAGGTCAGGGTGTAGGTGCCGGCCGGGACGTTCGGGATGGAGAAGCGACCTTGCACGTCACCGCGGCCGGCCCAGACGATCGAATCGCCATTGGACAGGTCGGTGAGCGTGACCCAGGGGTACTCGATCGGCTTGTCGATCTTGGCACCCTGCATGCCGCCCCAGATCTGGCCGGGCAGGCCGGCGATGCCACCGGTCGCGGGGACGAAGATCTTCACGGCCTCGACGACACCCGTGATCGTGGAAGTGCCGGTCAGCGTCGGATAGATGTTGTAGGGACAGTTCGTCACGCCGCGACGGCAGCTGACTGCCGAATACGTGCGCACCGTCTGCGCGGTCGACGTGCCCGGCTGCGGGACGTAGCCGAAGATGATGCCCGGGAAGGGCTCGCCGGCGACGGCAAGCTCGGTATCGAGACCGGTTGCGCCTTCCATCACCCAGGCGTCCCAGTCGCTGTTGCCTTCGAGCGTGGTCGTCTGGGCCCAGAAGTAACCGTCCGGCGGCGTGACGGCCAGCGCGTAACGGTTCGGGCCGATGTTCGGCACCTTGACCTTGCCCTGGATGACGCCCGTGTGCAGGGCGGCCGCATCAGGGACGGGGCCCTGCTTCACGGCCACGCTGCCCAGCGCGGAAGGACAGGCGAAGCGGTTGTACGGCGCCGTGTCGCTGCGCGCGACCATGTAGGGCGCCGTGCTGCCGTTCGGGCCATCGCAGTAATACATCGCGGTGCTGGCGGTCGGGGGATCCGTCGGGCAGCGGCCGGCCGCGTCGAGCGGCTGCACCGTGCCGATGTCCTGGCCGTTGAAGACGACATAGCAGGCGCTGAGGCAGGCGCCGGTGTCGCACAGCGGTGCGCCATAGATGTCGGTGGTCACTTCACCGATGTAATCGGTGATGTGCGCCTGGAAACCCGCGAGACCATGCTCCACCGGAAGATCCGGCGCGCTGTTGACCGGCGAGATGTCCTCGAAGACCGCCGCCTGGATCTGCGCGTCCGGCAACGGCCACGGCTGCATCTCGACCAGCACCTCGGAAGCCGGCGCCGCGCCGGACTTGCCTTCCCAGGTGGCGATGCCGTTGGCGACCTTGAAGTGGCGGCCATCGAGCTTGAAGCCCGGCGCAAGCACCGAGATCAGGTAGCGGCCGTCCGGGATGTTCATGGCGGTGGCGAAATCCGCCTGCGTGCCCTGCGTGTAGACCGGCGCGAACGAGGCAGTGCCCGCGATGGAGGTCCACTTGCAGCTGTCGGGGTAACCCGCATCGGCCGGGTTGCAACCCGTGCCGAGCGCGGGCGAACGCTGCGTCGAGGTGTCGCCCGAATTGTCGACGTTGATGAGGTACTTGTAGTGCGTGACTACAGCGCCCTTGCTGATGCCGGTGACGGCCTGGGTGGACGGGTTGGTCCACCGGGACTCCGCCCTCGCGCTGACGACCTTCAGGGTCACGGGCGCGGCTTCGGCGAGGCCAAGACCTCCGAAGACCACGAGCGTGGCGGCGAGAACACTGCGCAGGAAACGCGAACCGGACATCTGAGCCTCCAAACAGGGCCCCTTCGGGACCCACTGCCTCTTCAACATGAAATGCGGCGCGAAAAAGGTTTTCGCGCATGGCGTCATATTGCGAAACGAAGGCTTGTGGCGTCAGTCGGACGACATCGGCGCCGGAGGTGGGAAGAAGCAACCCCTCGTGGGGTGTATTCCCTATGCAGAGGGGTAGGAATTCCCCTCTTCCATTTAACTTATGTGATGCAGTTCCGGACCGCGTCGCGACGATTCAGGGTGCGTTCGACCCGGAAGACCGGACGTTGGAATCGGTCGGCGCCAGGTCGCGACTGCGGCCGAGCGACTTGCCCTGGTACACGAAACGCCAGGCACAGTAGCAATCCGCGTCCTTGAAAGCGCTGTCGTCCGCGCCGAAGTTCGCCTGCTTGAGCGGTTTGCCGCGCGAGAGGCTGGCCACGCCCATGATGCCGCCGTCAGGCGACCGCAACAGTTCCCACTCCGTGCCGCCGTTCATCGGGTCGGCATAGATACGGCGCAGGTGACGCCGCGGCGTGGGCAAGCGGGTGTCGGTGACGAGGTCGGCCAGCGTGCGCGGGAATGCCCCGTTGGCGATACGGTACCGTCCGATGGCATCCCGGAACTGGCCGCCGACGAAAAGCAGCTCCTTCTCGCGCTCGCGCAGGCTCTGCGTCTTCCACACTGTCCCGGCCGCCGCCATCGTCACGCCGAGCACGACGATCGCGGCAAGCAAGCCCAGGTAGGTAAAGCCGGCCTGCTGGCGCACGATCACCAGTCCCGGTAGGTGGTGCCGTCCGACGCGGCACCTTCGGCGCCGCTGAACACGTCGCGCAGGCCCGGATCATCCGGGTCCTCCGAGGCGACCGGCTGCCAGGTGGTCGCGGAGCGCGTGATGGGATCCTCCGGCACCGCGCGGATGTAGCGATGCTGCACGAGGTCGTCGAGCGACTCGGGATACTTGCCGACGTCGCCCCGGTATTTGTCGATGGCCTCGCGCAGGACGCCCAGGTCGTGCTTGAGCACGGCCTCGCGCGAATGCTGGAGCGTATGGAAATAGCGGGGAACCACCACCGACAGCAGCGTGGCGATGATGGCCATCACCACCAGCAACTCGATGAGCGTGAAGCCGCGGCGGTGTTTACCACTCATGGTAGGGCACTCCGTTCAGGCCTCGCTGGTTGGAGAACGAATGGACGTCGAACACATCCACGCCGGGTTCCGGCCTGTCTGGCGGGCTCGAATGGCTGCGTAATCCCCAGGTCTGCTCCGCCGGCGCGCTGCCGTCCGGAAAGAACGGATCGCGCGGAATTCGGCGCAGGAAATACAGTTTCACGCCCTTGGGACTGCGGGCATCGACGACGCCCGCCACGAGCGTGCGCAGGTCCGGCGGATAACCTGACGCATCGGCATCCACCAGGATGCTCCCCTGCTCGCCCGCCGACTTGTAGGCATCGATCGCGCCACGAATCTCGCGCAGCGCCGACCGCAGCTCCGCTTCCTTGCCACGCTGGATCGCCACCCCGGCAAGCGGCACGGCGGCCGTCGCCAGCAGGGCGACGATCGCCACGGTGATGACGAGTTCGATGAGCGTGAACCCGGAAGCGGTGCGATGCGGTGCCATGGCGCGCGTGCAGCGGGGCCCTAGGGCAGGACCGCCATGTCGAAGGGCATGATGGTGCCCGAAGGGCCCGGCGCGCCGGATTCAGAGGGGACGCTGACCTGGCCGGCGAAGGTCGCTCGCGGGCGTGCCTGCAGGGCCTTGAAGCGCACGCGCATGAGTTCCCCGCTCCCGGAGAGGAGCTGGTCGCCGCTGGCGTTCGCATCAAGCTGCATGCCGCCACCGGAAGTCGCCACGCGCGAGGCCTCGGCGCTCGACAGGAACGCACCGGGCTCGGCGCCCAGGAATTCGAAACCGGCGACGTCGAAGCGCAACTGCGCGCGCACGCGCGGCACGCCCTGTGGCGCGTTGAGCTGCACGGCGACGGTGAACTCCTCGCCCATGTGCACCGTGGCAGGTCCGCTGGCCTGGGCCTGCAAACCGGCTGCGGGCTGCGACACTGCCGCCGCGGCGGACGGGCGCGCGGGCGCGCCGCGGAAGCGGTTGAAGCGACCGGTCCCGGCCGGCGCGTCCGCCGGGGGCGCGGGCAGCGGTGCGGAGACATCCGGCGGCGGTGCGTCCGGCGCTGCGGCAACGGTTGCGACGGCGGCATCGGCCTGCACCTCTGCTGGCGCAGCGGCAACGGGGGGTGTCGCCTGGGGCGCCACCGGGGCCGCGCCGGCGGCTGGCGCAGGACGGGCGGGCGCGGGCGCGCTCGGTGCCGTCAGCACCGGCGCAGGGCTCCCGCCCTGGATGGGCGCAGCCGACAACGGCGGTCCGTTGCGGCCTTCCGTGCCGAACCAGAACTCGGTGGTGTTGGTGGACGGACGAATCGCCGGGCGGACCAGCCGCGGCGTGATCGACAACACCACCTCGGTCTTGTCGCGCTTCGAGGTGTGGTCGCCGAACAGGCGACCGAGCACCGGGATGTCGCCCAACACGGGGATCTTGGTCGCGTCGCGCGTCTCGCTGTCGCGGATGAGGCCGGCGAGGATCTGGGTCTCGCCATCGCGCAACTGCAGGAGCGTGGATGCGTTGCGCGTGCCGATCTCGTAGGCCACGGTCTGGCCGACCGTCACGCGGTTGGTGATCGAGCTGACCTCGAGGTTGACCTTGATGGCCACGTCGTTCGTTGGATAGATCGTCGGTTCGACGTCGAGCGTCAGGCCGACCTCCAGGTACTGCACCTGGGTATTGTTGATGACGCCACCGTTGCCCGACGAGCTCGCCGCGGTCGTGATGACCGGCACGCGACTGCCGATGAGGACCTTGGCCTTTTCCTTGTTGCGCGCGCGGATCCGTGGACTCGCCAGCACGTTGGAATTGCCGTTGGTCTTGAGCACGTCCACGGTCGCGCTCAGCTGCGAGACGTTGATGCTGTAGCCGTTGAGCCGTGCGATGTCGTTGACGATCAGGGCTTCCGGCGCGCTGAATTTCGCGCTGCCGGGATACAGGATGCCCAGCTGCTGCAGCCGGCTGCGGGACACCTCGAGCACCTCGACCTCCAGCATGACCTCGGGCTCGGCCAGGTCGACCGATGCCACGAGCTTCTCGGCCATGCGCACCACTTCCGGCGTGTCGCGCATCACGATCGCATTGGCGCGTTCGTTGACGACGAGCGCCTTCGCACCGAGCACGGTCTTGAGGAGGTTCTCGACGTCCTTGGGCGCCGCGGAGTTCAGGTAGAACGTGCGGACGAGCTGGTCCTGGTAATCCTTCTGCTTGGCAGCGGTGTTCGGGTAGACCATCACGAGGTTGTCGGACAGCACCTGGCGGGCCAGCTGGTTCTGTCCGAGGATCAGGTCGATTGCCTGCTCGACCGCGACATCGCGGACGAAGATCGTGGTGCGGCCGTCGGTCTTCACGTCCTTGTCGAAGATGAAGTTGATGCCGGTTTGCCGCGACAGCACTTCGAAGATCATCTTGGTCTGCGCATCCCGGAACTGCAGGGTCACCGGACGGTTGTCACGACTGCGCAGGCGAGGCACCGCATTGGCGGGCCGCGACGCTTCGAGCCGCGCGGCCAGCGCCTGCGCCGGCGCGTGCGACGGGTTCTCCATCAGCACCTTGCGGACCAGCGCATCCGCGCGCTCCATCTCGCCCCGCTGCAAGGCCTGCTGCGCGTCGACGACGGCCTGCGCATGGCGCTGGTCGGCACGCAGTCCCTCGATTCCGGCGGCGGCACGCACATTGGCGGCTTCGATCGACAGTACGCGGCGATAGGATTTCTCGGCTGCCGCGGCATTGCCGGTGGCGCGCGCGGCATCGCCTTCGTCGAGCAGCGCCGCAACCGCTGCCTGTTGCTGGCGGCGCAGGTCGAGGCGGTATTCGACGTTGCCGGGCTCCTTGGCGATGGCCTGCTGCAACTTCTGCAGGCCTTCTTCGTAGGCACCCTTGCGGACGCCACCCATGCCATCGCGGTGCAGGGAGGACGCACCGGTGCAGGAAGCCAGGAACAAGGCCGCGAAGGCCAGCAGGACCGCAGTCCCAGTATGGTTTCGATTCACCGCGCGTCTCCGATCGTCAGCGTCTGCTGCACGTTCAGCGGTTTGTAGGTCAGGGTCAGCGTGTTGTTGTCGAACGAATCGACCGTGTACACGGCGTCCAGCGTGTCTCCCACGTGGACGTCGTAGAGTTTTTCGCCCCGCAGCAGGAACACCACGGCGGGCGCGCCCACCGGTTCCAGGCTGCCGATGGCCTTGAAGGGCAACGGCGGCGCCGTGGGTGGTGGTGGCGGCGGCGGTGGCGGCGGCGGTGGCGGTGGCGGTGGCGGTGGCGGCGGCACGAACCACGTCTGGCCGTCGAAGAAAGCCTCCGCATCGTCCGATGGCGCGTCGCGCCGGGTGAACGTTGCAGCCCGCGCATCCGCGGCGCGCCCGGCAGGGACCGGGGCACGCCGGGACGAAGCGCTGGCCGCGACCGGTTCAACCACCGAGGCATCCTCCGGCGACGGCACCAGGAACACGTAGGCCGCGACGATCGCGGCGCCGGCCAGCAGCAATCGCAAGCGGAGGGCCGGCGACATCACTGCCCCTCCCCGAGGAAGAGCGACAGGCGGAGTTCGGCATCGACCGTCTTCACGCCGATCGACTTGCGCTCGATGCGCAGCGATTCGATGGCCACGGACGGCTCGCCCGCGAGCACCTTGTCGATGAAGCGGCGCAACTTCGGGTACGAAGCATGCACCGGGAAAGTCATGGCATAGCGGGCCAGCATCCCGTCACGCGCCGCCACGAATTCATACTTGGCGCTCGCCAGATCGACCTCGGCGGCGACGGCTTCGCGCATGATGCGCTCGACGACCTGTGGCGCCTGGTCGCGCAGCGGCAGTGCCTGCGCCTTGGCGGCCTTGGCCGGTGCCGGCAACGCCCGGGCTGCAGCGACCTGCTGCTGCAGGCGACCGTCGAGCGCCGCGATGGCAGCACGCGTCGGCAACGTCCGCAGGCCGAGGATGCCCGCCGCCGCAACGACCAGGCAGGCGCCGGCAACCAGCGGCAGGCCGGCCGAGCGCAGCACCTGTTCGACAACAGCCACCAGTCGCGCCGGTGAAATCCGGACCTGCAAGGTCATGGCGCGTCCACCCATTCGGCGGTCAGCTGGAAGCGCACCGGCTTGTACTCGTCGTCCAGCCGGATCTCATGTGATTCGAGCATCGGATGTCGCAACGATTTCATGCGTTGCAGGCGCCCGACGTATTCCACGACGGCATTGAAATTGCGGGCCTCGCCCGACAGCTTGAGTCGGCGTCGCGCGACATCGGGTTCGATGGCGAGTATCGCCACGTCCGCGCGCTGCTGTGCGCTGGCCTTTTCGAGCCCGGCGAGCAACGGCGACCAAGGCACCGCCAGCAAGGTCGCGGTACGTGGCGCGCGCTGCAGGCCGGCGACCGGCGGTGCCGATCCGGCGGCCTGCTGGCGGCGCTGCAAGTCGGCGCTGCGCAGTTCCAACCCGGCCAGACGCGTATCCAGCCGCTGCTGCCAGGCAAGCGTCAGGGCCAGCAGCAGCACACCCAGCACGGCGAACAGGACGCCGGCGGCGCCACCTCGGTAAGGCCGGCGGGCGAAATCCATTTCGAAACGCGGGGCGCTCATGCCTCCTGCCTCCGCCACAGCATCAAGCGACCCTTGAGGTCGCGCGATGCCGTCGCATCCGCCAGCAGGGTGCACCCGGCCTCCTCTTTACCGTGCAACACGGACGGCACATCGGCGAAAGCCGGCTCACCGCTCGCGCCACCCCCGAGTTCATGCAGGCGACGCAGCCGACGGAAGTCCTCCCGCCATGCAACACCGGAACGGAGGCTGTAGGCGGCATCGAAACCCGATGCGCCGACGTGCACGGCAGACAAAGCCGTGTCCGACACCGAGGCGAACCAGAAACCACGGTCCGGCAAGGTTCGACGCCAGGTGCCGTACGCAGCAACGAGCTGCGGCAGCAGCGATACCAGGCGACAGCCATGTCGCGCCAGGCCCGCACGCAGACCTTCGACGAGTTCCCGTGGCATGGCGCAGGCGATGGTCGGCGCGCCGGGCCAGTTCGTGGCAAGCGCGACATCCCAGTCGGCAGCCGACTCACCCAGCGTTTCAGTGAACAGATGGCGGGCGTGCGCCAGCCGCTCGGCATTGCGAAGCAGTTGCGCGGAAGCGGGGACGGCCACGTAACGCACCCAGGCGTCGCCGATGACCACAGATACCGCGGCACCGCGGCTTGCGACGTCCTCGAGCCGTGCATCGAGCGCATCGAGCACGGGGTTCCAGTCGGCAGCCTGCGCATCACCGGCAACCCAGGCGTCATGGACGGCAGGCGCGGGCCGGAGCCCCCTGCCCTCGCGGACCATCGCGCTGCGGCCGGGGGAAAGATGGACGGCGATCACGTCACGCCAGCGTGGTGACACGGTTCACCTCCTCGAGCGTCGTCTCGCCACGGCGGACGAGGTCCAGCGCGGCTTCGCGGATGAGGCGGATGCCGGACTTCTGGGCCAGGGCCTTGAGCTGGCGCACCGGCGCGCGGGCGATGATCGCCTCGCGGATCTCGTCGTCCAGCACCAGCAGCTCGGCAACCGCCTTGCGGCCACGGTAGCCGGTGCCCCGACACTGGCCGCATCCCCGGCCCGTCCGGAAAAGGAAATGGCTGCAATCCGCAGCGTCGAGCTGCGATTCGGCCAGCAGGGCCGCGTCGGGCTGGACGACCTCGGCGCAGCCCTCGCAGACCAGCCTCACGAGCCGCTGCGCCAGGATGCCGCTCAGGGCGGCGACGAAACTGTAGGTATCGACGCCCATGTGGACGAAACGCCCCATGACATCGAAGACATTGTTGGCGTGCACCGTCGTGAAGACGAGGTGACCTGTCAGCGCCGACTGGATAGCGATCTGCGCGGTGTCCGGGTCGCGGATTTCGCCGACCATGATCTTGTCGGGATCGTGGCGCAGGATGGACCGCAGGCCGCGCGCGAACGTCAGCCCCTTCTTCTCGTTCACCGGGATCTGCAGCACGCCGGGCAACTGGTACTCGACCGGATCCTCGATGGTGATGATCTTGTCGCGCCCCGTCTGCGATTCGGAAATCGCCGCATAGAGCGTCGTGGTCTTGCCGCTGCCGGTAGGGCCGGTGACCAGCAACATGCCGTAAGGCAGGTTGCTCAGCCTGCGCAGGCGCGTGACGAGGTCGCCTTCGAAGCCCAGGCCAGCCAGCGTCAGTCCGTGCACCTTTTCAGTCAGGGCCTGCTTGTCCAGCACACGCAGTACGGCGTCCTCGCCGAACACGCTCGGGATGATGGAGACGCGGAAGTCGGTCGGCCTACCGTCGATGGCGACCTTGAAGCGACCATCCTGCGGGATGCGCCGCTCGGAAATGTCGAGCTCCGCCATGACCTTGATGCGCGAGATCACCTGCTCGGAGACTTCGCCGCCACCGACCTGTGCGATCTGCACCAGCACGCCGTCGATGCGATATCGGACCACGAGGCCGTTGCCCACGGTCTCGAGGTGGACATCGCTCGCGCCGGCACGGAGCGCGTCATAAAGAGTGGAATGAACCAGCTTGACGATGGGGCTGTCGTGCCGGCTGATCGAGGCAAGCGACAGGTTCTCGACCTCGACGTCGTCGGCGACGACCGTGTCGCTGCCGGCGATGGTGGCGTCCAGCGCGCGCATCGAGCTTTCATGGCGCGCCACGCAGGCGAGGATCTCGGCGCGGGAAGCGACCGCCCAGGACAGGGCGCCGGGAACGCGCGCCTCGATCCAGCCCCGCAGCACGAGGTTGAACGGATCGTCCACCACCGCGACCTGCCGCTCGCCGTCGCGCGCGACGAAGCAGTGGTGTCGCGAGCAATCCGGATGGGACAGCACGTCGAAGGCCGGCTCGAGCGACAGCAGGTCCGTCGCACCGAGGAAAGGCAGATCCATCAGGCGTGCCGCGGCTTCCGTCGCCTCGGCGAGATCCACGCCCAGCCGGTCCGCCAGTATCTCCGGCAGCGGCACGGAATCCGCGCGCGCCTGCGCCAGCGCCGCAGCCATCAGGTCGGCGTCGGGCAACGCCATCACTGGATGCTCCCCGCGAGCTCGAAGATGGGGAAGTACATCAACACGACGATGACACCGATGGCGATGCCGATGACGCTCATCAGCAGCGGTTCGACGAGACGCGTGACAAAGCCCACCCAGCGCGCGAGTTCCTCGTCGTAGAACGCGGCGATGCGCTCCATCATCTCGCCCATGTTGCCGCTGCGCTCGCCCACGCGGAGCATGCGCGTCGCCACGGGCGTGGTCAGTCCGGCTTCTTCCATGGCATCGGCCACGGAGCGGCCTTCCCGCACCCAGCGGATGGAACGTTCGAAGGGTTCGCGCAGTTCGGCGCCCAGAAGGCCGTCCGACATGCGCATCGCGGTCACCATCGGTGTGCCGCCCCGCTGCAGCATGCCGATCGTCCGGTACAGGCGTGCCAGCTGGTAGATGCGGATCCGTTCGCCAAGATGCGGGATCCGTGCGATGCGCGCGCCGATCGCGGCCCGGAACGATGCGCGGGTGAACACGTAGACGGCGCCGGCGACCAGCGCCACGACGCCGACGAGCATGCCCATCGCATGCGCATCCATGAAGCGGCCCCAGCGCATGAGCATGCGCGAGGCGAATGGCAGGCCGCTGCCCATGTCCTCGTACAGCGCGCTGAAACGCGGCACGACGTAACCCATGAGGAATCCGACGACCAGCAGACCGGCGACGCACAGCACCGCCGGGTAGATGGAGGCATTGACGAGGCTCTTGCGCAGTACATCGACCTGCTTCTGGTAGGCCACGAAACGCAGCAGCGATTCCCGCAGCGCGCCGGTGCGCTCGCTGGCCCTGACCGTGGACACATAGAGTGGCGGGAACAGGGCCGGGTGTTCGGCGAGCGCCGCCCCCAGCGTGCGTCCTTCACGGAGCCTCGCGAGGATCTGTTCCATGGATCGGCGCACCACCGGATTGGCTTCCTTCTCGGCGAGCGTCTCGATGGATTCGACGAGGGAGAGCCCCGCCTCGACCAGGGCCACGAGCTCCTGGCTGAAGGTCACGAGATCCAGCCGGCCGCGCGCCACCCCGAAGGCCAGCGTGCGTTCGCGCGCGACGGACAACGGCGCGAGGCCCGAAGCAGACGCCTGGCGCCGCGCGTCACCCTCGTCCGCCGCCTCGATGACACAGGACACCACATCCCGCGCCGGGCCGATGGCTTTGACCCTGAAGCGCATCGGTCACCAGTTCCCGATGTCCGCGTCCTCGCCCTTGCCGCCTTCGCGACCATCCTTGCCGAACGAGAAGAGGTCGAAGTCGTTGCCGTGCGTGCCGGGAACGGCATAGACGTAGGCATTGCCCCAGGGATCCAGCGGCACGGCCTTCTTGAGGTAGGGACCGGACCAGCCCGTCTCGCCCTGCGGCGCCACGTTGAGTGCCTCCAGCCCCTGCGACGCACTCGGCAGGTGACCCATGTCGATGCGGTACTGCTCGAGGGCCTTGTCGAGGGCATCGATCTGGGCCCGGGCCGCCTTGACCTCGGATTTGCCGACCTGGGCGAAATATCGCGGCGCAACAAAGCCCGCGAGCAAGCCGATGATCACCATGACCACCAGCAGCTCCAGCAGGGTGAATCCCGCCTGCGCCTTCCGCGCTCCGTACCTCGTCCTCATGCCGCTCATCCTCCAGCCGTCCTGGTCTCGCGGGCGCTCAGGGCCCGGAAGAGACGTATCACATTGGGGACATAATGCAGCGTTTCGCGATAGGGCGGGATTCGATTGCCGTACTTTGCGACGGCCGTCTCGCCCGCGTTGTACGCAGCGAGTACCAGTTCAAGGTTTTCACGTCCGAACCGGGCAATCAGGTCCGCCAGGTAGCGGGTTCCACCCTGTATGTTCTGTTCCGGATCGAAGGCATCGGAGACCCCATAGCGGCGGGCGGTCTCCGGCATCAGTTGCATCAGGCCCTTCGCGCCGGCCCGCGACTGGGCCCTGGGATTGAAGCCCGATTCCACCGTGATGACGGCCCGGACGAGCGCCGGGGGCACCTCCGCCGCGGCCGATGCCACATGGATGGCCGCGTCATAGGCGGTGGGGGTCGCGCCCGGGGCCAGTCCCGGCACGGGTTGCGGCTGCTCCCCTTCGCGGGCCGGGGTCCGGGCCACGACCTCGTATCGGGGGTCGTCCGGCACGTCGCTGTAATGCACCGCGCCCGAGGCATCCACGAACATGAAGATGTCCGCGAAGGCCGCCCGCGAAGCGAGGACCAGGCACAGCAGGAACGCGGATTGAGGGCCACGGTATTTCACGGGGGCAGACGTTCGGGGAATCGCCGGTCCGCCGCAAGGTAGGGAAACGCCCCTCGAAAACACCGGTCTACCCCGCCCGGCGGGGCGGTGACAGGGTCAGCGCTCGTCTTCGGTCCAGTGGAAGCGATGGAGGAGGCGGTGCATCACCGGCGTGAACATCAGGGCAGCGGTGACGAGGAACATCAGGCCGGCATACAGGGCATAGGCGCCGGCGAACAGCTTGCCGGCGACGCTGCGGGGCACGTCGACCGGCCCCATGCCACCGAGCAGCATGGCGGCGTTGAGGAAGGCATCGACCGCCGGCAACCCTTCGTAATGCATGTACCCGACCATGCCGAGGCAAAGCGAGCCCGTGACGAGCGCAACGGCGGCGCCGGCATGAGCAACGAGACGACGGACGAATCCGCGGCGGTGAAGCGGACGCTCGTGCCGTGCCTCGTACATGGCTCAGTACTCCTTGAATCCGTCCCGGTCGGCCTGCGGACTCGGGAAATGCTGCCCGGTGCGGAAGGCCGGTCGCTGGCCATAGGGAACGGCCATCAGAACGGCCTCGACCTGGCTGATCTTCCCGTCGGCATTCACCTGGAAGAGCTCCTGCGTGCTCCAGGTCCACGGACCGGTGTTCCGGACCTCGATTTCGCGGCCATCGTTGAGCGTGTAATGCCGGAGGGACGCATCGTGGTCGAAGAACACGGTTGCATAGACGAGTCCGCGCGCTTCGTCGATCGCGAGGATGCGCCGGTTGCGCAGGCGCGTGTCGTCCCGGTAATACCCAAGACCGAAAGCCTCCCGGCAGCCATGGTTCATGCCGTTGGGCTGTGCGCCCGGGGGCACGGGACGACCGGAAGTCGGCGTGCCGTTCTCGAGGCGCAGGCAGTCGTCGGCGAACGGCGGCACCTTGGTGCCCCGGTTGTTCTCGAGGCCGGTGTAGTAGCTGTCGGCAATGGCCGCCAGCTCGGCCCGGGAACGGCGAGCCGCGACGGGCAGTTCCGAGAGGAACTGGGAACGCGGTGCATCGCCGAGCTTGTCCTCGCGCAGGTTCGCCGGGGTTCCGCTGCCCGTCGTATCGGTCAGGCGCGCCACCTGTGCATCGATTTCGGTGATGCGCCCTCCCTCCACCTTGAGGAAGGTCGCCAGCAGGACGGGCGCGCCGTTCTCCTGCACCTTGGCGTAGAAGCCGACGGTCTGCCAGGTCGGGTCGGTGACTTTCAGCCGATAGGCCCCAAGGCCGGTGACCGTGCGCCACAGGCCGTCGGGCAACGGCAGCACCACGTTGTTCTCGGCGTAACGCGCGCCACGGGCCAACGGAGCCTTCGACGGATCGTGGGCCAGCAGGGCCTCGAGGTAACGGTCCGCGATGCCTTCGAGGCAGGCCCGGTCGCAGGTCGCGGCACGGGCCGGCGCGACGCCGGACAGCATCGACACCGCCAGTACCATCACCGCCGCGCGGATCATGGCTTGGATGCAGCTTCGCCGAAGAAGTACGCGTACTCGCGGGCGAGCGACGCCATCTCCGCGCTGCGCGCCGCCTGCGCGGCAAAATCCGTCGCGGTGGTCCGGGCCCAGGCGAGCCCCTGGTCGCCCAGCCCGTAGGTCGGATCATCCTGCTTCCAGATGTTCACCGCGCGGGTGAAATTGCGCTGGAAGCTGTAGGAGACCAGCGATTTGCCGTTCACGAGCACTTCATAGTGCAGCACGAGGTCGTTGTTCGTGACCATCGGCAGCAAGCCGAGCGTGCCGCCGGTCCAGATGGCCGACAGCAGTCCGGTCGCCATGCCGCCGGCGGTCGGCTGCAGCGTATGGGTGATCCGCAACTGGATCGGGCTGCCGACCAGGTTCTTCTCGAGGGACCCGAAGGCCGGGTTTTCCTTCACCAACCCGTAGAGCTGGTCGGCCGCCAGCGAACTGGTGAAATTCATCGCCGGCAGGGGCGCGACGGACTCTTCGGCCTGGGCGGCGAAGACCGGGGCGGCGGAGAGCACCGCGAGGACCATCATCCTTTTCATCGATGCCTTCCTATTGATAGCAGCTGAGCTGCACGACCGAGGACAGGGCCGCGTCGTTGGCCATCTGCATGCTGCCGTTGGTCCGGGGCGCGACCTCGGCGAACTCCACGCCTTCGCGGCGCATGAAGGCCGCGGCGTGTTTCGCGTCGAGGGCGAAGTTGACGTTCTGCGGCACCAGCCCGCGGCTGGCGAGGGCTGCCACATTCAAGGTGCTCACCGTGACGCCCAGAAGTTCGCCGCCATCGGACACGACGGGACCGCCGCTGGAGCCCGGCTGGATCGGCGCGGAGAACTGGAACTGGCCGACGGAACCCTTGAGGCCGGCGCGGGCGCTGACGTTGCCGCGCGTCAGGTTCGGCGTGCCGGCGAGGAGGTCCTGCAGCGGGAAACCGACGTTCGTGATGGATTCACCGAGCGTGAGGGTCTGTCCTACGCGCAGCGGCAAGCCGGGACCGAGGTCACGGCCGGTATCCAGCACCGCAAGGTCCAGCAGATCGCTGGCGGCCTTCTGCCTTGCGTCGAAATGCTGGCCTTCGCGGGTCGCCTCGACGAGAAGGCAGTCGCGCAACACGTGTGCAGCGGTCATCAACTGGCCGTTCTTGTTGATCACGAAGCCGGTGCCTGTGGCGACGGCCTTGGTCTTGTTGAACAGGCGCGCCGGCGGCACGTCGGCGAGCGAACCCGACGGCGGGAAGGCCGCGGCCGAGGGCTTGAGCTCCTTGAGGATGTCGACGAGCACCATCTGCATCCCCTTGTAGCTCGCCGCGCGGAAGCCGCCGAGCGTACCGGAGGAGTTCATGCCGGCCGTCTGCAACTGCACGCCCTCGCGCAGCATCTGCCCTGCGGGATCGTAGACGCGATAGCGCAGCTCCAGCTTCAGGTTGCCGCCATCGAAGTTCCAGTCCGGCTGCACGGCGAGAAGCAGGCCGTACTGGCCCGTCATCCCCGGCCCCGCCGGCAACACCTTCGGGAAGAGCTTGGCGGCCACGCTGCTGCGCGCCTCCTCGAGCGCCTTGCCCGGTTCGGCCCACATGCCCGCACCCTGCACGAAGCTGCGCGATTTCAGCTTCGACGCCGGCATGTAGATGGCGATCGCCGTGTCGTTGGGCACCTCGACGCCCTTGGGCAGGGTCACGCCCCGGGGCAGCAGGAGGTCGGATTGGCTGGCGGCAGCGGCCAGCATGGGCATCAGGGCGACAACCCACGTCAGCAGGTGCGCGGCACGGCGTAGTTTCATGGTTACTTCGGTTTGCGGAACTTGAATACGAACTGGTCAGTCTTGCCACGGATGCCCGACTCGCGCACGACCTGCGAATGGTCGTCCGCCGGGTTCTGCAGGGCCGCGGTCTCGCCGGCGAAGCGGAAACCGGCCGCCAGGACTTCCTGCTTCACGAAGGCAGGCTCGATACGGTGCAGCGTGGAAGTCGTGGTCTTGCCGGCGCCGGCCTTGGCCGCGTGGTCGATCACGATGTAGGTACCGCCGGGCTTCAGCGAGTCGTAAACCCACTTGTTGAACGCCTTGAGGTCGGCGTTCGGGCGGTTCTGCAGGTCATGGTAGTTGAGCGACGTCCACATGACGTCGAGCTTCTCGGCCACCGGCGTTGCGACATCCGATGAACCCACCTTGACGTTGGCGTAATGCGCGTCGGCAGCGATGGCCTTCACGGCGGCCGCCGGGTCCGGTGCGTTGGCCGGCGCATTGGCAGCCCGCGCAGGCGGCAGCGCATGGACGGCGCCCTTGGGGCCGACGACGACGCTGAACAGGCGGGTGAAGTAACCGCCACCCGGCATGATGTCGCCGACCTTGTCCCCGGCCTTGATGCCGGCAAAGGCGATGAGTTCGGCCGGCTTGCGATCCGCGTCGCGGGCGCGGTCGGCGTCGGGGCGAGCCGTGTCCGCCACCGCAGCGGCGGCGGCCGACGGCTTCGCGGCGCCTCCCGGGGTGACGCAGCCCGCCGTCGTGGCGAGGACCGCCGCCAACGCCGTGGCGGCAAGCAGGGCATTCATCCTGGACATGACTCCCCCTTGGAGGTTCTTGTTGGTTTTGCGAACTGTAGCAGGAAGCATCAGGGGAACCAGCGCGGCAGGTGCCCGACGGCCTCGCGTAACGACTCGAGTTCGAACAGGCACCGGGCCATCACCTCTTCGACCGGACGCCGCAGATCGGGCACCACGACGAGCGATGCACCGGCCGCCAGCGCCGCCCTGGCCCCGTTCTCGCTGTCCTCGAAGGCGAGGCAGGCCGAGGGCGGGACGCCGAGACGCGATGCCGCCAGGGCGTAAACCGCCGGGTCCGGCTTGCCGCGGGGCACCTCGTCGCCACCCGCCACTGCAACGAAATGCTGCAGCACCCCGACTGCGGCGAGACGCTGCCTGATTTCGTCGACGCCGGAGGACGACGCCACGGCACAGGGCACGCCACGCCCGCGCAAAGCCTCCAGCAGCTCGACGACGCCATCCTTGAGTGGGAAAACCACTCCGCCACGGCGGCGCGCGAGGGACGATTCGACCTTGCGGCGCATCCGGGCATGCACGACATCACCGCGGAACATCTCGGCAAAGAGGCGATGCGAATCCGCCGCAGCACGACCGACGACACCTGCGTAGACCTCAGGATGGATCGCGATGCCCTCTTCCTCCGCGGCCGCCACCCACGCGCGCATCAGCACGCGCTCGGAATCCAGCAGCAAGCCATCCATGTCGAAGAGCACCGCGTCGAACATGCGCGCTACGGTACCATGCAGGCGTGAATCCCCTTCCGTCGCAACAGGATGCCGCCACGCGCGAAAGGCTGGTGATCGGCGCGGTCACGGTGCTTGCCATCGCAGGTTGCGGCAGTGGCATGTCACAGCGCGTGATGGACCCTCTCCTGCCCCGGCTCGGCGCGGATTTCGGCGTGCCGCTGTCGGCCGCGTCGTGGGTCATCACCTGCTTCTCCCTCGGCTACGCGGTAAGCCAGCTGTTCTTCGGACCCGTGGGCGACCGCTTCGGCAAGCTGCGGGTGATCGCCTGGGGATGCGGCGGCTGCCTGCTCGCCACGCTGGCGTGCGCGTTCGCACCCGGGCTGGGCACGCTGGTCGGTGCCCGCGTGCTGGCGGGCGTCACCTCGGCCGCGCTCATCCCGCTCGCGATGGCATGGATCGGGGATTCGGTCCCTTACGAGCACCGGCAACCGGTGCTTGCGCGCTTCTCGATCGGCCAGATCCTGGGCGTCGCGCTGGGCCAGCTCCTCGGCGGACTTTCCGCAGACCACTTCGGGCGCCAGATCCCCTTCCTGCTGATCGCCGCCCTGTTCGCACTGAGCACCGTGCTGCTGCTGCGGATGCGCCGCCAACTGGATGTCGCCGCACCCACCGGCGCATCGCAGGTGGCGCAGGCAGGCCTCCTGCGCGAATTCCTGCTGGTGCTGCGCGAACCCTGGGCGCGCGTCGTCATGCGCTCGGTATTCCTCGAAGGTGCGCTGGTACTGGGCGCCTTCGCGTTCTTCGCCACGCACCTGCACCGCACGCTGGGAATCTCGCTCACGCTCGCCGGCTCGGCGGCCATGCTGTTCGGGCTGGGCGGCCTGCTGTTCGCGTTCACGGCGCGGCGACTGCTGGCCGGAATCGGCGAGATCGGCCTGATCCGCCTCGGCGGGACGCTCGTCCTCGCCACCATGACCATCGTCGCCCTGGCCTCGAACCTCGCCGTGGCGGCCCTTGCCTGCTTCGCGATGGGCGTCGGTTTCTACATGCTGCACAACACGCTGCAGACGAACGCCACGCAGATGGCGCCGGAACGGCGCGGCGCCGCGGTCGCCGCCTTCGCATTGAGCTATTTCCTCGGCCAGGCGCTGGGAGTGGCCGCCGCCGGGTGGTGTGTCATGCGCTTCGGGTCGACGTCGGTCATCCTCGGCGCCGCCGCCGGACTGATCCTCGTCGCGCTGGATTTCGCCCGTCACCGGCAACGGCGCGGGCGCCTGCACTAGGGCGACGGGCACCCCGCAGTGGCGGCGCATAGAATCGCCGCATGACTTCCCCCAAGACCGGCGCGATCCGCGTACACGGCGCCCGCCAGAACAACCTCAAGAACCTCTCCCTCGAACTGCCGCTCAACGAACTCATCGTCGTCACCGGCGTCTCCGGTTCCGGCAAGTCATCGCTGGTGTTCGATACGCTCTACGCCGAAGGGCAGCGGCGCTATGTCGAGACCTTCTCGCCGTACGCGAGGCAATTCCTGGACCGGATGGACAGGCCGCAGGTCGAGCGCATCGAGGGCATCCCCCCCGCCATCGCGATCGACCAGACCAATCCGGTCCGCACCTCACGCTCAACCGTCGGCACGATGACGGAGCTGAACGACCACCTGAAACTGCTGTATGCCCGGACCGCCGTCCTGCACTGCCGGGGCTGCGGCAAGCCGGTACGGCGCGACAGCCCCGCTTCGATCCTCGCGGCGCTGGGTGAAGCGGCAGCGGCGCACGACGATCCCCGCCTGCTCGTCTGCTTCAGCGTCGACATCCCGGGGAAGATGTCGAGGGCGGAACTGCGCAGGCTGCTCGAATCCCAGGGCTATACACGCTTCCACGACGCAGCGGACACCGGACGGAGCACGCTCACTGTCGTGCAGGACCGCTTCCGTTTCGGCACGACGGACAAGGCCCGCGCAACCGAGGCAATCGAAGGCGCGCTCAAGGGCGGGCGGGGACGCATCTCCGTGCACGCGCTCGACGACGAGGGCGATGCGGAGCGCGCGCGATGGCGCTGGTCCACCGACCTGCATTGCGCGGACTGCGACATCGCCTATGCCGACGCGGCGCCCAGCAGCTTCTCGTTCAACTCGCCGCTCGGCGCCTGCGACTGCTGCAAGGGGTTCGGGCGGGTGATCGGCATCGACTACGGGCTGGTCATTCCCGACGCGCAGAAAAGCCTGGGCCAGGGGGCGATCAAGCCCTGGCAGACGCCCTCCGGCAAGGAGTGCCAGGACGACATGGAGAAGTACGCCAAGGGCGCCGGCGTCCCGCTTGATGTCCCCTGGCAGGAACTCACGACCACCCAGCGCGACTGGGTACTCCGGGGCGACGGCAAATCGGGTCGCAAGCACTGGTACGGCGTGAAGGGATTCTTCGATTACCTGGAACGCAAGGCCTACAAGATGCACGTGCGCGTGCTGCTGTCGAAATACCGCAGCTACACCGAATGCACCGCCTGCCAAGGCGCCCGGCTCAAGCCGGATTCGTTGCTGTGGCGGGTGGGTCCGCACGACATCCACGCGCTGATGCTGATGCCGATCGCACGCTGCCGGGACTTCTTCACCAAGCTGGAACTGCCACGCCCCCTGGACGAAGCCAGCGATCTGCTGCTGGGCGAGATCCGGTCGCGGCTCGCCTATCTCTGCGAGGTCGGCCTGGGCTACCTCACGCTGGACCGGCAGTCACGCACGCTGTCGGGCGGAGAGGTCCAACGCATCAACCTGACGACGGCGCTCGGCACCTCGCTGGTGAACACGCTCTTCGTGCTGGACGAGCCTTCGATCGGCCTGCATCCGCGCGACATGCAGCGCGTGATCCGCGTGATGCAGCGGTTGCGTGACTCGGGCAATTCGCTGGTCGTCGTGGAGCACGATCCACAGATCATGCTGGAAGCGGACCGCATCCTCGACATGGGGCCCGGCGCCGGCGAGCACGGTGGCCAGGTCGTTTTCCACGGAACGCCGGCAGCCATGCGGGCGGACAAGCACTCGGTCACCGGCGCCTATCTGTCGGGGCGACGCCGCATCGACCTCGCCTCTCGCAAGCCGCGGACCGCGGAACCCATGGGCTGGATCGAACTCGACGGCGCCAGCCAGCACAACCTGAAGAACGTCGACCTGCGCGTTCCGCTGGGACGCCTGGTCTGCGTCACCGGCGTGTCCGGGTCGGGAAAATCGACGCTGGTCGAGGACGTGCTGCATCCAGCGCTGCTGAAGGCGCATGGCAAGCCGACCGAGTCGCCGGGCGCGTTCCGCGCGCTGCGGGGGCACGAGCAGGTGACGGAAGCGGTCATGGTCGACCAGAGCGCCATCGGCCGGACGACGCGCTCGAACCCAGCAAGCTACGTGGGCGCCTTTGACGTGATCCGGCAACGCTTCGCCAAGCTGCCGGATGCGCTGGAACGCAAGTACACGGCAGGGACGTTCAGCTTCAATTCCGGGACGGGTCGCTGCCCGGCCTGCGGCGGCAACGGCTTCGAACACATCGAGATGCAGTTCCTGTCGGACGTCTACCTGCGTTGCGGCGAATGCAACGGCAGTCGTTACCGCGCGGAAACGCTGGAAGTGAAAGTCGAGGGCGCGGACAGGCGACGCGCCAGCATCGCCGACGTGCTCGACATGACGGTGACGACGGCACTGGCGTTCTTCGCCGATACGCCCGAGGTCGCGGCCAGGCTGAAACCGCTGTCCGACGTGGGCCTCGATTACCTGCGGCTTGGCCAGCCGGTGCCGACGCTGTCCGGCGGCGAGGCGCAGCGGCTCAAGCTCGCGGGGCACCTGGCCGACGCCGCGGGAGCCGGCCGGAAGCTGCTCATCTTCGACGAGCCGACCACGGGCCTGCATTTCGAGGATGTCGCGCGGCTCATGCGGGCCTTCGACCAACTGCTCGAACAAGGTCACTCGCTGCTGGTGATCGAGCACAACCTCGACGTGATCCGCTCCGCCGACTGGCTGATCGACCTGGGACCGGAAGGCGGAGACGCGGGGGGCGAGATCCTCGCGACCGGCACACCCGCCGCGCTGCGCGCGAATCCCCGCTCCCACACGGGCCGCGCGCTGGCGGCCTACGAGCGCGACGTCGGACGCCCCGGCGCAGGCGTCCGCGACGCGCCCCGGACAGTGCCTCGCCGCGACGATGCCATCGTCATCCGACATGCCCGGGAACACAACCTGAAGGACATCGACCTGCGCATCCCGCACGGCGGCTTCACCGTGGTGACCGGCGTTTCGGGATCTGGAAAGTCAACGCTCGCCTTCGACATCGTGTTCAACGAAGGACAACGCCGCTACCTCGAGTCGTTGAACGCCTACGCGAGGCAGTTCGTGCAGCCCGCGTCGCGACCCGACGTCGATGCGGTGCATGGGATACCGCCGACCGTCGCCATCGAACAGCGCACGAGCCGGGGCGGACGCAAGAGCACGGTGGCAACGCTGACCGAACTGCACCATTTCATGCGCCTGCTGTTCGTGAAGCTCGGCACCCAGCATTGCCCGGACTGCGGCGACGCCATCGAGCCCCAAAGCCCGGAGTCGATCGCCGCGCGCATCATGAAGGATCATCGTGGCAAGACGGTGGACCTGTTCGCACCGCTGGTCGTGGGTCGCAAGGGGTACTACACCGACCTGGCCAAATGGGCCTCCGGGCGCGGGCATCGCGAACTGCGCGTGGACGGCGTGATGACGCCGACGGCTGGCTGGCCCAGACTGGCGCGCTTCAAGGAACACACGATTGAATTGCCCGTGGGTCGCGTCGCGGTGACGGCATCGGGCGAAGCAGCGCTGCGCGACCTCCTGGCGCAGGCGCTGGACCACGGCAAGGGTCTCGTGCACGTGCTGCGCGACGGGGCTCCGGGGCCGGTGCAGGTATTTTCGGCGCGGCGCGCCTGCCCGTCGTGCGGCACGAGCTTCCCGGACCTGGACCCGAGGCTGTTCTCCTACAACTCGGCGCAGGGTTGGTGCGAAGCCTGCTTCGGAACGGGGGCCACGCTGCCCGGCTTCGACGCCGAACAGAGCGGCGAGGAATCAGCCTGGGGCAACGATTTCACAGGGGATCCGGAGGCCTGCGGCCACTGCAACGGGGCACGCCTCAACCCGACGGCGCTCGCGGTCCGTTTCCGCGACGAATCGATCGCGGCGCTGGCGGCACATTCCGTGGACGAGTCGGCCGAATTCTTCGCGCGCCTCAAGCTCGACGGCCGCGATGCGGCGATCGCCCGCGACGTGATCGCCGAGATCCGGTCGCGTCTGGCATTCCTGCGGCGCGTCGGCCTGGGCTACCTGACGCTGGACCGCTCCGCGCCGACGCTGTCCGGCGGCGAAACGCAACGGATCCGACTCGCGGCGCAACTGGGTTCCAACCTCAAGGGCGTGTGCTACGTCCTGGATGAACCCACCATCGGCCTGCATCCGCGCGACAACCGGATCCTGCTCGAGGCCCTGCGCGAACTGGCCAGCGAACGCAACACGCTGGTGGTCGTGGAGCACGACGAGGACACCATCCGGCGGGCGGACCACGTGATCGATCTGGGGCCGGGCGCCGGCAGCCGCGGCGGACAGATCGTGGGTGAAGGCACTGTTCGGGACCTGATCGCCAACCCCGGCTCGGTCACCGGCCGTTTCCTGCGCGAACCGCTGCAGCATCCGTCCACGCCGCGGCGCCCCGTGACCCTGCGGGGCAGCAAGGCCACGCCGATGCTGCGCATCGAAGCTGCGACGCTGCACAACCTCAAGGGCGTCGACGTCGCAGTGCCGCTGGGCCGACTGGTGGCGGTCACCGGCGTCTCCGGTTCCGGCAAATCGACGCTCGCACGGGACGTGCTCCACGCCAACCTGCGGGCGCTGCTCGCGCGCAAGCCTGGCGCCAAGCTGCCTGCCCTGCACGGCTGCCGGGCCATCACCGGCATCGACCCTGTCGAGCGCGTGCTGGAGGTCGACCAGACGCCGATCGGCAAGACCCCCCGCTCCTGCCCCGCGACGTATGTCGGATTCTGGGACGCGATCCGCCGCATCTATGCCAGCACCACCGAAGCCGGCATCCGGGGCTATAACGCCAGCCGCTTCTCCTTCAATACGGCGGGTGGTCGCTGCCCTGCCTGCGAAGGCCAGGGCGTGAAGACGGTGGAGATGAACTTCCTGCCCGACGTGAAAGTGCTCTGCGACGTATGCGGTGGGCGGCGCTTCGACGCGGGCACGCTGCAGGTCGAGTGGCGCGGCAAGTCGATCGGCGACGTGCTGGCGATGAACGTCGACGACGCAGTGGAATTCTTCGCCAGCCATCCGTCGATCCAGCACCCGCTGGCGCTGCTGCGCGACGTCGGCCTGGGCTATCTGACGCTGGGCCAGCAGAGCCCTACGCTGTCCGGCGGCGAGGCACAGCGCATCAAGCTGGTCACGGAACTCGCGCGGATCCGCGGCGATCTCGGCGCGGATGCACCGCCGCCCGGGCGCGCGCGGACCCGTCAGTCCTTTTATGTCCTCGACGAGCCAACCGTCGGCCTGCACATGGCCGACGTGCAGAAGCTCATCGAAGTGCTGCACCGACTGGTCGATGGTGGCAACACGGTGGTTGTCGTCGAGCACAACCTCGACGTCATCGCCGAGGCGGACTGGGTCATCGACATGGGCCCGGAAGCCGGCGCCGGTGGCGGACGCGTCGTGACCGCAGGCACGCCCGCGCAGGTCGTCGCGAAGAAAGGATCCCGAACGGGCGAGGTACTCTCCGGATACCTGGGAGAACGCCATGGCGCATGACATCGGCTGCTGGAAGTGCGGAGCCTCGCTGGCCGCGTTGGCATTGCCCTTCGGGCGCATCGAACGCTGCCACGCCTGCGGAGCGGACCTGCACTGCTGCCGGCTCTGCGCACTCTACGACCGTACGGCGTACCAGCAGTGCCGCGAGCCGACGGTGGAGGAAGTCCGCGACAAGGAACGCGCCAACTTCTGCGACCACTACCGGCCGGTGTCAGGCGCCTTCAAGGGCGGTACGGACGATGCGGCGGCAGCCGCCAGGTCCGAACTGGAAAGGCTGTTCGGAAAATGAAGCCGCCGGCGTCTCAGGCCGACGCGCCGAGGAACATCCGGTAGGCGGGGTTCGCCGTCTCCTCGACGTAGGGATACCGCAGCATCGCAAGGTGGCGATCAAGTTCGTCCCTTTCGGCCTTGGGCACCTGGACGCCGGCGAGCACGCGCCCCACGTCCGAACCATGGTTGCGGTAGTGGAACAGGCTGATGTTCCAGCGGCTGCCGACGGATTCGAGAAATTTCAGCAAGGCCCCCGGGCGCTCCGGGAATTCGAAGCGGAACAGCAATTCGTCGGCCAGTTGCGGTGAATGGCCACCCACCATGTAGCGGACATGGAGCTTGGCCATCTCGTTGTCGGTCATGTCGATGGCGGGATAGCCGGCATCGGCCAGCAGCCCCAGCATCTCGCGCCGCTCTTCAGCGCCACGCGACAACTGCAGGCCGACGAAAATCCGGGCGCGGGTCGCGTTCTGCTCGCGGTAGTTGAATTCCGTGATGCTGCGCGCGCCGAGGAGGCTGCAGAAACGCAGGAAACTGCCTCGCTCCTCGGGGATTTCAACCGCGAACACCGCCTCCCGCCCGCCGCCGAGATCGGCACGCTCGGCGATGTAGCGCAGGCGGTCGAAGTTCATGTTCGCGCCGCTGTTGATCGTGACGAGTCGCTTGCCCTGCCAGCCGGAGCGGCCGACATGCTTCTTGAGGCCGGCCAGCGCCAGCGCGCCGGAGGGCTCTGGAATCGTGCGGGTGTCCTCGAAACTGTCCTGGATGGCCGAGCAGATCTCGTCGGTGCTCACGAGCACCACTTCGTCCACGAGGCTGCGGCACAGGCGGAAGGTTTCCTCGCCGACGCGGCGGACCGCCACGCCATCGGCAAAGATACCGACACGGTCGAGCGTGACGCGGACGCCCTGCTTCAGCGATTCGTACATCGCATTCGCGTCTTCCGGTTCGACACCGATGATGCGCGTGCGCGGGGAGACGTACTTGACGTAGGCCGCAACGCCGGCGATGAGCCCGCCGCCCCCGACGGGTACGTAGATCGCATCGACGTCGCCCGACGACTGGCGCAGGATCTCCAGGCCGATCGTGCCCTGGCCGGCAATCACGTCCGGATCGTCGAAGGGATGCACGAAGACCATCTGGCGTTCCGCGGCAAGCTTGATCGCGTGCTCGTAGGCGGCGTCGTAGACATCGCCATGCAGGACAACTTCGCCACCCAGCGCCACCACCGCCTGGACCTTGATGGCCGGGGTCGTGGCCGGCATCACGATGAGCGCCGGGATGCCGCGCTTGCGTGCCGCCAGGGCGACGCCCTGCGCGTGGTTCCCTGCCGACGCGCAGATCACGCCGCGGGCCGCAGCGGTATCGGACAGGTTCGCGATCTTGTTGTAAGCGCCACGCAGCTTGAACGAAAAGACCGGTTGCTGATCCTCGCGCTTGAGCAGTATCTCGTTGCCCAATCGGGCGGACAGCCGCGACATGCGGTCGAGCGACGACTGGACCGCCACGTCGTAGACGCGGGCCTTGAGGATGCGTTCGATGTAATCGGCAGGCATGGCGCGAAGAGCTTAGTCGAAGAAGGCCGCGAGCTGCGGAATGGCATCGGCCACCGACCTGTTGGCGGGCAGCGCCAGCAGCGGAGCGGCGGGCGCCGCGACGGCGGCAGCTTCGCCCAGCAAGGCCAGCTTGCGCAGCTGCGGGCCTTTCAGCACGGCGAAACGACGCGCCACGGCGCAACCCTCGCCCAGTGCCAGCAGGTCGATCCTGCGGATGCGCATCGAATCGAGGAAATCCGCCACGGCCTGCGCACCTGCCTCGACCGGCTCCACGCCGGCAGCAGGATCCGATTCGCCGCAGCCCGGCAGGTCGATGGCATAGATGGAACGATCCGCACCCAACGCGGCGAGGACCGGCGCGAAAACCCTTCCACCCTGCCCGGCACCGTGAAGGCAGACGAGCGTGGTCAGTTCGTCGAAGCCACCGCCGGACGGGATGGCGTTATGGACATGCAACTGGCCATAGCGGCAGTCGAAGTACGCCCGCCGCAGCCGAGGCGGCATCTGCTTCGACTTCGCCACCGGCCTAGAACATCTCGCTGGCGCCCGGTGCTACCGGCTTGGGCGGCTGGCGCGTCGGGATGTGGGGACCCGTCAGCATCGCGTCGTAGGGCTGGCCCGGACCGACCATCGGGAACACGCCGGCTTCCGGATCGATCATCACCTCGAGGAAGGCGGGACCCTTGAACGCGAGGAACTCCGCGACGACGCGCGGCACGTCTTCGTTGCGCTCCAGGCGCACGGCGTACTGGAATCCGTCCGCCTGGGCGGCCTTGATGAAGTCCTTCTTGTGCAGGGACTTGTCCGTCGAGGCGAAGCGGCCGTCGAAGAACAGCTTCTGCCACTGGCGCACCATGCCGTCGCCGATGTTGTTGAGCACGACGACCTTCACCGGCAGCTCATAGGTGGTGACGGTCTCGAGCTCGCCGAAGTTCATGCGGATGCTGGCGTCGCCATCGACGTCGATGACGAGCGTGTCCGGATGCGCGACCTGCGCACCGATCGCGGCCGGCAGGCCGAAGCCCATCGTGCCCATGCTGCCCGACGTGAGCCACTGGCGCGGCTCGCGGAAATCGCAGTACTGGGCGGCCCACATCTGGTGCTGGCCCACGCCCGTCGCGATGATCGCCTTGCCCTGGGTGATCTTGTTGATCTCTTCCAGCACGTAATACGGCTGGATCGCCTGGCTCGCACGGTCGTAGTTCATCGCATAGGTACGCTTGAGCTCCGCGACCTCGGCATGCCAGGTGGCGAGATCGGGCTTCACGCCGCGCTGGCGACCCAGCGCCACCAGCGTGCGCAGGGCCTCCTGCAGCTCGCCGACATGATGCCACTGCACCGGCTTGACCTTGTTGATCTCCGCCGGATCGATGTCGAACTGCGCGATGAACTTCGCGTTCGGCGCGAAGCGGCCAGGCAGGCCCGCCACGCGATCATCGAAGCGCGCGCCGATCGTGATCAGCAGGTCGCAGTCCTCGACCGCGTAGTTCGCGAAGGCCGCGCCGTGCATGCCCAGCATGCGCAGGCTCAGCGGTTCGAATGTATCGATCGCGCCGATCCCCATCAGCGTCGTCACGACCGGGATGCCGAAGGCCTCGGAAAAAGCGCGCACCTCGCGCGTCGCCTCGCCCTGAACTGCGCCACCCCCGACGTAAAGCAGGGGACGCTTGGCGGCGGCGATCCGCTCAAGCAGGCGACCGGCCTGCTCTTCCGACAGGCGGTTCGCGGCCAGCTTCTGCATGCGCTGGCGATAGACACCCAGCGGCAACACGCCCTGCCCCTGATAGGACCCCTGCCAGTTCTGCACGTCCTTCGGGATGTCGACGACCACCGGGCCGGGCCGGCCCGAACGCGCGATCTCGAACGCGGTACGGATCGTCGCCTCGAGCTTTTCGGGCTCGGTGACGAGGAATACGTGCTTGGCCACGGAACCCATCACGGCCGCGACAGGCGCCTCCTGGAAGGCGTCCGAACCGATCGCGCCGCGCGCGACCTGGCCACAGATCACCACCATCGGGATGGAATCGGCCATGCAGTCACGGACCGGCGTGACCATGTTGGTCGCGCCAGGACCCGAGGTGACGATGGCAACGCCCACCTGGCCGGTGGAACGCGAATAGCCGGCGGCCATGAAACCCGCGCCCTGTTCGTTGGCGGGGACGATGAGCGGCAGCTCGGGACGACCCAGGCGGCGCTGTTCCTCGTTGTAGAGGAAGACGGCGTCATAGGTCGGGAGGATCGCGCCGCCGGAGTACCCGAAGATCGCCGAAAGGCCCTCGTCCGCGATGGCCTGCACCACCATCTGGGCGCCCGTCATGCTGCGACCCGCGAGGGGGTGCTCGGGGGACGGCGCCGACTTGTTCACTTGTGCATTCATGGTCTTGGGACTCTAGCAAATCAGGCATGCCCGCCCAACCCTGCGGTGCGCGCGCGGCAGCGATCCTTTATCCTCCGGGGACTATGCGTCACATCATCGGCATCCTGCTCCAGAACGAATCCGGCGCCCTGAACCGCGTGGCGGGCCTGTTCACCAACCGCGGCTTCAACATCGAGTCCCTCTCGGTCGCCGCGACCGACGACCCGACGGTCTCGCGCATCACGCTCGTGACGAAAGGCTCGGACGAGGTGATCCACCAGATCGTCAGCCAACTGAACAAGCTCGTGGACGTCGTGGACGTCGACGACATGACGCGCGGCGAGCACGTCGAGCGCGAGCTCGCGCTCGTCAAATTGGGGGTGAAAACCGGTCAGAAGCAGGCTGCCGAAGCGGTCGTCCGACAGGCCGGCGGCAAGATCCTGAACACTTCTGCGGACCTGATCATCGCCGAACTGACTGCCAGCGAGAGCGAAATAACCGCTTTCGTCGGCGAACTTGCCGCGAAAGGCGAGCTGATCGAGATCGTCCGGAGCGGCGCGCTGGCGCTGACCCGGGATGGGCGCACGCTGCGCGTGGCGCAATAGGCCCGAGGGGCCTGCCCGCCCCCGCCCGGCCGGTCCGCAAGGCGGGCCGACCGGCGGGATACCCGGCGGCCTAAAGGGCCGAGTTGTCCGTTTCGCCCGTGCGGATGCGGATGACGCGGTCGATATCCGTGATGAAGATCTTGCCGTCGCCGACCTTGCCGGTCTTGGCGGCCTTCACGACCGCCTCGATGACCTGATCCACCAGGTCGCTGCGCACGGCGACCTCGATGCGGGTCTTGGGCACGAAGTCCACGACGTATTCCGCACCGCGGTACAGCTCGGTATGCCCACGCTGGCGACCGAAGCCTTTGACCTCGGTCACGGTCATGCCGGACACGCCGATTTCGGACAACGCGGCACGGACGTCGTCGAGCTTGAAGGGTTTGATGATCGCGGTAACCAGTTTCATAGCGAGACTCCCGCCTCCGGTTGGCTGTACTGGGACGTAGGTTGCACCTTCCGTGCCACGTTCATCGTAACGTCTAACCCCCGTTCACGCAGCATCAAGGCCATCATGTCGCCTCGTTACGCACCGTTTTGGAGCGCAATGCGGATGGATGCGCGCAACCGTGGTGCGAAGGCAGCCGCCCTGGTCGCTGCCGCGCTCCTCGGCGTGCTGCCTGCCACCGCGCCCGCCGCCGAGCTGAAACTGCTGGCCCTGCAGCCCGTCAGCACGCTGGAGACACCCGGCCTGCGGCTGCGCGTTCAGGGGACCTCGCGACGCTTCGACCTGCAGCTGGAACCGAACACGGACCTCGTGCGCGGCGGCAGGCTGGGCGGCACGGAGGCGCTGCGTGGCACCCTGCCCGGCCAGCCGGGATCCTGGGCGCGGCTGACCCGGCGGAACGGCCGCTACCACGGCATCTACTCCGATGGCGTGGACACTTACATCCTCGAGGCCGCCGGCGCGATGGCCAGGGCCAGCGCCACCGCAGCGATGCTGCCACCGGACGCGACGGTGCTCTACCGCCTCGCGGACCTGCAGGTCCGCGGCGTATTGCTCGAGGGCGATTCACGCTCGACGGTCCGGACCGCTGCCGATGCACTGGGCCAGGTCGGCGCGGAAATCGCGGCCGCCACCGCGCTGCAGGCGACGAAGCGCCTGGACGTCGGCGTACTCGCCGACAGTGAACTGGTGGCCCTAGATGGCGCCGCGACGGACAGTCGCGCGCTCGAACGCCTGAACGTGGTGGACGGCATTTTCTCTTCGCAGGTCGGCGTGCAGATCCGGCTGGCCGGCGTGACGCACGTGGACACCGCCGCGGAAAGCCTGTCCGCCACCGACCCCTCGCAACTGATCGATGCGGTGGCGGCCTACCGCCTGCGCACAACGGCCCAGCAGTCGGCGGGACTGACACACCTCATGACCGGTCGCGACCTGGATGGCACCACCGTCGGCATCGCCTACCTCGGCGCGCTGTGCAGCCGGGGTTTTTCCGCCAGCCTTTCGGAGGCGCGCGCCTCCGTGTCCTTCGATGCACTGGTTGCCGCGCACGAGATCGGCCATGTATTCGGCGCGCCGCACGACGGCGAGGCGGCGGCGGCCTGCGCCGCGACGGCGGACAACCAGTTCCTGATGGCACCGAGGATGAATGGAAGCTCGACGTTCTCGGCCTGCAGCCTGCAGCAGATCGCGCCGACGGTGGCGGCGGCAAGTTGCCTGGGGGCTGCCAGCATTCCCGATCCCGTCGCCGATCTGGCGCTGGGCCTGTCGGGTGGCGGCGCCCAGGTCACCGTCGGAGATTCGACCTTGATGCGCGTGACCGTGCAGAACCTCGGCCTCGTTGCCGTGCCGGATGCAACGCTGTCGTTCACCGTCCCGTCGGGCGCGACCGTGACCGGCGCCACGAGCACGGCAGTGGACTGCGTGGTCAGCGGCAGCGCGCTGCGATGCCCGGCGTTCGCGCTGGCGGCGAACGCGCAGGCCGCGCTGGATATCCGCCTGCGCGCGGACCGCGAAGGCAGCCTCACGCTGACCGCATCGTTGAGTTCGCCCACGGTGACCGACCCGCAAATGGCCAACAACAGCGCCACGGCAACGGTGACCGGGATTGCAGCGCCCGCGGCACCCCCTGGCGGCGGATCCGGCAACACGGGCGGCGGGGGCGGATCCGGGGCAGGACTCGCCGCGCTGGCGGCGTTGCTGCTCGCCGGACGCGCAGGCCGGCGCTACTGGCCTGTCTTGGAAAAGTAGCGACCCAGGTAGGTCTCGAAGGTTTCCGCGCGGGTGGATTCGAGGCGGCGCTGCGCCGCGTGGGATTCGTCCGATTCGCGGCGGAACTCCGCCAGACGCTGCTCGTCCGGCGCATGCAGGTCGAGGAAGGACTGCTTGTGCGTGGCGGACATGCGCAGCGCGAGGTCGAAGAAAGATTCCTCGCCGTCGGCGAGTTCCTTGAGCAGTCGCGCGGAAGGGGTGCGCGACACGTCGTCGATCTTGTCGCGCTGCGCCCGCAGCGCCGCGGCATAGGGTCGTGCCGGATCGCCGTGGTCCAGCAGTTCGCAGATGCCTTCCATCGAATCCAGGATCTCGCGCGCCCAGTCGACAAGCCGCTGCGGAAGGCCGTCGCGATCCAGGACAAGCCCCGGTTCACGGCCGCGACGTGCGACGACGAGATGGTTGTGGTCGAGCCGATCCTGGGCGTCGCGGTCGATCGGCGGGCTGTCGCGCAGCACGCACATGGCGACGAAGGCCTCGAGGAATCGCAGCTTGTTCTGGTTCACGCCGACGGGATCGAAGGCGCTGACGTCCAGCGCGCGCACTTCGACGTATTCGACCCCGCCGCGCAGCAGCGCGGCGCTCGGGCTTTCGCCGGAACGCGCGACGCGCTTGGGACGGATGTAGCTGTAGTACTCGTTCTCGATCTGCAGGATGTAGCTGTTGAGCTGGCGGTACTCGCCGTCCACGCGCAGGCCGATCTGCTCGTAGGCGGGGTGCGGCGTGCTGATCGCGGCGCGCAGGTCGCGCACGTATTCATCGAGGCTGTTCACCGAGACGGAGACGTCAGCCTGGTTGCGGTTGCGGTAGCCGATGTCGCTCATGCGCAGGCTGGTGCCGCAGGGCTCGTAGGCCGTGTCGGCATCGAGCGCGGGCAGGCCGGCATTTGCATCCTTCAGGAAGCTGCGTCCGACGACCGGCGAGACACCGAAGAGGTAGAGCACGATCCAGCCGTGGCGCCGGTAGTTGCGCAGCAGGTCGAAGTACCCGGCGGAGCGGAAATCCTGACCGGCATCCCTGGATTCGCTCACCGCGGCATAGACCTCCCAGAACCGTTCCGGGAAGGAATAATTGAAATGCACGCCGGAGATCGCCTGCATCAACGCGCCGTAACGATGGCGAAGCCCGCGGCGGTAGACGTGCTTCATGCGGCCGACGTTCGAATCACCGAACCAGGCGATGGGCACGTCGTCGTCGGATTCGAGCTTGCAGGGCATCGAGGTGGCCCAGAGCAGCTCATCACCGAGGTGGCGGTAGACGTACTGGTGCAGGTCGCTGAGGTACTGCATCAGCACCGGAACCGAACGGAAGGCCGGCGTGACCAGCTCGATGAGCGATTCGGAGAAATCGGTGGTGATGTGCTCGTGCGTGAGCGCGGAACCCAGCTCGTAGGGATGCGGGCTGCGCGCGATATGCCCGTCGGGCAGGACGCGCAGGCTTTCCTTCTCGACGCCGCGCAGGCCTTCCTGCAGGACGCGGGGCTCCCGGGCGTTCACCAACGCCGAAAGACGCCGCTCGAACTGTCGATCTGTTGCGGAAGGCATGGAAGCAAGGAGTCTACACGGCCCGCGGGTACCGGTGCGGGGTCCACCATGGCATCCTTCCTGCAGCAACGGAGAGTGCCATGCTCGTCGGAACCCAGGTCAGGCGCGTCGCGATACTCGGCGGTACGCGCATTCCCTTCGCGCGCTCGCACGGCGCCTATGCCCGCCACGGCAACCAGGACCTGCTCACTGCCGCGCTGCGCGGCCTCGTGGGCCGCTTCGGGCTGGAGGGGGCCAGGCTCGGTGACGTGATCGCCGGCGCGGTCATCAAGCATCCGAAGGATTTCAACCTCACGCGCGAGTGCGTGCTGTCGTCGGGCCTCGATCCGCGCACGCCGGGCCTGGACCTGCAGCGCGCCTGCGGCACCAGCCTCGAGGCAGCCATTCTCGTCGCCAACAAGATCGCCCTGGGACAGATCGATGCCGGCATCGCGGCCGGCGTCGACAGCGTCAGCGACCCACCCGTGGTGTACCCGAAGCATTACCGCGAGATCCTGCTGGGCAGCTTCCGCGGCCGCTCGCTGGGCGCGCGCCTCAAGCCCTGGCTGGGGCTGCGGCCGCGCGACTTCAAGCCGGAACTGCCGGGCGTGATCGAACCGCGCACCGGTCTTTCGATGGGCCAGAGCTGCGAGCAGATGGCGCGGACCTGGCAGATCTCCCGTGCCGAGCAGGATGCGCTCGCCGCGGCGAGCCACGCGCGGGCGACGGCAGGCTGGGCCTCGGGGTTCCAGTCGGATCTCGTGGCGCCCTTCGCAGGGCTCTCCCAGGACAACAACGTCCGCGCCGACAGCTCGGCGGACAAGCTCGCGAAGCTGCGGCCGGCCTTCGACCGGGACAACGGCACCCTGACCGCCGGCAACAGCACGCCGCTCACGGATGGTGCATCTTCCGTGCTGCTGGCGAGCGAGGAGTGGGCCCGCGCGCGCGGCATCCCCGTGCAGGCCTGGCTGACGTTCGGCAAGACCTGGGCCGTGGATTTCGCCAGCGGCCATGAGGGCCTGCTGATGGCGCCGGCCCACGCCGTGTCTGAAATGCTGCGCGACGCAGGTCTCGCCCTGCAGGATTTCGATTACTACGAGATCCACGAAGCCTTCGCGGCGCAGGTGCTGTGCACGCTGAAGGCCTGGGAATCGGCGGATTACTGCCGCGAACGCTTGGGCCGCGACGCACCGCTCGGCGCGATCGATCGCGCGAAGCTCAACGTGAACGGCAGCAGCATCGCCGTCGGCCACCCTTTCGCCGCCACCGGCGCGCGCGTGCTCGGCGTGGCGGCGAAGCTGCTGGCGCAGAATCCTGCGGCACGCCGCGCGCTGCTGTCGGTATGCACGGCCGGCGGCATGGGCGTCGCGGCCATCGTGGAGTCGGCGCATGGCTGACTGGACGCGCCTGATGGCCCGCGACGGGCATGAGTTCAACGCCTGGCTTGCCGCCCCGCAGGGCGCGGCGCGGGGCGCCGTCGTCGTGCTGCAGGAAATCTTCGGCGTGAACGCGCATATCCGCTCGGTCACGGAAAGTTTTGCAGCCGCAGGCTACCTCGCCATCGCGCCAGCCCTGTTCGACCGCATACGCCGCGACATCGCGCTGGGCTATTCGCCCGAAGAAATCGAGGAAGGCCGCGGCTACATGAAGCAGTTGCCGCAGCCGAAAGTGTCGCTGGACATCGCGGCGAGCATCGCCGTGGTGAAACACGCCGGACGCGTTGGCGCCGTGGGCTACTGCTGGGGCGGCACCCAGGCCTACCTGGCGGCGTGCAACCCGTCCATCGCCTGCGCAGTGGCCTATTACGGCACCAGCATCGCCGCCAACCTCGAGCATCGGCCGGTGGTGCCGGTGCTCTACCATTTCGGCGAGCGCGACGCGTCGATCCCTGCCGAGTCGATCGGCCGCATCCGCGCCGCCCATCCGGAAGGCCACTATCACCTGTACCCGGCGGACCATGGCTTCAATTGCGACCACCGCGCGGCGTTCGACGCCGACTGCGCGGCGCTTGCCGGCCGTCGAACGCTGGAATTCCTCGCGGAGCACCTGGACTGATGCCAACGTATTCGCCCTCCCCCGCCTACCAGGACAACGGCCCGTACCGCCTCGGTGTATTGCTGGTCAACTCCGGCACGCCGGATTCACTGACCCCGGCCGGCGTGCGGCGCTTCCTGCGCCGACTGCTGCGCGACCGGCGGACGATCGAAGTCCCGCGCGCGATCTGGTGCTGGATCCTCTACTTCATCATCCTGCCGCTCCGGCCCATCGGCGTCGTCCCGAAATACCGGCGCGTCTGGACTCCAGAGGGCTCGCCGCTGGCTGTGATATCCGCCCGTCTGCGCACCGCGCTGGAAACGCGGCTGTCCGAACGGGAAGGCGAGACGGTGGCCGTGGAACTCGGCATGCTGTATTCGAGTCCCGACGTGGCCGCGGGCCTCGCGCGGCTGCGCGAGCGCGGCGCGCAGAAGATCATCGTGCTGCCTCTCTTTCCGCAGTACTCCGGCACCACAACGGCCGCCACCTACGACCAGGTGGGAATCGCGCTGCGCGACTGGCGCTACCTGCCGGAACTGCACTACGTGCTCGACTATGCCATCGACCCGACCTACGTCGCGGCGGTGTCCGACAGCATCGCCGCCTGGCGTGCGACACAGGGGGCCGGGGAGCACCTGCTGTTCTCCTTCCACGGCATACCGGAAAGCTACGTCACCGACGGCGACCCCTACGGGCGCAAATGCCTTGCGACCGCCACGGCGATCGCCGCGCGCCTCGGCCTGCGGGACGAAGACTGGTCCCTGAGCTTCCAGTCCCGCGTAGGTCGCGCGAAATGGCTGGGCCCGTACACCGAGGAAACCGTCCGGCAACTGGGCGCCCGCGGGGTGAAGCACCTCGACGTGGTCTGCCCGGGCTTCGCCATCGACTGCCTCGAGACCATCGACGAGATGGGAGTCGAGGCCGCGGAGACCTTCCACCAGTCGGGCGGCGGGACGCTGCGCTACATCCCCGCGCTGAACGATGGCCCCGCCCACGTCGAGGTCCTCGCCGCGCAGGTGCCGCGCAGGCTTGCCTGAACAGACCCGCATTCGCTAAAAACGGCCGCTTGATCCGATCCCCAGGGAGACAATGGACATGACCCTTCGACCTTTTGCCACGCGCCTGATGCTGGCGCTCCTGTCCGCCGTGGCGGTACCGCTGCTGGGCACCCCGCCTGCCGTCGCTGACGAAGGCATGTGGACCTACGACAACTTCCCGTCGTCAGTGGTCAAGCAGCGGTACGGCGCGGACATCACGCCGGCCTGGCTGCAGCACGCCCGTCTCTCGACGATCCGCCTGTCCAACTGCACGGCCTCGTTCGTGTCGGGGGAAGGACTGATCCTGACGAACCACCACTGCTCCGCGCAGTGCCTGGCCGAAATCTCCTCGCCGCAGCAGGATCGCCTCAAGAACGGCTACCTTGCGCGCAACCGCGAGGAAGAGGTGCGCTGCCCGACGCAGTACGCAGACGTGCTGACCGACATCGAGGACATCACGGCCAAGGTCGCGGCGGCAACGAAGGGCATGGATGCAGAAGCCGCGGGCAAGGCGCGCAAGAAGGCGCTGACCCAGCTCGAGCAGGCCTGCGAACAGGCCGCCGGCAAGCAGGATCCGCGGCGCTGTGAATCGGTCAAGCTGTACGAGGGCGGCCAGTACTTCCTGTACCGGTACAAGCGCTACAGCGACGTGCGCCTGGTGTTCGCGCCGGAGGAAGGCATCGCGGCCTACGGCGGCGACCCGGACAACTTCCAGTTCCCGCGCTGGTGCCTCGACATGAGCGTGCTGCGGGCCTACGAGGACGGCAAACCGGCCAGGACGCCCAACCACCTGCCGGTGAACTGGAATGGCCCACTCGAGAACGAACCGGTGTTCGTCTCGGGCCACCCCGGCTCGACCAACCGCCTGCTGACCGTCGCGCAGCTCGAGGGCCTGAGGCAATCCCTGCCGTTCTGGCTGCTGCGCGCCGCCGAACTGCGCGGCCGTTACATCGAGCACGGCCAGGCCGGCGGCGAAGCCGCGCGGATCGTGGCCGACCCGCTGACCTCGCTCGAGAACAGCATCAAGGTCCGCCGCAAACAGCTGGACGCCTTGCTGGACCCGGCACTGATGTCAAAGAAGGCTGCGGACGAGTCGGCGCTGCGCAAGCGCGCCGGTCTCGGCGGAGCCAACGATCCGTGGTCGGTCATCGCCAAGGCCGAGGCGCGGGGCCGCGAGCTGGAACTTCCCTACACCTTCATCGAGTCTGGCGCGGGTTTCAATAGCGCCCTGTTCACGCATGCCCGCCGGCTGGTGCGTGCGGCAGCGGAACGGACGAAGCCGAACGAAGACCGCCTGCGTGAGTTCACCGATTCGGCCCTGCCGCAGATGCAGCAGCGGCTGTTCGCGTCCGTTCCGGTGTATCCGGAACGCGAGAAGCTCACGCTCTCGATGGGCCTGATGCGCATGCGGGAGTTCCTTGGCCCCGACCATCCGCTGGTCGCGAACCTGCTTAAGGAAGCCTCGCCGGAGCAGCTGGCGGCGGAACTGGTGGACGGTTCGAAGCTGGGCGACCCGGCGGTGCGGCGTGCGCTGTGGGAAGGCGGCGCGGCCGCCATCGCCGCATCGAAGGATCCGATGATCCGCATCGCGGTGCTCGTCGATGCCCAGGCACGTTCGATCCGCCGCCAGTACGAGGACGAGGTCGAATCGCCGGTCGATGCGGCGTCGGAGAAAATCGCCTCCGCCCGTTTCAAGGCCTATGGCACCAGCGTGGCACCGGACGCCACCTTCACGCTGCGGCTGAACTTCGGCACGGTGCAGGGCTGGCGTGAAAACGGCCAGATGGTCGCGCCCTACACGCGCCTTGGCCGTCTGTTCGAGCGCTCCACCGGTGCAGAGCCTTTCCGCGTGCCGGACAGCTGGCAGAAGGTACGCGGCCAGCTGGACATGCAGACGCCGTTCAACCTGTCGACCACGAACGACATCGTCGGCGGCAACTCGGGCAGCGCCCTCATCAATGCCAAGGGCGAGATCGTGGGCCTGATGTTCGACGGCAACATCCACTCGATCTCGGGCTCGTACTGGTTCGACACCGCGAAGAACCGCGCGGTCGCGGTGCATCCGGCGATCATCCGCACGGCGCTCACCCAGGTGTACGGCGCTACGTCGCTTGCGGCGGAACTGGGCCTGAAGCCCTGAAAACGGCGTGGCCGGGGACGGGCTCCAGCGAGCCCGTCCACCGCGCCACGACCAGCGTCGCCACGGCATTGCCGACGAGGTTCGTGAGGGCACGGGCCTCGGACATGAAACGGTCGATGCCGAGGATCAGCGCAAGGGCCGCGACGGGGGGGCCTTGCACGGCAGCCAAGGTCCCCGCCAGCACGATGAAGCCGCTGCCGGTCACCCCGGCGGCTCCCTTGGAAGTCAGCAACAGCACGGCCAGCATCACCAGCTGCTGCCCCAGCGTCATCGGCGTGTCCGTGGCCTGCGCGAGGAATACCGCCGCCATCGTGAGATAGATGCAGGTGCCGTCCAGGTTGAACGAATAGCCTGCGGGCACGACAAGGCCCACCGTGGAACGACGGCAACCGAGCGCTTCGAGCTTGGCCATGAGCCGGGGCAGCACGCTTTCCGAGGAAGACGTGCCAAGCACGATGAGCAGCTCGTCCTTGATGTAGCGCAACAGGGGCAGGATGCGGAAGCCGTGCAGGCGCGCCACGATGCCCAGCACGCCGAACACGAACACGAGGCAGGTCGCGTAAAAGCAGAGCATCAGCCCGGCGAGCGGCATCAGTGCGACGATGCCTTGCGAGCCGATGGTGAAGGCCATCGCACCCAGCGCGCCGAAAGGTGCGAGCTTCATGATGAATCCCACGATGCCGAACACCACGTGGTTCAGGCCCTCGATGGCCTCGCGCAGCACGCGGGCCCGCCCGGCGGCCAGATGCAGGGCGAAGCCGCAGAGCAGCGCGACGAACAGGATCTGCAGCACGTCGCCCCGCGCGAAAGCATCGAAGATGGTCACCGGGATGATGTCCATCAGGAAGGACACGATGCCCTGATGACCGGCCTTCTCGACGTACTGCCCGATGCGCGACGGATCAAGCGATGCCGGATCGACATGCATGCCGACGCCGGGCGCGACCCAGTTCACGATGCACAGGCCGACGACCAGCGCGAGCGTCGTCACGGCCTCGAAGTAGCCCAGCGCGTACAGGCCCGTACGGCCGACGCTCTTGAGGTCCTCCATGCCGGCGATGCCGAGCGTGACGGTGCAGAAGATGACCGGCGCGATCGACATCTTGATCAGCTTGACAAAGGCATCGCCCAGCGGCTTGAGCGCGACCGCCTGCTCCGGCGCGTAGTGGCCGACCAGCACGCCGACGAGGATCGCCAGCAGCACCTGGACGTAGAGCGAGCGGAAGGCGCGCATCAGACCGGCAGCGAGAAATGCATCTGCACGATGCGCCATCTGCTCGCGCGTCGGCGCAGGACGAAGGTCGCCCGGGCGGCGAGATCCTGCGCGCCTTCGGCGGTCACCACATGCACCGCGACGTCACTGGCAACCCAGCTGACGGCCGCGTCGCGATGCACCTCAAGCCAGGTATCGGCGAGACGCGCTTCCTTCGTCTGCGCCCAGTCCGCCAGCAACTGCTGTCGGATTGCCTCGCTGCCCGAGCGCTTCTCGCCCGGCCCGGAACCAAACGCGAATATCTCCGGCCCGCTGTCGAAGCAGGCCATGCAGGCTTCGATATCCCGACGCGTATAGGCGACGAAAAACGCCTTGATGATTCCGATCGTTGTTTCGCCGCGCGACATGGCCGCTTCGGCTCCCGGAACGCGTGCAATCAATCCTGCCCCCAGCAACAGGGCACCTCGAAACAATTCCCTCTTTTTCATCTCACTTTCCCCTGAGCTGATCAACGATGGCCGGGTTCTCGAGCGTCGAGATGTCCTGCGTGATCTCTTCGTCACGCGCGATCGTGCGCAGCAGGCGCCGCATGATCTTGCCGGAGCGCGTCTTGGGCAGGTTGTCCGCGAAGCGGATCTCGTCGGGCTTGGCGATGGCGCCGATCTGCTCACCGACCCACCGACGCAGTTCCTCGACGAACGCGCGCGTGTCGCCCGTCGGGCGTTCACCGCGGCAGACGACGTAGGCGAACACTGCCTCACCCTTCACCGGATGCGGTTTGCCCACGACAGCGGCTTCGGCCACGCGGTGGTGGGCAACCAGCGCGGACTCGACTTCCATGGTGCCCAGACGGTGGCCGGACACGTTCAGCACGTCGTCGATGCGGCCCATGATCCAGTAATAGCCATCGGCATCACGGTGTGCGCTGTCGCCGGCGACGTAATAACGGTTCTGGAACTTCGACCAGTAGGTGCTGACGTAACGCTCGTTGTCGTTCCAGATCGTGCGCAGCATCGAAGGCCATGGCCGCCGAACCACGAGATAGCCACCCGCATCCGCGTTCGTGACGGCATTGCCTTCGTCATCGACGATGTCGGCGAAGATGCCAGGCAGCGGTCGCGTGCAGGAGCCGGGCTTGGTCGCCATGGCGCCCGGTACCGGCGAAATCAGGATCGCACCGGTTTCCGTCTGCCACCAGGTATCGACGATCGGGCAACGGCCCTTGCCGATCACGGTGTGGTACCACATCCAGGCTTCCGGATTGATCGGTTCGCCGACGCTGCCCAGCAGGCGCAACGACGAAAGGTCATGGGATTCCGGAATGTCATCGCCGAGCTTCATCAGCGCGCGCAGCGCCGTCGGAGCCGTATAGAAGATGGAAACGCGGTGGTCCTGGATGATGCGCCAGAAGCGTCCGGCATCCGGCCAGGTCGGGCCGCCCTCGTAAAGCACGATCGTTGCGCCGTTGGCGAGCGGTCCATAGGCGACGTAGCTGTGGCCGGTGATCCAGCCCACATCTGCCGTGCACCAGAAGACATCGTCGTCCTTGAGGTCGAAGACCCACTGGGTGCTGAGCTTCGCCCCCAGCAGGTAGCCCGCACTGGAGTGCTGGATGCCCTTGGGTTTGCCCGTGGAACCGGATGTGTAGAGCAGGAACAAGGGGTGCTCCGCATCGACCCAGGCCGGCTCGCAATGCTCGGGGTGGCCCTGCACGAGGTCCTGCCACCAGACGTCGCGCCCTGCCGTCATCGGCACGTCGCGGGCGGTATGTCGCAGCACCACGACCTTCTCGATGCTCGTGCAGCCTTCAGACAGGGCCTTGTCGGCCGCGACCTTCAGTTCGACGACGTTTCCACCGCGCAGGCCACCGTCGGCGGTAATGACAACGCGGGCGCCGGCGTCCTCGATGCGGTCGCGGAGGGACAACGCCGAGAAGCCGCCGAACACGACGGAATGGATCGCGCCGATGCGCGCGCAGGCCTGCATCGCGACGATCGCCTCGGGCACCAGCGGCAGGTAGATCACGACCCTGTCGCCCGCCTGCACACCGAGGGACTTCAGCCCGTTGGCGAAGCGGCAGACCTCGGCATGCAATTCCCGGTAGCTGAGGCGTCGGACATCGCCGGGCTCGGACTCGAAGATGATCGCCGTCTTGTCGGCCCGTGATTCCAGATGCACGTCCAGGCAGTTCACCGAGACATTCAGCTGGCCGTCCCCGAACCAGCGGTAGTTCGGTGCCTCCGATTCATCCAGCACCTCGGTGAAAGGCCTGTGCCAACGAAGCGCCTCGCGCGCCTGGTCGCCCCAGAATCCGACCGGATCGCGTGCCGCCGCCGCATGCAGCGACTCGAGGCGGGCACTGTCCAGGCCCGCCGCCTCCGCGAAACGGGTCGAAGGCGGGAAGAGACGATTCTCCTGCAGGACGGATTCGAGACTCGGACTGGACATTGAAGAGCCCCCGTGGGATGACCCGCCTATCCTAGCCGCTCCACCTGCCTGCGCAGCAGGGTGCCGAAACCCTGGGTGTCGAAGAACCGCTCCATGCCCTCCCGGTCCTGCGGGCGCCGGCGCAGGTCGTGGCGATCGACGTCGAGCGGCACCTCGCAATGGATGCGCGTGAGCTCGCGAGCGAGGTAAGCCGCTTCCCGGTGCTGCGCGAGCTTCGCGCCCAGGCCTGCGGCACCGCGCAGCGGCAGGTCGGCAACGCGATCGAGGCCCGCATACAGTTCGTCGAGCGAAGCGAAGGCCTTCATCAGCACGGCGGCCGTCTTGGGACCGATGCCCGGCACACCGGGGATGTTGTCGACGGCGTCCCCAGTGAGCGCCAGGTAGTCGGCATAACGCTCCGGCGCCACGCCGAAACGATCCTCGATGTCGCGGTGGAGATAGCGCGCATCGGCCGCGAAATCCCAGTACACGTCGCCTGGCCCGATCAGCTGCGCGAAGTCCTTGTCGCGGGTGACCACCGTCGTGCGCAGGCCCTCCGCCCGCGCACGGTGCACGAGCGTGCCGACCAGATCATCGGCCTCGTACTCGGTGCTCGTGAACCATGCGAGGCCCAGGTGGTGGCAGAACTGGCGGCATCGCTCGAATTGCAGCAGCAGCTCCGCCGGCGCGGGCTCGCGGTTAGCCTTGTACGCCGGATAGATGCGGTTGCGGAAGGACGTGGCCAGCGCGCCATCGAAGGCGACGCCGACGTATTCGGGCTTTGCGCGGGCGAGCAGGTCCGCGAGGAATCGCGCAAAGCCATAGACCGCGTGGACCGGGTTTCCGTCCGGATCCACGAAGTCGGGCGGCGTCGCGTAATAGGCGCGGAAGACGTAGACGGAGGCATCGATCAGGTAGACCATTGGCGCGCACTTTACCGACTGGATGGAGCATCGAGCATGAAAGCATGGCGGATCGTTGCAGGGGCACAGCTTGCGGGCCTGACGCTGGCCGAAGAAACACCGCGCGCCCTCGGGCCCCAGGACGTGCGCCTCCGGCCGCTGGCCGCGGCGCTGAACTTCCGCGACATGATGATCGTCAACGGCTGGTACCCGCTCGCCGGCAAGGACCCGCTGGTGCTCGGCTCCGATGCGGCCGGCGAGATCGTGGAAATCGGCAGCGCCGTCACGCGTTTCAAGGTCGGCGACCGGGTCGCCACCAGCTTCTTCCCCGACTGGGTCGAGGGCCGCGCAACGCGCGCCAAGATGTCCACCGCGCTCGGCGGCGGCGGCACCGGCGTGCTGTCGCAGGAAATCGTGCTGGGCGAGCACGCGCTGGTGAAAAGCCCCGCGCATCTGGATTTCGCGCAGGCCTCCACCCTGCCCTGCGCAGGCGTGACGGCGTGGCACGCGCTGTTCGTCGCCGGCCAGATCAAGCCCGGCGAAACCGTCGTGCTGCTGGGCACGGGCGGCGTTTCGATCTGGGCGCTGCAGCTCGCGAAGGCTGCCGGCGCGCGGGTCATCATCACCTCGTCCAGCGACGAGAAGCTCGCCCGTGCCCGTTCGCTGGGTGCTGACGACACGATCAATTACAAGACGACGCCGGACTGGGACAACGAAGTGCAGCGGCTCACCGGCGGCGTGGGCGCGGACCTGGTGGTCGAGGTCGGCGGCTCGCAGACGATCATGAAGTCGATCTCCTCGACGCGCCTGGGCGGCACGGTGGCGGTGATCGGCGCCGTGAGCGGGCCGGGTGCGGCGATCGAGCCGATGAGCCTCATCGCCAGCAGCGTACGGCTGCAGGGCATCTATGTCGGCAGCCGGCAGATGCACGAGGAACTGGCGCGCTTCGTCGAAGTGGCCGGCATCCGCCCCGTGGTGGACAGCGTGTTCGCCTTCGAGGAACTGCCACAGGCCTGCGGACATTTCCTCGGCGGCAAGCACTTCGGCAAGGTCGTCGTCAGCATCAACCCCTAGCGCAGGATGCGGTTCTGGCGCCACGGCTGGCGGCCCGCCCTCACGGCGAGACCGCCAGGCAGCGTCGCCGCCTGTGAACCGGCGACGACAGCAGGACAGGCCGCGCCGCTGCGATAGGCCAGCGCCGCGGCGAACTGGCCTTCCGCCACGTCGCCAAGCTCATGCCCCAGATCATCCGGCGTGCCGCAACCAGGCAGGTTTGCCTGCACGGCGCCCGTCTTGCGCGTCGCCGAAAATCCTTCCGGATAGTCGCCGAACCCGGCGTCGTTCACGCCGCGGAACTGGATCGAGAAGTAGGTCGTGCCGCAGTTGTCGGCCGGGTAGAAACCGTAGGGCTTGCCACAGGTGTTTCCACCGACCTGAACCACCTGCACCCCGATGCCGCGCAAGGCGTTGATGACGGACTCGCTGGCCGAGCAGGTGTCGGGTGACGTCAGCACGTAGAGCCGCGACAGACCCAGGGTCGGCAAGGACTGGCCTGCGGGAAGCGCCCCGAACCCCTGTGTCGTGGAAAGGAAGGGATCGGGCACGATGGCCTTGCCGGTGACCGGATCCGTGACGGGATGCTGGCTGTTGAACTGGATGCGCTCGAAGGTACGGCCCGCCGTCTGCGAGGGGCCGGCGACCATGTAGGCCAGCTCGTTGGCGATGTCGAGGTACCCGCCACCGTTGTAGCGAAGGTCCAGGACGAGGTCCTGGATGGATGCGGCCTTGAGCTGGTTCACCGCATCCACCAGTGCCTTTTCGGCGGTGGCGAGATGGTCGTTGAACAGCAGGTAGCCGATGCGCCCGCCAGCGGTATCCACGGCGCGGACCACCGGCACCGGGTTGTGCGTGATGGCCTGCGCCATCCACGTGTAGGTGGAGCTGGTCCCCGCGCCCCGCGGCCGCAAGGTGATCGAATGCGATTCACCCACGCGCGCGGGGAAGAGCCCCGCGTTGATCCTGGCGACCCCCGCCGTGGTGTTGTCGTTCACGACGTCAACGCCGTCCACGAACAGGACTTCCGCACCACGGCCGACGGACACCCAGCCTGCGGGCGTATCCGGCTCGGTGTACTGCACGACGATTCGCCGCGGCGGTGTAGCCGCGACCACTCCCCAGGTGATGCCGTAACCGGCGTCGACACCGGACTGCGACCACGACACCCAGTCCGCGGTGGGATAGGTGAAGTGGAAACGATCCTTGGCCTGCCCTGAAGCGAGCAGCGACGTCGTCTTCTGCAACTCGAAATAAGCCGCCACCGCCGACGTCGCGCCTGGATCGCGGTCGGGCACCTCGTCGAACCACAGGTAGAGATCGTGGGTCCAGGCGCGCAGCCAGTGGTTTTCCGCCACCACGCTGCCGGCACGATCCGGGAACGCCAACCCGGTCTGCGGGTCGATACCACTGCGTGGTGAAGCACACTGCGCCGCGAAGGTCGAATACGGCAGGAACAAGCCCGGCGTATAAGTGATGCCCGACGTCGTGGTGCTGCCGGAACTCCCCGAATTTCCCGCGCCGCCGGTACCGCCAGTGCCTGCGGCCGCGCTGCCCCCGGTCCCGCCCCCGCCGCAGCCGGCAACGAGCAGGACAAGGGCGAGCCCCGCGACACACCGTATGATGCGGGCGTCGACGCCGAACGCAGCGTCACTCCACACGGTGCGGAAAATCGACCAGGAACGGGTTGTCATGCGAAGACGGATCTGCATTTCCTGAGATGATGGACAGACTACCAGCCCCAGCGTCTTGATCCGCAAGGGCTTTCGGCTGAAAACGGCGTGGCCGCGAACGGACATTTTTTGATCAACGCGACATGAAACCCGGGAATTGCAGCATTTTCACGCGTTGCGCGAGTTTCGATCCACAGACTTATCCACAGCTTGTGTGGACAACCCGGACCGGCCCGTGAGCAGCGCTCCGATCCTGAAGGTGGCGATCGACACGCCGCTGCGACGCCTGCTCGACTATCGGTCCGACGGGCGCGATGTCGCCGCGGGCGTGCGCGTGCGCGTTCCATTCGGGCGACAGGAACGCGTCGGGCTCGTGGTGGGGCATGCCACCGAATCCGACCTGCCACCCGGGAAACTGCGCACGATCACTGCGGTGCTCGACACCGAGCCCCTGCTGGACGCGGACCTCATGGCGCTGTTGGCCTGGGCGGCGGACTACTACCACCATCCCGTTGGCGCGGTGTTTTCGGCCGCGCTGCCCAGGCTGCTGCGTGAAGGCGCCGACGGGCAGGAAGCGATCAGTCGCTGGTCGGCCACCGCAAGCGGCCGCGAGGCCCTGCTGGCCGGCGCGCTCGCGCGTGCGCCCCGGCAACGCGAACTGCTGGCGCTGCTGGCAGACCGTGGGCCCGTGGACGCCGATGCCCTGCAAGCCAGCCTGCCCCGATGGCGCGACGCCATGCGACCCCTGCTGGAGCGCGGCCATGCACGGTGCGACATCGAACGCCTCGGGGCGGCGCCTGCGACGGAGGCAGCAGCATCCCGCGCGACGGCCGGTCATGTGCTGTCGACTGGCCAGCAAGCCGCTTTCGATGCCGTCCGTGCGGCACTGGGCGGCTTCGGCAGCTTCCTGCTCGATGGCGTGACAGGCAGCGGCAAGACCGAGGTCTACCTGCGGATCATCGACGAGGTACTCGCCCGCGGCCGCACCGCGCTGGTGCTGTGCCCGGAGATCGGCCTCACGCCACAGCTTGTGGCACGTTTCCGTGCCCGTTTCGCTGTGCCCATCGCCGCGCTGCACTCCGGGCTGACGGACCGGGAAAGGCTGGCGGCCTGGCGCAGCACGGCACGCGGCGAGGCACGCATCGTCATCGGCACGCGCTCCGCCGTGTTCGCGCCGCTGCCCGAACTCGGGCTTGTGGTCGTCGACGAAGAGCACGACGGATCGTTCAAGCAGCACGAGGGCGGCTTCCGCTACCACGCGCGGGACCTGGCGATCGTGCGGGCGCAACGCGCAGGCGTGCCGGTGCTGCTGGGTTCGGCGACGCCCTCTTTCGAATCGCTCCAGAACGTCCAGCTTGGCAAGACCACCTGCCTGCCACTGCCACAACGCGCGGGAGCGGCAGAACCACCGGTGCTGCGGCTGGTCGACCTGCGCGCGCACGCCGTGCACCGCGGCCTTTCGGCGCCGCTCTGCTCTGCGATCGAGCGGCATCTGGACGCTGGCGGACAGGTGCTGGTGTTCATCAACCGCCGGGGCTACGCACCGACCTTGCTGTGCCAGGGCTGCGGCTGGACCGCTGCATGCACCCATTGCGACGCGCGCATGACGCTGCACCAGCGGGAACAGCGACTGTCCTGCCATCATTGTGGCGCGGAAAGTGCTTTGCCCCCGCGGTGCCCACGCTGCGGCCACGGTGTGAAACCGCTGGGCCACGGCACCGAACGCGTCGAGGAAACGCTCGCCGAACGCTTCCCCGGATACCCGATCGCCCGTTTCGACCGTGACAGCGTGCGTCACCCCGACGAACTGGAGGCCGCCATCGACCGCGTGACCTCGGGCGAGGCACGGATCCTCGTCGGCACGCAGATGCTGACCAAGGGCCACCACTTCCCGGACGTAACCCTGGTCGGGGTATTGAACGCGGACCAGAGCCTCTTCAGCACCGACTTCCGCGCGGCCGAACGCCTCGCGCAGACCGTGGTGCAGGTCGCGGGCCGTGCAGGCCGTGCCTCGCGCCCGGGCGAAGTGCTCATCCAGACCGAGTTCCCCGAACATCCGCTGCTTGCGGCACTGCTTGCCGAGGGCTATGGCGGCTTCGCACGCCAGGCCCTGCCGGAGCGAGCGGCAGCAAAGTGGCCGCCCTATGGCAGGCTGGCCTTGCTGCGGGCGTCGGGAATCGCACCGACGGCCGCGATCGACTTCCTGGCTGTGGCGCGGCATCTCGCGGGTGCGCCGCGCGCCGTCGCGCTGCGCGGCCCGGTCCCCGCGGCAATGGTCCGCAAGGCCGGGCGCCACCATGCGCAACTGCTGGTGGAGAGCGGCGACCGACCCTCCCTGCAGCGCTTCCTGGCGACATGGCTGCCGCAGGTCGAGCAACTGCCGGCGGCGCGCGACGTCCGCTGGGCGCTGGACGTCGACCCACTCGAAGTCTTCTAGGACGGGCCAGCCACAGCGTCGAAAAGGTACACTTGCGGCCCACGCCGACCCGGCACCCGACCAACCTGGAAGACCGACTTGAAGCAAGCGCTCGAGCAATTGCTGATGGAAGCCCTGGCGCGCCTGACCGGCACCCTGCTGCCGTCGGCCGTGGACCCGCAGAACATCGTGATCGAGCGCACGCGCGATCCGGCCAACGGCGACTTCGCCACCAACATCGCCATGCGACTTGCGAAGGGTGCCGGCCTCAAGCCGCGTGACCTCGCGCTGGCGATCGTCGATGCACTGCCCGCCTCCCCCCAGGTCACGAAGGTGGAGGTCGCGGGCGCCGGCTTCATCAACTTCTTCCTCGCCGGCGACGCACAGGCCCAGGTCGTGCGCCAGATCCACGAACTGGGCGATGCCTTCGGCCGCAACGCAAGCGGCGCGGACCGCAAGATCCTCGTCGAATTCGTCTCGTCCAACCCTACGGGCCCCCTGCATGTCGGCCACGGCCGCCACGGTGCCTTCGGCGCCAGCGTCGCAAACCTGCTCGCCGCCAACGGCTGGCAGGTGCATCGCGAGTACTACATCAACGATGCGGGCCGCCAGATGGACATCCTCGCGGTCAGCGTATGGATGCGTTACCTCGAGGCCTGCGGCGAGACCTTCCGTTTCCCGTCAAACGGCTACAAGGGCGAGTACGTCCGCGAAATCGCGGCGGAACTGCTGCAGATGGCCGGCGACACCCTGCAGCGCGCCGAAGGAGAACTGTTCGGCAACCTGCCGCCTGACGAACCGGAAGGCGGCGACAAGGACGCCTACATCGATGCGGTGATCTCGCGCGCGAAGCAGTTGATCGGCGAGACGGCCTTCCGCGGCGTGCTCGACCTGGGCCTCAAGGCGATCCTCGCCGACATCGAAAACGACCTCGCGGAATTCGGCGTCACCTTCGACCGCTGGTACTCGGAACGCTCGCTGGCCGACAACGGCGCCATCGACCGCGCGCTGCATCGCCTTGCGCAGCACGACCACGTGTACGAGAAGGACGGCGCACTGTGGTTCCGTGCCACGACCTTCGGTGACGACAAGGATCGCGTGGTCGTGCGCGAGAACGGCGTGAAGACCTACTTCGCCTCCGACATCGCCTACCACCTCGAAAAGCGCGAGCGCGGCTTCGACGTGTTGCTCGACATCCTGGGCTCGGACCACCACGGCTATGTCGCGCGCGTGCGCGCCGGCCTCACGGCCATGGGCGAGCCGGGTGATTCGCTCGAAGCGCTGCTGGTGCAGTTCGTCACGCTGTTCCGCGACGGCGAGAAGGCGCAGATGTCCACGCGCTCGGGCGAATTCATCACGCTGCGCGAACTGCGCAACGAGGTGGGCAACGACGCCTGCCGTTTCTTCTACGTGATGCGCGGCAACGACCAGCATCTCGACTTCGACATGACGCTGGCGAAGTCGCGCACCAACGACAACCCGGTCTACTACATCCAGTACGCGCACGCGCGCGTGGCCTCGGTGCTGCGCCAGCTGGCATCCAAGGGCCACGCCTACGACGCGGCCAGCGGCATGGCCAGCCTCGGGCTGCTGTCCACCTCGCATGAAGCAGCACTGTTGACGCAACTGGGCCGCTATCCGGAGATCGTGGCGGTCGCGGGGGCGCACCGCGCGCCACATTCGCTGGTGCACTACCTGCGCGAACTGGCGAACGCTTTCCACACCTACTACAACGCCGAGCAGTTCATCGTCGAGGACGACGCCCTGCGCAACGCGCGCCTGGCGCTCGTGCTCGCCACGCAGCAGGTCGTGCGCAACGGCCTGCATCTGCTGGGCGTGTCCGCACCGGAGACGATGTAGCAATGCCGGGCCCGCGGCTGACGACGCGCGACTTCAAGACCCCGATGGCCCGGCGACAGGCCAACGCGGGCCGCTGGCGCGACATGGGCATCGGCCTTGCCGTAGGCCTGCTCGTCGCAGTGCTGGTCTACGTGAAGGATCACCGCGGCGCGCCGCCTGATGCCGGCGGCTCCAAGAAATCGGCAACGCGCGAGGCCGCCGGCACGGACAACCGCAAACCCGAGGCCAACGACGAGCCGCCGCCTCAGCAGTTCGACTTCTACGACAAGCTGCTGAAGGACGAGGTCGTGCCGCCCGAGAAGGGGCAGGGCGCCCGTCGCGAACAACCCGCTTCCAGGATCGACCAGCCAGGGACCTACGTCCTGCAGGCCGGCACGTTCCGCGAGATCGAGGACGCGGAGCGCGCCCGCGCCAGGCTCGCGAAGCTCGGCATCGCTGCAACGCTGCAGCGGGTGTCGGTCGACGACGACGTGTGGCACCGCATCCGCATCGGTCCCATTGGCAACCTGGACCAACTCAACCGCATGCGCGACCAGTTGCACCGGGTGGACATCGAGCCGATCGTCACTCGCGTAGGAGATTAGGTCCGGCGCCCACTCATGGTGCGCGCCCCGCACGGCCGATGATGCGACGCTCCGTGACGGTGCAAAACGAGCCTCCGCGTTTCCGCGGACGCACCCGAGGGAGTCTCCAGCCGCGCCATGGGCGCCAACCAGGCGCTTCCAGCGATGGATTGATGCACCAGAATGGTGCGAAAGCGGACGAGTTGCCCGCGGCCACGGGCTGAACTCGCCCTATTTCCGAGCGCAATCAGTGGGTTGCGGCATCTTGTACCCACCGTTGGCTGGTGCAGAATGCCGCACAACTTCCCCCACCGGTGACGCTCCATGGCCTTCAATGCCGCCGACACGGCGTGGATCATCTGCGCTTCCGCCCTCGTCCTGTTCATGACGCTTCCTGGACTCGCGCTTTTCTATGGCGGTCTCGTCCGCAGCAAGAACGTGCTGTCGATCCTGATCCAGTGCTTCGCGATCACCTGCATCGCGTCGCTCGTGTGGCTCGCGGCGGGCTACGGACTGGCCTTCCGCGACGGTGGTGCCAGCAACGCGCTGATCGGCAGCCTGGACCGGGCCTTCCTGTCGGGGGTGACGGCCTCGAGCCTCGTCGGCACGCTGCCCGAACCCGTGTTCTTCATGTTCCAGCTGACCTTCGCCGTCATCACCCCGGCCCTGGTGATCGGTGGCTATGCCGAGCGCACGCGATTCAGCGTGGTGTTGTGGTTCAGCGCGCTGTGGCTGCTGCTCGTCTACGTGCCGGTGGCGCACTGGATCTGGGGCAATGGCTGGCTCGCGAAGCTCGGCGTGATGGACTTCGCTGGCGGCATCGTCGTGCACGTGAATGCCGGCGTGGCGGCGCTGGTCTGTGCCAAGGTGATCGGCAACCGCCGCGGCTTCCCGCAGGTTCCGATGCCGCCGCACAGCCTGCCTGTCGTCGCGATGGGCGCGGGCATGCTGTGGGTGGGCTGGTTCGGTTTCAACGGCGGCAGTGCGCTGGCGGCGAACGGCACCGCCGGCATGGCGATCCTGGCGACCCACCTCGGCGCCTGCTCCGGCGCGCTGGCATGGATGCTCATCGAGTGGCGGCACTACGGCAAGCCGAGCGTGCTGGGCCTGCTGACCGGCGTTGTGGCCGGACTGGGCACCATCACGCCGGCCTCGGGCTACGTCAGCCCGCTGGGCGCCGTCGCGATCGGCCTTGTCGCCGGCACGGTCTGCTATTTCGCGACGCAGGTGGTGAAGCGCGTGCTGCGCATCGACGATTCGCTGGATGTATCGCCCGTGCATGGCGTGGGCGGCGTGATCGGTTCGCTGCTGACGGCGGTCTTCGCCTCGACAGCGCTGGGCGGCACGGGCTTCAGCGTGCAACAGGACATCGTCGGCCAGCTCGGCGCGCAGGCGCTCGGCATCGCCGTGACGGCGGCCTGGTGCGGACTGGTCACCTGGCTGCTGCTCAAGTCGCTGGATGCCACGCTTGGACTGCGCGTCTCGGACGAGAACGAATCCGAAGGACTGGACCTCGCCGAACACGGCGAGCGCGGCTACATCGGCTGAACCGGGCGACCGGGGCGGCGCAGGCCGCCCCGGTACCTGGCCATCAGTCGTCCGTCGCCTGCCGGAAATCGATCCCCAGGGACCGCAGCTTGCGGTAGAGGTGCGTGCGCTCCATGCCGACGCGCTTGGCAAGCTGGCCAACCTTGCCGTTGCACAACTGCAGCTGCTGCTGCAGGTAAGCCCGCTCGAACTGCTCGCGTGCCTCGCGCAGCGGCAGCGCCAGCAGGTCCTGCTTCACCAGTGGTTCGTCCTGGGGCGCATGCGTCGCAAGCTCGCGTTCGATCTCGACGAGGGTGATTTCCTCCGCGCCGCCGCGGATCAACATGCGTCGCACGAGGCTGCGCAACTCCCGCACGTTGTCCGGCCACGGGTAATTGCGCAGGCGGTTCTGGGCGGCCACGCTGAACCGCCGGAATGGCAGGCCCTCGGTGTCCACCAGGCGGTCGACGCAGTAACGCAGCAGTTCCGGCACGTCCTCCGCGTAATCACGCAGGGGCGGCACCCTCACGACCAGCGAGGCGAGTTGCGCCAGGAGGTCGCGCCGCACGCCACCATCGACGCCGGCACGGGATTCAACGCCGGGCCGCGCGGTCGAAATCAATCGCGTCCCGAGGGCCAGCGTCGTGCTGCCGCCGATGCGGCGGTAGCTCCCACCCTCCAGCACGCCGAAGAGTGCCTTCTGGGCCTGCGGCGCGAGATCCTCGATACCACTCAGGAAAAGCGTGCCACCGTCCGCGCGCTCCAGCAGACCCGGCGAAGCGATGCCGGCGGACTCGCTGCCGAACAGCTGCGCCTCGGCATCCGCGTCGGCGATCGAACTGGCGATGCAGCTGACGAAGGGCTTGCCTGCACGGGGACCCGTATCGTGCACGAAGCGGGCGAGCGCCTCGCGGCCGCTGCCAGGCTCGCCGCTGAGCAGCAAGGGCGATGCATGCGGGGCAAGGCGCGTCAGTTCCGCACGCAGGTCCTGCATCACGCGACTCTTGCCGACCGTCGCCAGCAAGGGACCGGTGCCCGCGCGTGATGCCAGGCGCCGGCGCTTGCCGGCATCCAGCGCGCGCTGGACGGTGCGCAGCAACTTGGCGAGCGAAAGCGGCTTCTCGACGAAATCGAAGGCACCGAGTCGAGTCGCCTCGACGGCGGTCTCCACCGTGCCGTGGCCGGACATCATCACCACCGGGCAGTCATCCATCGCGGCCAGGGACCATTCCCGCAGCAGGGTGATGCCATCGGTATCGGGCATCCAGATGTCGAGCAGCACGAGATCGTGCAGTGATCGGGCCCGCGCGGAACGGGCCTGCGCAGCATCTGCCGCGACCTCGACGTCGTAGCCTTCCTCGGACAGGATCTCCTTCAGCAGCGTCCGGATGTCGGCTTCATCGTCGACAACAAGGATCTTCCCTGCACTCATGCACCCGACCTCTGGGGCTACACCGAGACCTCGGCTGCAGCCACCGGCAAAACGACGCGCACGCACGCGCCTCCCTCGGGCCTGTTGTCCGCCTCTATCCGGCCACCGTGTTCTTCGATGATCTTTTTCACGATGGCGAGCCCCAGGCCCGTCCCTTTTTGCTTGCTCGTCACGTAAGGATCGAAGACCCGCGCGAGCATTTCTTTTTGAAAGCCATGGCCGTTGTCCGACACCGTGACCACGGCGCTTTCCGCGTCTCCCGAACGCTCGCGCCGCGTCCCGACTTCCACCCATCCGCCCGGCGCATCCCCCACAGCCTCGATCCCGTTGGCAAGGAGGTTGTTCAGCACCTGGCGCATGCGCCCACGGTCGGCCCGGATGCTCCCCAGCCCCGGATCGACCTGGACGCGGATTTCAGCCACGCCGTCCTGCGCACGATACAGCTCCGCGACCTCCGTGACGAGATTGTTGAGGTCGAAGTCCAGCAGCTTGATTTCCGGGGCGCGGGCGTACTCGCTGAAGGCGTTCACCATCGCCTTCATGGCCTCGACCTGCTGCACGATCGTGCGCGTGGACCGCTCCAGCAGGTCAACGTCCTCGGACTGCGGCAGGTTGCCAAGCAGGCGACGGCGCAGGCGCTCCGCGGACAGCTGGATGGGCGTCAGCGGATTCTTGATCTCGTGGGCCAGGCGGCGGGCGACCTCGCCCCAGGCCGCCTCTCTCTGGGCATGCAGGAGGTTGGTGATGTCATCGAACACGATGACGAAGCCCGGCTCGCCAGCCGCCGCATCCAGCGCCGAACAGGCACAGCGCAGGACCCGGTCCGGCGGCAGTTCGAGTTCGCCGCGCCATTCCGCCTGGCCCGAACCGAGCCTGACCGAGAGCTCGTAGACGAACCGGGCGAGCACCTCGCTGCGGCCGGTATCCAGCTCGGACAAGGGCCGCCCGGTGTCGGCGGAGAGGTCCACGCCCAGGATCGAACCGGCCGCCTCGTTCACGGTGCGCAGCCGCAACTGGGTGTCGAGCACGATCACGCCGGTGGAAAGACGGGCAAGGATCACCTCGAGGCGCTCGCGCTCCTGCTCGACGATCTCGCGGCTGCGCGTCGCCTCCTCGCTTGCGCGGCGCAGGCGCTTGGTCATGTCGTTGAAGGACTGCACCAGCGAACCCATCTCGTCCCGCGACGGCAATGGCAGCCGGCGGTCGAAATCGCCCTTGCCGACCGCGCGCGTGCCTTCGATGAGGTCCTGCACGGGCCGCATCAGCCGCTGCGCCGAAAAGATCGCGAGATAGATCGCCAACAGCATCGTCAGCAGCAGCACCAGGGTGAGCGTGAGGCGAAAGCTGTTCTTGAGCAGGTCGCGCTGGAGCGAGATGTTGCCGTACTGCGAATACGTATGCTGCACGGCCTCGGACATCGCCGACAGCTGCTTCGGCACGTCGTAAAGCGACATGACGAAGCGCGGGCGCGCCAGCGTGCCCAGGTTGGGAATGGGCGCGGCCGCCTGGATCACGTAGCCCTCGGCACGCGGCTCGAGGCTGACATAGGGCCGGTTCTCGCTGATCTGCAGCAGCAGCTCGGTGGGCGGACGCGTGTGCAGGGAGGTGTCGGATCCTTCGCTGCTCGACGCCAGCACCTCGCCATTGCGGCCGAAGATCAGCATCTCGATCGCGCCATTGGTACGGCGTTCCGCGTCGAGCAGCGCCAGCAACTGGCTGTCGGCGGCGAACGTGAGCTTGCGGCCGAACTCTTCCGTGCGACGCCCCTGCTCACGCATGCGCAGGTCGAGCGCGGAGCGGGACAGGACCAGCGCGTCACCGAGGCCCTGCTTCACCTCGACGCGGAACCAGCTGTCGATGCCACGGTTGAGGAACTCGAGGGAAAAGACATAGACCACGAGCAGCGGTGCCACGACCAGCGCACCGGTGATGGCCACGGTGCGCGCCGTCAGGCGGGAACCCGGTACCTGGCTGCGGTAGTCACGCGTCAGCTGCCAGAGCTTGCGCGCCAGCACGATGGTGAGCAGCACCAGCGCACTGAAGTTAAAGACCAGGATCCAGGGCTGCCATCGGCTGAACTGGTCGGAATTCTCGACGCTGCGGGACAGCAGCAGCAGGGACGCGAGGCCCAGCAGGACGCCGAGCGTGATCAGTACCCAGGTGCCATAGCGCCTCAGCGGGGCAGCGACCATGAATACCAATCGCTGGTCCGTTGCCAACTGTCGGACCACCACATCAGCGCACGCAGCGTGGCGGACAAGCTGCCCCGCCGCACCACCGCACGCACGCCGATCTCATAGCTGGCATCGGCCTGCAGCTGCGACTCCAGCAGGACGGGCAACGCATCGACAGCGCCAATGGCGGCCAAGGCCTGGTCCAGCGTGCCGTAACTGCCCAACTCTCCGCGCTCAACGTCGCGCACGACGAAATGCCGGCGCACCGCGTGCCAGGACAGCTCGCGCCGCAGGGTGTAGGACACGACGGTCGCGTCCGTCCAGTAGCGCCGGTGCCGCAGCACCTGGGCCTCGATGTCGAAGCTGAGCGTCACGCCGTCCTGCAGGGCACGGCGTATCTCGTCGTTGAGCGGGCAGGCGATGCGCGTATTGAGCTGATAGACGCCGTTGTCGACGGTGACATAGGCGGACCGCACCTCGAAGGTGCCATCGAGCGGATCCGCGGCAGCCTGGCGGGACAGCATGGCGCACAGGAGCACGGCGCAGGCCAGCAGGCAGCGCTGCCACGGGCTCCATTCGCCGGCTGTCGATTCACGTCGCATCGTCTGCGCCGCCCCCTGTCGTCAGCACAGCATAATGGAAGCCGTCGGTTGCCGCGCCGGGCCCGTCGGCCCGCAGCGCGGGGAGCAACTGCAGGCCCTCTCCGTCGGCCAAGAGACCGGGCGGAAGGCGCCATGACGAAGCAGGCACCCTGCGCAGGCCGGCGCCACCCTGGGTGAGCACGCGATCCACCAGCCCGGCGTTTTCCGGCGGCAAGACCGAGCAGGTGGCGTAGACAAGCCGGCCACCCGGCTTCAGCAGCGCGGCCGCGCGCCGCAGCATCGCTGCCTGCTGATCGGCGAAGCCGCCGATGTCCCCCGCGCGGCGCAGCAGCTTGATGTCGGGATGACGACGGATGACACCGGTGGCCGAACAGGGCGCGTCCAGCAGGATGCGGTCGAAGAACCGGCCGTCCCACCACGTGGGCTCCGCCGCGAAATCCGCGCAGACCAGCGTGGCACGACGCTGAAGGCGCTCGAGGTTGCGCGCGACGCGCTCGAGACGCAGCGGCGCGCTGTCGAGCGCGACCACCTCGTCGAGTCCGGGTGTGTATTCGAGCAGGTGGCCGGTCTTGCCACCCGGCGCGGCGCAGGCATCGAGCACGCGCTCGCCCGGCTGCGCATCCACCAGCCAGGCAGCCACCTGCGCACCAGCATCCTGCACGCTGACAAGCCCGGCCCCGAAACCCGGGAGGACATCGACGGACACCGGTTCCGCCAGCACGACCGCAGAGGGCAGAAGGCCCGGAGCCGCGGCGATGCCGGCGTCGGCCAGCGCGTCGAGGTAATCACCCCGGGTGCTGCGCGACAGGTCCACGCGCAAGGTCATGGGCGGGTGTTCGTTGTTCGCCGCGAGCAGGTCGCGCGCCGCGCTGCCGTAGGCCGACTCCAGCGCCTGCACCAGCCAGCGGGGATGGGCACAGGCCGCCGCGGGCTTGCGATCCACGGCGGCAAGACGCTCGGCGGCCTCGCGCACGAAACGGCGCAGCACGGCGTTGACGAAACCGCTGGCCGCCGGCATCCGCAGGGCACGCACCGCGTCGACCGCGATGTTGACCACCGATTCAGCGGGCGCACGGGAATACACGATCTGGTGGGCCCCGGCGACCAGCAGCGCATGGACGCTCGCCTGCGGCCGCCGCCCCTTGGACATCAGTCCCTCGAGCGCTGGCGCAAGGCGCAGGTACCAGCGCAAGGCGCCACCGAGGATCGCGCGGGCCGCGGCGCGATGCGACGGCGCGGGATCCACCTGCGCCAGCGCATCCTCCGCCGTGCTGCCCTGTTCGACGACACGGGCCAGCGCGGCCGACGCCGCGGCGAGCGCCTCCGTCCCGGGGGCGAACGCAGCCGGGCGCGACTTCACGCGAACACCGCCGGGCTGCCGGCGCGCACTTCCGCGTTGGCGAAATCGGTCGCGGAAACCGCACGGCGTCCAGCCCGCTGCAACTCGCCCACGCCGAGCACGCCGTCGACGGCAGCAACCTCCAGCAGCCCGTCACGCAGCCCCAGCACGGTCCCCGGCGCGACGCCCGGCGGTCGCTGGTGAGCGGCCAGCACACAACTGCGAAGCAGCTTCACCGGCTCATCCCGCCAAACCGCCTGCGCGGCCGGCCAGGGATTGAATGCGCGGATCTGCCGGTCTATCGAGGCCACCGGCGACTGCCAGTCGATGAGGCCCTCGGCCTTCGACAACTTCGAAGCATAGGTGACGCCGTCATGCGGTTGCGGCAGCGGCTGCAGGCGACCGGCCTCCAGCCCATCGAGCGCCTCGACGACGAGCGAGCCACCAAGGGCCGCCAGCGTATCGTGCAGCTCGCCAGCCACCGTGGACGGCCCGATCGGGCAACTGCGCCGAAGCAGCATCGGGCCTGTATCCAGCCCCTCGTCCATCTGCATGATCGTGACCCCGCTCTCGGCGTCGCCGGCGAGTATCGCGCGCTGGATGGGCGCGGCACCGCGCCAGCGCGGCAGCAGCGAGGCATGGATGTTCAGGCAGCCGAAGCGCGGCAGGCGCAGCAGCGATCCCGGCAGCAACAGCCCGTAGGCCACGACGACCATCACGTCCGGTGCCCAGTCCAGGAGTTGCCCGATCGCCTGCCGGGTATCCGGCGCGTCGCCGCGGAGCGACTGGGGCTGGAGCACCGGCAGGCCGCGCTCGAGCGCGGCGGCCTTCACCGGCCCGGGCTGCAAGGCACGGCCACGGCCCGCGGGCCGGTCAGGCTGCGTGAGCACACCCACCACGTCATGGCGGGCCGCGATCGCCTCAAGCGCGACGGCGGCGAATGACGGCGTGCCGGCGAAGACGACCCTCAAGGTCACAGCGCCGACGCGGCGCGGTGCTTGCGGTCCTTGTCGAGCTTCTTGCGGATGCGCTGGCGCTTGAGCTCGGAGAGGTAATCGACGAACAACTTGCCCTCGAGGTGGTCGATCTCGTGCTGCAGGCAGACCGCGAGCATGCCGTCGAGCGTACGCTCATGGGCGGTGCCGTCAGCGTCCTGATAGCGGACCTTCACCCGCTCGGCGCGCGGGACGTCGTCGAAGATGTTCGGCACCGACAGGCAACCCTCCTCGCCCACGGCCCTGCCCTCGGCTTCGAGGATCTCCGGGTTGATGAAGACTTCCCGCGCGTCGTTGTCCTTCGATACGTCGATGATGACGAGGCGCACGTGCCAGTCGACCTGCGTCGCCGCGAGGCCGATGCCGGGCGCCGCGTACATCGTCTCGAACATGTCGTCGACGCGACGCTTGAGGGCCGCATCGAAGACGACGACGGGCTGCGCCTTGGTGCGCAGCCGCGGGTCCGGATATTCGAGGATCTGAAGCAGGGCCATGTCGTGTCTCGATGCGAAAATGCTGCTAAGGTCGAAGCGTATATGGGGACTGGGCGGTATGATTCCAGACCCTGCGGACCAGCGAGTTTACAACACCGGTATCGCCGGTATGCCCGGGCCCGCGACTTGGAGTGGACGATGCACTCGATTCAGTTCACCAACCGCACCCTCGCCGGTGGCCTTGCCCTGTTGCTGGCCGCAGGCTGCGCGGACCTTTCCCCTCGCGCCACGCAGGGCCCCACTCCCGTGAACCCGCCGCCCGCGACGCAGGCAGCACCGGCAAGCCGGGACCGGGCATCCGCCATCGACGCCGCCCTGGCGCGGGGCACTGCCACGGGCGTGGCGCCCGCCGCAGCGACAGCCGGCGGGAGGATCGAGGCCCCGGTGCTGAACGCCGATGCGCCGAAGCAGTACACCGTGAAGCGGGGCGACACGCTCTGGGGCATCGCCGCGATCTTCCTGCGCGACCCCTGGCTCTGGCCGGAAATCTGGCATGTGAACCCTGCCATCTCGAATCCCCACCTCATCTACCCGGGCGACAGGCTGACCCTGGCCTACGGCGCGGACGGGCGGCCCGTCATCACCATCGACCGCGATGGCGCGGCCGCGCAGGGCGGGACGCGCGTCGAGCCGCTGGTGCGCAGCAGCGCCCTCGGTACCGCCATCCCCGCGATACCTTCCGCGACGATCGCCGGCTTCATCGGCAAGCCGCTGCTGCTCGGGGCAGGCCAGCGACGCAGCGCCCCCCATGTCGTGGCGCTGCAGGAGCGGCACGTCGCCGTCGGCGCCCCGCACGAAGTCTTCGTCACCGGGCTGGCCGGCGCGGCACCGGGGCGCTACAGCGTGGTGCGCGTCGGGCAGGCACTGCGCGACCCGGCCACGCACAAGCTGCTGGGCTACCTCGGCATCCACACCGGTACCGCAAGGGTCGACGCACCCGCCAGGCTTTCTCGCGCCACGCTGGTCGAATCCGCCCGCGAGACGGTTGCCGGCGACCTCGTCCTGCCGGAAGACGCCCCTGAATCGGCCGACATCGTGCCGCGCGTCCCGCAGGCGCGCATCGACGGACAGATCATCGCGGTCGTGGATGGCGTGACGATGATCGGCCAGTACCAGGTCGTCGCGATCAACCGTGGCGCCCGCCAGGGGCTGGAGCCGGGGCACGTGCTGACGATCCATGCCGCCGGCGAGACGGTCCGCGACCGGCGCGACGGCCAGCGACTGCGACTGCCGGAGACCCGCAACGGCACGCTGCTGGTGTTCAGGACCTACCAGGACGTGAGCTACGGACTCACCGTCAACGTCACTGCGCCGATCCGCATCGAGGACCACGTCCGCACGCCGTGACGCACGGCGGTGTGGCGGGCTCAGTCGGCCGCCGCATCCTTGCGCGATTCCTCGACGAAGCCGGGATCCGCGCCTTCGACGGCAGCCATCACCTCGGCCAGGTGGACGCGCTTGTTGAACAGCGCCAGTTCATCGATGCGGCCCGCACGCACCTTCGACACGAAATCGTTGTTGGCGATATGCATCCGCCCCACGCCAACGAGATCGACACGCCCGGTCCCCACCCGCGTGGCGAGGGCGGCAAGATCCTGCGCGACGGAGGACGCCGAGGGCTCCTGGTCGTCGAACAGGTTCGCGAACATCTCCACGTTCAGGCCGACGCTGCCACAGGTCATCACGGGGGCATCCACCAGGGATCGCGTCCATTCGGCGATGCTCCAGTCCGGGTGGGCGCTGTCCGGCCATTCCGGCTTGTGCCAGCGTCGCGATGAAACATTGAAGAGGTCGATGCCTGCGGCGCGCATCACGGCCAGCATGTCAGCCAGCTCGCCCGGATCACGCGCGATCGTCGCGCCGTAATCAACTTCCTTGAATTGCGAGAAACGGAACGAAAGGACGAAATCTTCGCCGGTCGCAGCCCGCATCGCGGCAGCGACCTGCGCCGGATAACGCGCACGCTCGGCCAGCGTGTCACCGCCATAGCCATCGGTACGCCGGTTGGTCTCGGCCCAGAGGAACTGGTCCATCAGGTAGCCATGCGCGCCATGGAGCTCCACGCCGTCGGCGCCAAGCGCCTGCGCATCGAGTGCCGCACGGACATAGGCGTCCTGGAGGGCGACGAGGTCTTCGCCACGCATCGCAACGCCGTGTGAACGCCCCTCCTGCACGAGCCCGGACGGGCTCCAGGCCGGATGCGCGGCGAGCGGGTGGGCGGGGTCGAGCTTGCGCATCACGCCGGGATGCCAGAGCTGCAGCAGGATCGCCGCACCCTCAGCCTTCACCGCTTCCACCACGCGGCGCCAGGCATCGAGCGTGCGCGGCTCCAGGCGGCCCATCATCGGCATCCAGTACGCCGACGGATGGTCCGGGGCGGTGGACTCGCAGATGACCAGGCCGACGCCGCCACGGGCGCAACGGCGCAGGTACTCCACCATCCGCGGTGTCGGCGCGCCGTCGTCCATGAAACCCCGCTGCATGGCCGGCATGACGAAACGGTTGCGCAGGCTCAGTCCACGCAAGGACAGAGGACGGAACAACGGTTCGATGTCGAAGGGATCTTTCATGGGATCTGCACCGGATTCGAGGATTCCGCGGCACGGTAGCACGCGCGGATCATGCGCCGGCATGAGCGCCTCCCCCGCCTTCGCAGACCTCGGACTCCTGCGCTGCTGGCTCGCGATCGCCCGCGCACCCGGCCTGCACGCAGACCACCTCCGGCCCGCGCTCGCACGCGTCGGCAGCCCACTGGGCCTCTGGCGCGAACGACCGGACCGCCTGCGGGGCCTGGGCCTCCCGTCGGCGGCAAGCGTCGCCCTGGCCGACCCTCCCGAGGCGCGGATCGATGCGGACCTTGCTTTCCTCCAGCGCAGCGGCAGCCTCCTGCTGCCCTGCACCGACCCCGGCTATCCTGTGCAGCTCGCGCAGATCCCTTGCGCCCCGGCGGTGCTTCACGTCCGCGGCGACCCCGCCGTCCTGCACCGGCCGCAACTGGCCGTGGTCGGCTCCCGTCGGCCGACGCCGGCCGGCCGCGACATCGCCCAGGCATTCAGCGGGGCCCTGTCCGCCGCCGGCCTGGTCATCACCAGCGGGCTTGCCCTCGGCATCGACGCCGCCGCCCACGAGGGGGCACTCCAGGCCGGCGGACACACCATCGCCGTCTGCGGGACGGGGCTCGACCGCTGCTACCCTTCCCGACACGAGGACCTCGCACGGCGGATCGCCGACCAGGGCGCCCTGGTGTCGGAATTCCCACCCGGCACTGCCCCGCTGGCCCACCACTTTCCGCGGCGCAACCGGATCCTCAGCGGCCTGACGCGCGGCACCCTCGTGGTCGAGGCCGCCCTGCCCAGCGGGTCCCTGGTCACTGCTCGCTGCGCCGCCGACCAGGGGCGGGAGGTTTTCGCGATCCCGGGGTCGATCCGCAATCCGCTGTCGGCCGGCTGCCACAGCCTCCTGCGGGACGGTGCCAGGCTGGTCACCAGCCCCCACGACATACTGGGCGAAATCGACCTCCCGATCGAGAATTTATGCCTTGATTTTCATAAGGTTGCGAAGACCCCGGGTCAACATGGGCCGGGCCGGCGGTTGGACAAGCCCTCTGAAATGCTGTTAGATGCGCTGGGTTTCGAGCCTGCGAGCGTCGACGAACTGGTCGACCGGACAGGCCTCCCGGCCGGTTCCGTGGCTTCCATGCTGCTGGCCCTCGAACTGGACCTTCGGGTCGCGCCCCAACCGGGCGGGCTTTACTGCCGCCTCCGGTAAGGCAGGCGACCCGGGGCCACAGACCGCGGCGACTGGATCAATGAACGGCACCGTCCTCGACATCCTTATATACGTCTTCGACCGCTACATGCTGGACGAGGCCCCCGAGGTTCCCGAGCGTGAAACGCTCGCCCGGGACCTCGAGAGCGCGGGCTTCGGCGAAGCGAACGTCGAGCGCGCGCTGGACTGGCTGGCCGACCTCGCCGGCGAACGCAACCGACCGGCCCTTCTCCGCGCGGACGACGCGCCCGCAGAAGCGTCACCGGGCCAGGATTCGCTGCGCATCTACACCGCCGACGAAATGTCCCGCCTCAACGCGGACTGCCGCGGACTGCTGCTGTCCCTCGAGCAGATCGGCATCCTCTCCCCAGGCCAGCGCGAGATCGTGATCGACCGCCTGCTGGCACTCGACGCCGACGACCTCGACATCGAACAGGTCAAGTGGGTCGTGCTGATGGTGCTGTCCACGCAGTCAGGCGATGCCGCGGCCTGCGAACGCCTCGAGGATCTGGTGCATGAACTGCCGGTGCAGGTGCCGCATTGAGCGCGGGAATTATCATCGGCAGGCGACACCCGCGGCCCG
>JBDLPS010000220.1:0-5785 GCA_039800965.1 Pseudomonadota bacterium | reverse complement strand
TGCGGTTGCCATGTCCCTGGTGGTCGCGCACCGCATGCAGGTGGACGAGTTCCTGGCGTTCCTGAGCGCGATGCTGCTGGTGATGGCGCCGTTGCGTCGACTCGTCAACGTGAGCGGGCCGCTGCAGCAGGGCATCGCCGCCGGCGCCGGGATATTCGAAGTGCTGGATACGCCGCCGGAGGATGCCGGTGGTCGGCGGCCGCTCCCCCGGGCAGCCGGCGAGTTGCGCTTCGAGGATGTCGGTTTCCGTTATCGCGACGATCAGGCGCCCGTATTGCGGGGCGTCAGCCTGGACATTCCGGCTGGCAGTACCGTGGCGATCGTCGGTCGGTCCGGCAGCGGCAAGTCCACGCTCGTCGGACTCGTGCCGCGCTTCCATGATGTTTCCAGCGGCAGCCTGAAGCTTGATGGACACGACCTGCGCGAGTACCCGATGCAGGACCTGCGCCGTCAGATCAGTTACGTCGCCCAGGACGTCATGCTGTTCAACGACAGCATCCGCAACAACATCGCATTCGGCCTGGGCGATGTCACGGCATCGCGCATCGAGGCTGCGGCCCGGGCAGCCCACGTGATGGAATTCGCGCGCGACCTGCCGCAAGGCCTCGATACCGTGGTCGGCGACCGCGGTTCCCTGCTGTCCGGTGGCCAGCGGCAGCGTGTCGCCATCGCGCGTGCGCTGTTGAAGGACGCACCGATCCTCATCCTCGACGAAGCCACCTCTGCGCTCGACACCGAATCGGAGCGCCACATCCAGTCGGCGCTCTCCGAGCTGGTGCGGGGGCGGACGACGCTCGTCATCGCGCATCGACTGTCCACGGTGGAGCAGGCCGACAGGATCGTCGTCATGGACGACGGCCGCATCATCGAATCCGGAAAGCACGCCGAGCTTCTTGCGCGCGGTGGCCTGTATGCGCAGCTTCACCGGCTGCAGTTCGATGCCTGACGCATCGCGACTCGCGCGTTGGCTCGAAGGCGTCTGGTACGGCGGTCGGGGAGGCGGCTGGCTGCGCCCCTTCGGCATGCTCTACCGGCTGCTTGTCGCCGTTCGGGTCGCCGGCTACCGCCTGCGGCTGTTCCGTGCATACCGTGCCGGCATACCGGTCATCGTCGTCGGCAACATCAGCGTCGGTGGCACCGGCAAGACCCCGCTTGCCGCCTGGGTCGTCAATGTCCTTCAGTCGGCCGGGCACCGACCCGGAATCGCCACGCGTGGCCATGGGCGGCAGGGGGGCGGCGTGACGCAGGTGCAGGCCTGGCATGGCGCAGCGGAGGTCGGGGACGAACCCTTGCTGCTCGCGCGCCGGACCGGCGCACCCGTTTGCGTCGCGGCCCGGCGCGCGGACGCTGTCCGGGTGCTGCAGTCGGCCGGTTGCGACGTGGTGGTCTGCGATGATGGCTTGCAGCATCTGGCGTTGGGCCGCGATCTGGAAATCGCGGTGGTCGACGGATCGCGCGGGCTGGGCAACGCGCGGGTCCTGCCAGCCGGCCCGCTGCGCGAAACCCCATCGCGCCTCCGGGAGGTGGATTTCGTCGTGGTGAACGGTGCCGGCCCGCTGACGGTGCCCGCCGGGTCGACGCCCACGCTGCGCATGACGCTCTCCGGCGACGTCGCCCGTCCCGTTCATGCGGGCGCAGCCCCTTCCCGGCCTCTGGCGGATTTCGCCGGGCGACCGGTGCGGGCAGTGGCGGGCATCGGCAATCCGGCACGGTTCTTCGAACACCTCCGTGCAGCCGGTCTGACGCCGCTGGAGCATCCGTTCCCGGACCACCATGCATTCCAGCCCGGGGATTTCGCCTTCGGCGACGATCTGCCCGTGCTCATGACGGAGAAGGATGCAGTAAAATGCCAGTCCTTCGCCGACCATCGGCTCTGGTACGTGCCGGTCGAGGCAAGCTTCGTGGCGGAAGACGCCGCGCGGCTCTCCGCAAGCCTTGAATCCCTGTTTGAGCAGGGGGAGCGAACCCGGTGATCGATACCCGACTGCTCGACATCCTTGCCTGCCCGGCCTGCAAGGGGCCCGTTCGCCTCGAAAGGGCTGCCCAGGCGCTGGTCTGCCGCTTCGACCGGCTGGCGTTTCCGGTCCGCGATGGAATTCCAGTGATGCTGGAGAACGAGGCGCGGGTGCTCGATGCGGGCGATCCGCTGCTGGCCGGTTGACGGTCGGCGCCGGCCAACGATGACCGCCGTGCAAGAATTCCGCATCGTGGTCCCCGCGCGCTTTGCCTCCTCGCGCCTGCCGGGCAAGCCGCTCCTGCCGCTTGCCGGCCGGCCGATGATCCAGTGGGTGCATGAGCGCGCCCTGGCCTGTGGCGCCAGGGAGGTCGTGATCGCGACAGACGACGAGAGGATCGCCGCCGTCGCACGCGGGTTCGGCGCCGATGTGGAGATCACGTCCGCAGCGCACGAATCCGGCACGGACCGCATCGCCGAAGTGGCGCGTCGTCGTGGCTGGCCCGACGAGGCGGTCGTCGTCAACCTGCAGGGCGACGAGCCGCTGATGCCCGCTGCGCTGCTGCGCCAGGTTGCTGCGTTGATGGCCACTGATCTGCAGGCTGGCATGGCGACGCTGGCCGGCCCCTTGGTGGGTCTCGAGGCCTTCCTCGATCCCAACGTCGTTAAAGTGGTCGCCACGCCGGATGGACGTGCCCTGTATTTCAGTCGGGCACCGATCCCGTGGAGCCGCGATACCGCACCGGCGGGGATCGCCAGCCAATCCGCCTTCGTAGGCGCCCGTCGCCACATCGGCCTCTATGCCTACCGGGTGTCGGCTCTCCTGCGGTTGTCCGCCCTTGCCCCATCCTGCCTCGAGCGCATCGAGAAGCTGGAGCAGTTGCGCGCCCTGGAAAACGGGATCGGCATCCGGATCGAAGACGCGTTCCAGCCGCCGGGTCCGGACGTGAACACCGCGGCCGACCTGGAGCTTGCGGCCGCTACGCTGCTTGCCGAGGTACGCCCATGATTCCCGCGCTCTCGCAGGTGCCCGTCACCGACATCGCCCATGCGATCCAGTTGTCGCTTGCGCCAGTGTTCCTGCTCAACGGCATCGGGGTGCTGCTGGGCATGCTGACTTCGCGCCTGGCGCGCGTCGTGGACCGGGCCCGCGGCCTGGAGCAGCGCCTGCAGCATGCCAATGGCGAGGAGGCACGAGACATCCTTGACGCGCTAGCCACGATCCGCCGTCGTGCGCGCCTCTTGAATTCGGCCATCACCTTGTCCACGGCGGCTGCTCTGCTGGTCTCGATCGTCGTTGCGCTCCTGTTTACATCGGCCTTCGTGCCCGTCTCGCTCGCGACATCCGTCAGCCTGCTGTTCATCCTGGCGATGGCGTCGCTGGTGCTCGGGCTGGTGGCCTTCCTTGTCGAGATCCGCATCGCCACGGCGAGCCTGCGCATCGGCCCGCAGAAATCCTGATACCAACAAGACACGAGGAAACGGGGAACATGAAGACGCGTGCAGCCCTTGCGGTAGGCGCCAACAAGCCGCTGGAGATCCACGAGTTGAACCTGGACGGCCCGAGGGCCGGCGAGGTGCTCGTCGAGATCATGGCCACGGGGGTATGCCACACGGATTACTACACCCTGTCGGGCAAGGATTCGGAAGGTGTATTCCCGTCGATCCTCGGCCATGAGGGCGCTGGCATCGTGCGCGAGGTGGGGGTGGGCGTCACGAGCGTGAAACCGGGCGACCACGTCATTCCGCTCTATACGCCTGAATGCCGCCAGTGCAAGACCTGCCTGTCGCGCAAGTCGAACCTCTGCACCGCGATCCGGGCCACCCAGGGCAAGGGCCTCATGCCCGATGGCACGAGTCGTTTCTCGCTGGGCAAGGATCCGGTCTACCACTACATGGGTTGCTCGACTTTCTCGAATTTCACCGTGCTGCCTGAAATCGCGGTCGCGAAGGTCCGCGAGGACGCGCCATTCGACAAGATCTGCTACATCGGTTGCGGCGTCACGACGGGCATCGGTGCGGTGCTGTACACGGCGAAGGTCGAGCCGGGAACCAATGTGGCGGTCTTCGGTCTCGGCGGCATCGGCCTGAACGTCATCCAGGGCGCTCGAATGGTCGGTGCGGACAAGATCATCGGCATCGACATCAACCCGGCCAAGCGTGCGATGGCCGAGAAGTTCGGCATGACCCACTTCATCAACCCCGACGAGGTCGGCACGGACAAGGTCGTGCAGGCGATCGTCGACCTCACTGGCGGCGGTGCGGATTATTCCTTCGATGCCACTGGCAACGTCCAGGTGATGCGCCAGGCGCTGGAGTGCTGCCACCGTGGCTGGGGCCAGTCGATCATCATAGGCGTGGCCGAGTCGGGGCAGGAGATTGCCACGCGTCCCTTCCAGCTCGTCACGGGCCGCGTGTGGAAGGGGACAGCCTTCGGTGGCGCCCGCGGACGCACGGATGTACCGAAGATCGTCGACTGGTACATGGACGGCAAGATCGAGATAGACCCGCTCATCACTCACACCATGCCCCTCGACAAGATCAACGATGCCTTCGATCTCATGCACGAGGGTTCGTCGATCCGTTCGGTGGTGGTGTACTGAGCATGAAGCGCACGGCCCGGAATGGCGCGGAGCCTCCAGCCCGCCGGTCCGTGCGCGTCGCAGGCGATGCCACCGGCGTCGGACTGCCGATGTTGTAGTCGCTGCTTGGCTACAACGTGCGGCGTGCGCACGTCACGATGGCGCGCGATTTCCAGCGGCACGTCGGACAGGGCAAGGTGCGCCCCGTGGTGTTCAGCATCCTCCTGCTGGCCGAGTCGCAGCCTGGCATCGCGCAGGTCGAGCTTGCGCACAAGCTTGCGCTCGACAAGGCGAGCGTCGTCGCGCTGATCGACCGACTGGAAGGGTCGGGCCTTGTCGAGCGTCGGCGCTCGACGCAGGACCGGCGGCGGCAGGGGTTGTTCCTGACGCCGCAGGGGCTGTTGCGCCTGCAGACGTTGAAGGATGAGGTCACGAAGCACGAGCGGCGTTTCCTCGAGCGTTTCACGCCCGTGGAGTTGGCACTGCTCGTCAGCCTGCTCCAGCGTATCCACGAGTAGGCGCGGCCTGCCAATGGCGTTCCGCATCGAGATCGAACCCGTCTGGCGTTTCACGCAGGACCGGGACGCCCGCTCGCTGCGGGTCATGCTCGATTTCCTCAACGAGATCCGTGCCACCGGCAAGATCACTCGGGCCGCAGAGCGGGCGGACGTGTCCTATCGGCATGCCTGGAACCTGATCGAGAAGTGGTCCGATTTCTTCGGTACGCCGCTGGTGGAGCGTCGTCGGGGGCGTGGTACATCGCTCACTGCCTTCGGGGAGAGGCTGGTCTGGGCCGGCCAGCGGCTTCAGGCCCGCCTGGGTCCCCAATTGCAGAACCTCGCGCAGGAGCTCGAGACCGAGATCAATACCCTCCTGCCTGAGGCCGTCGACACCGTGCGCATCCACGCCAGTCATGGCTTCGCGGTGTCCGCGTTGCGGGACCTCCTGGCCCGCGAGCCCGGCCTGCGCATCGATTTTCGTTATGTCGGAAACGCGAACGCGCCCGCGGCACTGACCTTGGGTGGCTGCGACCTGGCGGGCATGCATTTGCCCCGCGGCGCGTTGCAGGAATGGGGAAGGGCGCCCTGGCGCAACGCACTGTCGCCCACCGAGCACTGCGTGGTCCGGTTCGTCACGCGCGAAATGGGTCTTGCCGTCCGGAAGGGGAACCCCTTGGGTATCCGTTCCCTGGCCGATCTCACCCGCGCCGGTGTCCGCTTCGTGAATCGTGAGCCGGAGTCCGGGACGC
>JBDLPS010000219.1:0-63508 GCA_039800965.1 Pseudomonadota bacterium | reverse complement strand
AGGTGAGCACCGCCGTCAGCGGATTCACCAGGAGCCACAGGATCAGCATCGAGGCCACGCCCAGTACTGCGGCGAAGGCCAGTGCCTGGTGTTCGCCCAGTCCACCCGTCGGCAGGGGTCGCGCCCGCGTGCGGAGCATCCGGGCGTCGATGCGCTGGTCGATGAACTGGTTCAGCGTGGCTGCCGATGCTGCCGCGAGGCCGATTCCCAGGTTGCCCAGCAGCAGGGCGTCGAGGGGTGGCAGTCCCGGGGAGGACAGCAGCGTGCCGACGACCGAGGTCAGCACGATGAGCGCGACGACCTTGGGCTTGGTCAACGCGAGGTAGAGGCGCCAGCGCGAGTTCGGCTGCGCCTGATCGAGGGGTGTATCGGTGGTCGCCACGGGCCCGCAAGGGTAGCAGACCGGACCGCGCTAGCCCTCCAGATCTGCCGTTCTGAGCGCCCGCGCCGCGACCCATGTTTCGACCCAGGTGGCGCCGGCCTCCTTGAGTGCGCGGGCTGCCGCCGAGGCGGTCGCGCCGGTGGTCAGCACATCGTCGACCAAGGCGATCCGGCGCGGTATGCAGCTCCGTTCCACGGCAAAGGCACCGTGGAGGTTCGCATGCCGTGCCGCGGCGCCCAGCCCGGATTGGGCGTCTGTTTCCCTTGTCCGGCGCAGCAGCCCGGTCCGTAGCGGCAGGCCGAGGTGGCGCGCGGCATGGCGCGCGATTTCCTCCGCCTGGTTGAATCCCCGTTCGACGAAGCGGTATCGGCCGAGCGGTATCGGAACCAGTGCGTCGGGCAGAGGCCTGTCGTTGCGGCGCCGGGCTGCCATGAGCATCCCCAGGATTCGGGCATGGGGCAGCATCCCCCGGAATTTGAGCTCCCGCACCAGGGTATCGACCGGAGGGCCGTAGGCGTGGGTGGCCCGGATGGCGTCGAGGGATCCCGAGACCGGGCAGGGGTCCGCGAGGTCCGGACAGGCGATCTCGCAGGCGGCGCAGAGGTCGAGACCCCATATGCTGAACCCATGGTCCTGACCGCGGCCACCGCACAGGCCGCACAGGGGCGGCACCAGCCCGCCGATAATGCGGCGCAACAAGATCGATGTGATCATTTGGTAACCAAACGTCGACTTTTTGGTATGGGGTTTGGTTGACACCGGCGCGCGTGGGTCGTGAACATCCCGCTACTTTCCGGCCGGTGGGCTGTCTTTGCCCTGCCCGAACGTCGCCAGTCCTGGGAGAAATGCATGAACGCCGTCGTCACCGAGAGCAGTCTTCGTCCGGATGCCGGGATCCCCGCCCTGCGGCATGACTGGCGCCTTGCCGAGGTCGAAGCGCTGTTCGACCTGCCGTTCATGGACCTGATGTTCCGCGCGCAGCAGGTGCATCGCGCCCACCACGCGCCGAACCGCATCCAGATGAGTACGCTGCTTTCCATCAAGACCGGCGGCTGCCCGGAGGATTGCGGCTACTGCCCCCAGTCCATCCACTACGAGACGGGCGTCGCACGCGAGGACACGATGCCGGTCTCGGCCGTCGTCGATGCAGCGCGCCGGGCCAAGGAGGCTGGTGCCACGCGCTTCTGCATGGGCGCCGCGTTCCGTTCGCCGAAGAAGAAGGACATCGAGCGCGTCAGCGAGATGATCCGCGGCGTGCGTGCGCTGGGCCTGGAAACCTGCGCGACGCTCGGCATGCTGACGCCGGACCAGGCTTCGGAACTGAAGGACGCGGGCCTCGACTACTACAACCACAACGTCGACAGTTCCGAGGACTACTTCAAGAAGATCATCAGCACGCGCACCTACCAGCACCGTCTCGATACGCTGGAAGCCGTGCGCAACGCAGACCTGAAGGTATGCAGCGGCGGCATCGTCGGCATGGGTGAAACGCGCACCGATCGCGCGGGCATGCTGGTCACGCTTGCGAACCTGCCGGAACACCCGCAGAGCGTGCCGATCAACCAGCTCGTCGAAGTGAAGGGCACGCCGCTCGCCGAGGGCGCGACGACGGATGCCTCGCAGCAGGTCGACAGTTTCGAATTCATCCGCACGATTGCCGTGGCCCGCATCCTGATGCCGGCCTCGCAGGTGCGCCTGTCGGCAGGTCGCCAGGAAATGTCGGACGAGACGCAGGCCATGGCTTTCATGGCTGGTGCGAACTCGATCTTCTACGGCGAGAAGCTGCTGACCACGGGAAACCCGGATGTCGAGCGCGACCGCTCGTTGCTGGCACGGCTGAAGATCAACGCGGAAACGCAGGAACAGACGAACGCGCGATCCGGCTGCTGCTGAAGATGCTGAGGGATCCGCAGGCGGTCCGCGAAGCGCTTGAGGCGCTGTCGCGCGACCACCTCCGTCGTGCGCGCCGCTGCGTCGAAGGCTTCGACGGTGATGACTCCGCTGCCGCGCCCGTCGTGGACGGTCGAGCGCGCGTGAATTTCTGCAGCAACGACTACCTCGGCCTGGCACGCGATCCGCGCGTGGCCACAGCGATGATCGAGGCCGCGCGGCGCTGGGGTGTCGGCGCTGGCGCGGCGCATCTCGTGTCCGGGCACACCAGAGAGCATCACGCCCTGGAAGAAGAGCTCGCGACCTTCACCGGCCGCGAATCCGCGTTGCTCTTTTCCACCGGTTACATGGCTAACCTCGGCGTTATGCAGGCCTTCGTGGGTCGCGGCGAGATGCTGCTGCAGGATCGCCTGAACCACGCATCCTTGCTCGATGGTGCGCAGCTTTCCGGCGCGAAGCTCCTGCGTTACACCCATGCCGATATCGACGACGCAGCCCGGCGTTTCGAATCGGCCGAGGCACCGATTGCCCTGCTGGCCACCGATGGCGTGTTCAGCATGGACGGCACCATCGCGCCGGTCGCGCAGCTGGCGTCGCTCGCGAAACGCAATGCGGCCTGGTTCATGGTCGACGATGCGCATGGCTTCGGCGTGCTCGGTACGGGAGGTGGCGGCGTTGCGGAATCCATGAGGCTGGGCAGCGATGACCTGCCCTTGCTGATGGGTACGCTGGGCAAGGCTTTCGGCAGCTTCGGCGCCTTCGTGGTGGGTGATCGCGATGTGATCGATCTGCTGTTGCAGCGGGCGCGCACCGCTGTTTACACGACTGCCATGCCAGCGCCCGTGGCGGCGGCAACGCGCGCTGCATTGCGCATCCTGCGCGAGGAGTCCTGGCGCCGCGACCGACTCGCCGCGCTCATCGTCCGCTTCCGTGCCGGATGCGCCGCGGCCGGCATTCCGCTCACAGCATCCACCACGCCTGTACAGCCCATCCTGATCGGCGAGTCACGGCCTGCGCTGACCGTGAGCCGCGCGCTCTGGGACGCCGGCTGGTGGGTATCCGCAATTCGTCCGCCCACGGTACCCAGGGGCACCGCGCGCCTGCGCGTGACGCTGTCGGCCGCGCACGGCGATGCCCAGGTGGACGGGTTGGTCGAAGCGCTGGCGCGGGTGCTTGCGCCGTCAGGTGCGGCGTGAGGCTGCCCCTTGCCTGCCTGCATGGCTGGGGCTTGAACGGGCGCGTGTTCGACGGCCTCGACGCAGACCTGTCGGCTACCCGCCCGCTGCAGTCCATCGACCTGCCGGGCCATGGCGCGAGCCCCTGGGACCCGGGACGCGCGTCGTTGCACGCGCAGGCCGAGCAGGTCGTGGCGCTGCTGCCCGAGCGCTGCGTCCTGCTGGGCTGGTCGCTGGGTGGCCAGCTGGCGCTGCACATCGCCGCGCGCTGGCCGGATCGTGTCTCGAAACTCGTGCTCGTTGCGACAACGCCGCGTTTCGTGGCGGGCGAGGGCTGGGCCGCCGGGATGGCGCCCGAACTCATGCAGCGTTTCGCGTCCCAGCTGGCACGCGACTGGCACGCGACGGTGGACGAATTCCTGCATCTGCAGGTGCGCGGCAGCCGGGATGCGACCGCCGCGCTGGCAGCGCTGCAGCGCGCGCTGCGCGAGCATGGCGAGGCGCGACCCGAGGCGCTGGCCGCCGGCCTCGAGATCCTGCGCACGACCGACCTGCGCACCGCCGTCGCCTCGATCCGGCTCGACACGCTCGTCATCAGCGGCCAGCACGACCGCATTACGCCGCCCGGCGCCTCCGACTGGCTGGCCACCGCGATGCCCTGCGCGCGGGTGGTGCAACTGCCCCGCGCCGGCCACGCCCCTTTCCTTTCCCACGCGCCGGATTTCATCCACGCGTTGACCGGTTTCCTGGGTGATTGCTGATGTCCGACGTGCTGCCCGACCCTTCGCCCCTGTCAGGACATGTGCTGGCGCCGCGGGACATTGCCCGCGCCTTTGGCCGCGCGAGCGGCAGTTATGACGCGGCGGCGCGCCTGCAGGCCCGGGTGCGGGACGAACTGCTGTCCCGCCTGGATGGCTTGTCCCTCGAGCCATCGGTCGTCATGGACCTCGGCGCCGGAACCGGCCTTGCGACGGGGGCACTCAAGCGCCGCTATCGCAAGGCCCAGGTGGTGGCGGTGGACCTTGCCGAAGGCATGTTGCGCCTCGCCCGACGTCGCAGCCGCTTCTGGCGGCCATTCCGCTGCGTGGCCGGCGATGCCGCCCGTCTGCCGTTCCGTGAAGGCAGCGTGGACCTCGTCTTCAGCAACCTCATGCTGCAGTGGTGCGGCGGGCTGGATGCCACGCTGGCGGAAATCGCCCGCGTGCTGAGACCCGGCGGCCTGTTCCTGTTCGGCAGTTTCGGGCCTGAAACGCTGCGCGAACTGCGTGGCGCCTGGGCCGAGGTCGATGACGCGGTGCATGTGAACGCCTTCGTGGACATGCATGACCTCGGCGGCGCCTTGCAGCGCGCGGGTTTCACCGAACCGGTGCTCGACGTCGATCGCCACGTCCTGCACTACGCGGACACGATGGCGCTCATGCGCGAACTCAAGGCCATCGGAGCCCACAACCTGAATGCCGGCCGCGCGCGCGGACTTACCGGTCGCCGCAAGCTCGCCCGGATGACGGTGGCCTACGAGGCGCGGCGCAAGCCGTCCGGCCTGCCTGCGACCTACGAGGTGGTGTACGGAGTGGCCTGGGCGCCGCAGGTGCGGGAACGGCCTGTCCCCGTCGCCGCGGAGGCGCGGCTTTCGCTGGACCACCTGGTCCATGCCCTCAGGAAGGGACGGCCTTGATCGCCATCGACCAGAGCGTGTTCGTGGCCGGGACCGACACCGGCGTCGGCAAGACCCGGGTCGCGGTCGCTTTGGTGCGGCAGTTCGCGGCTGCGGGGCGCCGCGTTGCAGCAATGAAGCCCGTGGCGGCCGGTGGTCTGGAGACTTCGCACGGGCTGCGCAACGACGACGCACTGGACCTCGCCGCCGCCGCGAACCTCCGCCTGCCCTACGACCTGGTCAACCCCTGTTGCCTGCCGTTGCCGACCTCCCCCCACCTGGCGGCCCGGGATGCCGCCTGCCGCATCGATATCCAGACGCTGTGCGATGCCTACCGGCGCATCGCCGCGGCGGCCGACGTGGTGGTGGTCGAGGGGGCCGGTGGCTGGTACGTGCCAGTAGGCGAACCCGGGATGCCGGGCACCCGCGGCCCGACCATGGCGGACCTGGCTGTTGCCCTTGGCCTGCCGGTGCTGCTGGTGGTCGGCATCCGCCTCGGTTGCCTGAACCATGCGCTGCTTGCCGCCGAAGCGATCCGGGCCGGCGGGCTGCCACTTGCAGGTTGGGTCGCAAACCGGATCGACCCGTTCTTTCCCGACGCGGATGACTACGTCGTCGCGCTCGAGCATCGCCTGCCCGCCCCGCGCGTCGCGACGCTGGCGTTCGATCCTTGATCGCAGGTATCAGCTGCAAACCATTCTCATTACAGGCAATCGCGGAGGCTTCCCGAAGGCGCGCCACCATAGTCCGATGCGCGGTCGGTGTTTCCGCGCAACGGGTGCACGGGTTACACTTCTGCGGTCTTATGCCCCGTCTCGCCTGCCGCGATGCCTCGTCGAGGCGTCCGGCCGGTTCAGCGGTGCGGGGACGTTGCTGTCCGTGTTCCGGGATTCACTTTTTCAAGGTCAATCGATGCCTCGCAAACCAGCTTCGCTTTCAGCCGCCGTGGCCCTTGCCGCCGCGTTCGCTGCACCCGCCGCCCACGCCGAATGGGCCTTGAACATGACGCGGGGCGTCACCGACATCTCCCGCGACGTGTACTCGCTGCACATGACCATCCTCTGGTGGTGCACGGCCATCGCCGTCTTCGTGTTCGGGTGGATGATCGTCTCGCTGGTGAAGTTCCGGAAGTCGAAGGGCGCGGTCCCCGACACGGCCATGGTCCACAGCACCAAGGCCGAGATCATCTGGACGATCATCCCTGTCGCCATCCTGGTGGTCCTCGCCGTCCCTTCGGCGCGCACGCTGATCGCCATCGAGGATGCGTCGAAGACGCAGCTGACTGTGAAGGTCACCGCCTACCAGTGGAAGTGGCAGTACGACTACCTCGACAAGGGCGTCAGCTTCTTCTCCACGCTCAAGCGTGACAGCGATGCCGCCCGCCAGATGAATTCGGGTGTCGACGTCAACAAGATCGACAACTACCTGCTGGACGTGGACAACCCGCTGGTCGTCCCTGTCGGCACCAAGGTGCGCGCGCTGATCACCGCCCAGGACGTCATCCACGCCTGGTGGGTGCCGGCCTTCGCCGTCAAGAAGGACGCCATCCCGGGCTTCGTCAACGAGGTCTGGTTTCAGGTCGATGCCGACAAGCCGGGTATCTACCGCGGCCAGTGCACCGAACTCTGCGGTCGCGACCATGGCTTCATGCCGATCGTCGTCGTCGCCAAGCCGAAGGACGAGTACGAAGCCTGGCTGAAGGCGAAGCAGGACGAGCAGAAGCAGGCCAGCCTGCCCGCTGCGCCGACCGCGGGCTGATCGCCCCGGTTACACCGCACCTATACGCAACAGATTCACGACCGAGAGACTTCTCATGGGCAACGCACATACCGACCACGCCGGGCACGACCACCACGGCGCTCCGTCCAGCTTCTGGGCGCGCTGGGTCACGACGACGAACCACAAGGACATTGGCACGCTGTACCTGGTGTTCGCTGGCGCCATGTTCCTGATCGGCGGCCTGATGGCCATGGTCATCCGCGCCGAGCTGTTCAAGCCCGGCCTGCAGTTCGTCGACCCGATGTTCTTCAACTCGATGACGACGGTCCACGCTCTGGCGATGATCTTCGGCGGCATGATGCCGGCCTGGACGGGTCTCGCCAACTGGATGATCCCGATGCAGGTCGGCGCGCCGGACATGGCGCTGCCTCGCCTGAACAACTTCAGCTTCTGGCTGCTGCCCTTCGCGTGGCTGATCCTCGTCGCCACGCTGTTCATGCCGGGTGGTGCACCTGCCGGCGGCTGGACGCTTTACCCCCCGCTGGTACTGCAGGGCGGTGATGCGCTGCCGATGGCGATCTTCGCGGTCCACCTGATGGGTGCCTCGTCGATCATGGGCGCGATCAACGTGATCGTCACGATCATGAACATGCGCGCCCCGGGCATGACCCTGCTGCGCATGCCGCTGTTCTGCTGGACCTGGCTGATCACCGCCTACCTGCTGATCCTCGTGATGCCGGTGCTTGCGGGTGCGGTCACGATGCTGCTGACCGACCACTTCTTCGGCACCAGCTTCTTCAACGCGGCTGGCGGCGGCGACCCGGTGATGTTCCAGCACATCTTCTGGTTCTTCGGACACCCCGAGGTATACATCCTGATCCTGCCGTCGTTCGGCATCGTGTCGGAGGTCCTTCCGGTCTTCTCGCGCAAGCCGCTCTTCGGCTACGAGTCGATGGTGTACGCGACCGCGTCGATCGGCTTCCTGTCGTTCATCGTGTGGGCCCACCACATGTTCACGACGGGCATGCCGCTCGCGGGCGAGCTGTTCTTCATGCTCACCACCATGCTCATCGCCGTGCCGACGGGCGTGAAGGTGTTCAACTGGTCCGCCACGATGTGGAAAGGTTCGATCAGCTTCGAGCCCCCCATGCTGTGGGCCGTGGCCTTCCTGTTCATGTTCACGATCGGTGGCTTCTCGGGCCTGATGCTCGCGATCGCGCCGGCCGACTTCCAGTATCACGACACCTACTTCGTCGTTGCCCACTTCCACTACGTGCTGGTGCCTGGCGCCCTGTTCGCCATCATCGGCGCCGTGTACTACTGGCTGCCGAAGTGGAGCGGCCACATGTACAGCATGTCGCTGGCCAAGTGGCACTTCTGGCTGTCGACGATCTTCGTCAACGTGCTGTTCTTCCCGCAGCACTTCCTGGGACTGGCCGGCATGCCGCGCCGCATCCCGGACTACTCGACGCAGTTCGCCGACTGGAACATGGTTTCGTCGATCGGCGCGTTCGGCTTCGCCGCCTCGCAGGTCCTTTTCCTTGTCCTCATCTACAAGACGGTCAAGGGCGGCGAGAAGGCCAGCGCTCAGGTATGGGAAGGCGCTCGGGGCCTGGAGTGGGTCCTGCCGTCGCCGGCCCCGTACCACTCCTGGGAGCAGCCGCCGGCCGAAAGCGCGATCGTCCAGGCGAGCCCGACCGGCCATTGATGGACGTGCAGGCTGAAAATCGTCGCAAGGCGCGCAACTCCGCGATCGCGCTGGGCTGCTTCGTCCTCGCGATGTATGTCGGCTACATCGTCTGGTCCATCCACAAGGCCGGCTGATGGTCGAAGAATCGCCGAAGCAACGTCCGCACCGCAGTCTGTCGCTTGCGCTGGCGGCGATCGCGGTCGGCGCCTTCGCCTTCGGTTTCGCGCTGATCCCGTTCTACGACGTGTTGTGCAACTGGACGGGTGCAGGCGACAAGCGCGCCTTCCGCCAGACACAGCAGGTCGTCGAGCGCCCGGACGAGCAGCGCGCGGTGACGGTGGAGTTCCTCGCGGAGCTGCCTACCGTCGGGCACTGGCAGTTCAAGCCGGTCGTGCACAGCATGACCGTGCACCCGGGTCGGTTGTACGAGGCGAAGTTCGTCGCGCACAACCTCACGGGGCGCGATACCTGGGGCCAGGCGGTCCCGGAGATCGCACCGTCGAAGGTTGCGGCCTATTTCCGCAAGACGGAGTGCTTCTGCTTCACGCCGCAGCACTTCAAGCAGGGCGAGGAACGCGCGATGCCCGTGCGTTTCATCGTCGATCCGGCGCTGCCGTCGCACGTCGACCGCATCACGCTGGCCTACACGTTCTATGACACGCAGGCGCCCTCGGCCAAACGTTAAGCATCCAGAAGAAAGAGTGACCTCATGAGCTCGAACGACACGCACCACGATGCCAGCACCTATTACGTCCCGCACGGCAGCCCGTGGCCGATTCTGGGATCCGTGGCGCTGTTCACACTGATGACGGGTGTCATCAGCTACCTCAACGACTGGGCTGGTGGATGGGCCTTCATCCCGGGGGCGCTGCTGCTCGCCTTCATGTTCTTCGGATGGTTCTCCACCGTCATCGCCGAGAACGAGAAGGGCATGTACAACCTCACGGTGGACAAGTCGTTCCGCATGGGAATGATGTGGTTCATCATGTCGGAGGTGATGTTCTTCGCGGCTTTCTTTGGCGCGCTCTTCTATGCACGCCAGCTGTCGGTGCCCTGGATCGGCGGCGACGGCGTGAAGATCTTCACGAAGCTACTGCTGTGGCAGGACTTCAGCCCTGCATGGCCGACCAACGGCCCCGGCAAGATCGGTGGCCATGCCGATGGCAGCTTCGAAACCATCCATGCCTTCGGCCTGCCGGCGGTCAACACCGCCCTGCTGCTGACCTCCGGCGTCACCATCACCATCGCGCACCACGCGTTGCGCGCCGGCAGCCGCAAGGTGCTCGGTGCCTTTCTGGCCGCGACTTGGGCGTTGGGTTTCCTGTTCGTCTACCTCCAGGCTACGGAGTACCACGAGGCCTACACGGAACTGGGCCTGAAGCTGTCGACCGGCATCTACGGTTCGACCTTCTTCATGCTGACCGGCTTCCATGGCCTGCACGTGACGATCGGCGCCATCATGCTGTTCGTGATCTGGGCCCGCTGCATGAAGGGCCACTTCACGCCGCAGCGCCACTTCGCCTTCGAAGCGGTGGCCTGGTACTGGCATTTCGTCGACGTCGTCTGGCTGATCCTGTTCGTCTTCGTCTACTGGATCTGACCGACGCCACGGCACCGGTCGCCCGCGCGGCCGGTGCCTGATCTGGCGGGGACTTTCCCGTCAGCCGCCGAGCGGGTGGGGCCGGATGAGGTCCAGATACCACGCCACGAACAGCAGCAGGAACAACCCGACCGAGAGCGCGATGCGCCAGGTCAGCGTACGCAGGAGTTTCCGCTGGTCGCCCTGCCGGGCGCTGAGGTGGTAGAGGGCCGAGCCGAGGCTGTAGAGAATGCCGGCCACGATCGCGAGGACCAGGATCTTGGGGTTCATCGCCGCATTATGCCGTTCGCCCTGACACTCGGCACACGCCGATTCCGATTCCGCTGGCCGTATCTGTTGCTGGCGATGGTCGGCTGTGCCCTGTTCACGAGCCTGGGGTTCTGGCAGTGGGGACGGGGCCAGCATCGTGAACGGGAGTGGGCAGCCGAGGCGAGCGCCGCCGCGGCGCCTGCGCAGGATGTGACGGGTGATCGGCTCGCCCTCCTGCCGCGACACGCGCGCGTCCGGGTGGAAGGCCGCTACGACGGCGCGCACCAGTTCCTGCTCGACAATGTGTCGCGCAACGGCCGCCCCGGCTACGAGATCCTCACGCCGCTGACGCTGGCCGATGGCACCACGCTGCTGGTCGATCGGGGCTGGGTGGCCTTCATGGGTTACCGGTATCAACTGCCCGACGTGGCATTGCCGCCGGAGCAGGCCGATGCGGGCCTGCACCTTGAGGGGCAGGTTGATGTGCTGCCCGTGCCGGGCCTGGCCGCCGGGCGCGTGCCGCCTGCGGCAGAGGAGGGGCCGTGGCCCCGCGTCACGTCCTTCCCCACGCGGGAAGATCTCGCGCAGGCCCTCGGCCGACCGGTGGCCGCGCCCCTGCTGCGGCTGGAATCCGGCCGCCCGACGGGTATCGAGCCCGCTCGCAACTATTCCTACGCGATCCAGTGGTGGTCTTTTGCGGGACTGACGCTGGTGCTCTTCATCGTTTTGAACATCGAGAAACGCCGATGACCTCCGCCACACCCGTTGTCCGCAAGGGACGACAGACCCTGTACTTGCTGATCGTGATGTTCTTCCTGCCTGTGGCGGTGGCGTTCTATCTGTACTACGGATCGGACTGGCGGCCTGTCAGCCAGACGAATCACGGTGAATTGCTGTCTCCCGTGAGGAAGCTGCCTGCAGGCGCCGAGTCGATGCGCGACAAATGGTCGATCGTCTACGTCGGCGCGGGTGCTTGCGACGAGGCATGCCGCGAAGCGCTGGTGTTCGCAAGGCAGACGCGCCTCTCCCTCAACCAGGAGATGCAGCGCGTCGATCGATACTTCATCGCGACGGGCGAATGCTGCGACAGGCAGTACCTTGATACCGAGCACCCCGGCCTGAAGCGGATCGAAGTGCCTGATGCGTCTTCGTCCGTGCTCGTCGCGGCGTTCCCGCAGCAGAACCGCGAACATGCTCTGTTCATCGTCGACCCGCTTGGCAATCTGGTCATGCGCTACGATGTCCGGCTTCCGCCGAAGGGCTTGCTGACGGATCTGCGCAAACTCCTCAAGCTTTCGCATATCGGATGACCACCATGAACCGGATCACCCTGCTTCGCCGGCTGGCCCTTGCCGGTGTCGTGCTCGGCCTCTGCGTCGTCGTCTTCGGTGCGTATGTCCGGCTTACCTATGCGGGGCTGGGCTGCCCGGACTGGCCGGGCTGCTATGGCCACGTCACGCCGCTCGGCGCCCAGGCTGCAAACGCCGGTACGCCCGATGCACCGCTGGAGGTCGGCAAGGCCTGGCGCGAGATGATCCACCGCTATGCGGCGTCGACGCTTGGATTGATCATCGTGGTGATCGCCGCCCTGAGCATTGCATGGCGACGCGAGCGGCAGGTGCCACGTGCGATGCCGATCGTGCTGGTGGGGCTGGTGCTCTTCCAGGGCATCCTGGGCATGTTGACCGTGACCTGGAAGGTCAAGCCGCTCATCGTCACCTCCCACCTAGCCTTCGGCCTGCTGACCGTGGCCGTGCTGTGGTGGCTATGGCTGTCGCTGCGCAGGACGCAGCTTGCAGACGGCGGTTTCGTGCCGCGCGCCATGCAGGGAGCGGGGCGAACGGCGTTGGCGCGCGGTGCCGCGCTGGCGGGCCTGGTCGCGCTCGTGGTGCAGATACTGCTGGGTGGCTGGACCAGCACCAACTATGCGGCGATCGCCTGTCCCGACCTGCCGACTTGCCAGGCCCAGTGGTGGCCCCAGGCGGATTTCGGTGAGGGGTTCGTGCTGTGGCGCGGGCTTGGCGTGAACTACGAAGGTGGGGTGCTCGACCTGCCTGCCCGGGTGGCGATCCATTTCACGCACCGCCTCGGTGCCATCGTGGCCACGATGGCACTGCTGTTCGCGGCCATCACGACGCTGCGCAGTGGTGCCGGCCGGGCCTCCCGCATGGCGTCGCGCGGCGTACTTGCGGCACTGGCCTTGCAACTGGCCATCGGCGTCCTCATGGTGTTGCATGCCTTCCCGTTGGGTCTGGCCACTGCGCACAATGCCGGCGCTGCCGTACTGTTGCTGGCGACGTTGCTGCTCAACCGGACCCTGCGGGCCTCATGAAGTCATGACACTGCTACGGAGCCCCAACCATGGAGAAGAAGACCGCTAGATTCACTTTCGCATGCGCCTTGCTGGTGGCGACGCTGCACGGTGGCGCGCCCCAGGCGCAGGCCGATGCCATTCCAGCGTCGAAGCTCGCCGAATGGAACGCACCCCAGGCGCCGTTCAGGCTTTACGGCAATACGTATTACGTCGGCACGAGAGGCCTGGCATCGGTCCTCGTTGTATCGGACTACGGGCATACGCTGATCGACGCCGGGCTGCCGGAAACGGCACCGATCATCCTGAAGAACATCGAATCGCTTGGCTTCAGGCCTGGTGACATCAAGGCGATCCTCAACACCCATGCGCATGGCGACCATGCCGGCGGGTTCGCCGCGATCCAGCAGGCGAGCGGTGCGCCGGTGTATGTGCGGAGGCCCAGCGAGGCGACGATACGCACGGGCCGCCTGCAGAAGGACGATCCCCAGGCACATGCCAAGGCACCGCCCATGCCGCCGGTCAAGGCGGTATGGATCGTCAGCGACGAGCAGTTGCTCGGTGTGGGTTCGAATCGGTTCCAGGCGTTCGCCACGCCAGGCCATACACCCGGTGGCACGACCTGGTCGTGGGACGCCTGCGAGAAGGACAAGTGCCTGCGCATGGTGTTTGCCGACAGCCTCTCTCCCGTATCCGACAAGCAGTTCAAGTTCGGGGCCAGCAAGGATTATCCGACCGTCCTGTCGGATTTCGAGTTGTCCTACAAACGTCTGGAATCGATGCCTTGCGACGTGCTGATCACGCCGCATCCGGAGCAGTCCGCCTTCCTCGAGCGGGTCGCTTCCAGGCCGTCGAGCGAGCCGGCTGCCGTCAAGGACACGGAGGGATGCAGGCGATACGCGGCGGAGTTCCGCGGAAAGCTCGCGGCGCGCCTCGCCGCGGAGAAATAGCGATCCGGGTATCCCGGCTCCCTCTTTCAATTTTGGGCGGGGGCCGGATAGGCTCGACGGACAACAACGGGGACCCGGGGGGGTTCATGAAGACGGGACTGCTGTCGCAGGCCATTGCCTGCGCCTTGCTCGTGGGCCTGCCGCTCGCGGCATCGGCCCAGGCGCCGACCCAGGCGCCCTCTGCACCGGCCACGCCGCGCTTCGTCCCTGAAGACCACCGGCCGCCGCTGTTCTTCCGCGAGGACTTCAACAACGACCCGGAAGAGACGCCGGTCACCCAGGCGAGCATCGGCAACAAGGCGTTGAGCTTCGGCCTGTACGGGCCTGGCAAGGAGGGCGTCGCCAAGAGCCACCATGCCTCGCCGAAGGATGACCCGTCCTATGTTTGGCTGGGCTCCTGCCTGCAGGCCTGCGGTTTCACGCTGAAGCACAAGGACGCCTATGTCGACCTGACGGGTCTCGCGAAGATCCGCTGGCGCACGAAGCAGACAGGCTTCCATCAGCTGCGGCTGATCGTGAAGCTGGCCGACGGCACGATGCTCGTGAGCGACCACTACGAGGGCGCGAGCACTGACTGGCGCGAGACGGAAGTGACCGTGCAGGACATCCGCTGGCGCAGGCTCGATACGAAGGTGATGAACGACGGCCCCTGGGTTGAGAAGCCCGATCTCTCCCGGGTGGACGAGATCGGCTGGACCGATCTTGCCGCCGGCAGTGGCCATGGATCTGGTGGCCTCGTTGGCTCTTCCCGCATCGACTGGATCGAAGTGCACGGCCTCGCCGTGAAACGTCAGGAGACCCCGAAGTGAAGTCCACGCATCTGCTGTCCGCCACCCTTGCGCTGGCCCTCGCGGCTCCGGGCGTCCTGCTTGCCCAGGAGCGCGGCGTCTCCTACAAACCGGCACCGCCTCTGCCGAAGCCGATCTATCGCGAGCAGCGCTCGTCGATGGACAACAAGCGCGACCTGTCGGGCGTCTGGTTCATCCGCGACTACAACCGCCGCTTCCGAACGCCGACGGATACGTTGCCGCCCTTCACACCCTACGGCAAGGCGGAGTTCGACAAGCGCGTGAAGGCCGAGACCGACGGCAAGCCCTACGCGGATGCCTCCACGCACTGCTGGCCACATGGCATCCCGCGTGTGATGAATTCGCCGTACCCGATCCAGATTTTCCAGACATCCGGCAAGATCACGATCGTGCATGAAGTTGCGCACAACATCCGCCAGATCCACATGGACCAGAAGATGCCGGACAAGGTGCCCACGAGCTTCCTGGGTTATTCCGTGGGCCACTGGGACGGCGACGTTCTGGTCATCGAGACCAAGGGCACCGATCCGCGTACCTGGATCGACGAGGAAGGCATCATCCACTCGGACCAGTTGTACTCGATCGAGCGCATCCGCAAGACCGAGAACGGCGAGAACCTCGAGAACGAAGTCACCCTGATCGACCCGGTGTTCTTCACGCGCCCGTGGGTCAAGAAGATCAATTACGCGTGGCGACCAGACCTGCGCATCTCCGAGTACATCTGCGAGGAGAACAACCGCAATGCGCCCGAAGGCGGCGTGACCGTCGCGAAGTGACCCGGAGACGATGATGAAGAAACTGCTCCTCGCCGCGGCCGCCAGCGCCGCGATACTGTCCACCGCCGCCTTCGGTGCGGACGTTCCGTCCTTCGCCGGGGTCTGGAAGATCGATGGTGATCATTCGACGATCCGCACCATCGATGGACGCCTGCCGCCCATGAAGCCGGAGGCGAAGAAGCGCTACGATGCCGCCGTGAGTGCCCGCAGGAAGGGCAAGCCGACGGGCGATACGCTGGCGAAATGCCTCCCGCACGGACTGCCGCGGCTGATGTTCGCCCCGTATCCCTTCGAGGTGATCCAGGACGCAAAGCAGTTGACCTTCCTGCACGAGGCACACCATATGCCGCGCTTCGTGTACGTCGGCGACAAGTTGCCCCCGATCGAGTCCCTGGACGGCAACTACATGGGATTCTCGGCCGGAAGCTGGGACAGGGACACATTGGTCATCGATTCGGCAGGCTTCAACGACCTGACGACGATCGATACCGCTGGACTGCCGCATTCCGAGAACATGGTGTTGCAGGAGCGCATGCGCCTGACGGACAACGGCCAAGGCCTCGAGGACGTCATCACCGTCACGGACCCTGATACCTACACCAAGCCGTGGAAGGCACGCGTGACGTTCAAGCGCATGCCGAACGATTACTGGTTGAAGGAATTCGTCTGCACGGACAAGAATCCCGACGCGCAGTAGGGGGGCTGGCTACTTGGGGCGACCTTTGAAGCCTGTTGCGATCATCGGCAGGCGGTAGAGCGTCATCGCGGTGTTGCGTATGCCGGCAGGTGTGCTCCAGGCTTTGCCGTCCGGTCCGATGGCACCCATCTGCGCGACATACAGGGTTTGCTTTTCCGGCCCCGAGAAGGTCAGCGAAATCGGCGCGCGCGGCGTGGGTATCAGGCCAAGGTGCGATCCATCCGCGGCGAGCACGTGCACGCCGCGGCTTGCCGTGACGTACAGCCTGCCCTCGGCATCGATCGTCATGCCGTCCGCACCCTTGTCACCGTCGAGCATGCCGAAGTCGCGCCGGTCGCGTGCTGTTCCGTCCGGCTGCACGTCGAACGCCACGACACGGTCGTTGTTCGTCACCCAGAGGCGACGTCCATCGCCACTTAGCAGGATCCCGTTGGCGTGGAACTCCGGCTCTGCCGCGATGACACTGACCACGCCCAGCGCGGTCACGTGGAAGGCGCCTGAGACGGTGAAGTAGGCGCCACCCTTTCCGTCAGCCATCACGTCGTTGACCCGACCCAGTGGCCGCCCGTCCGGGAAGCTGTTGGCAAGCAGCCGATACTCAGGCGCCAGCATGGCGACGTTGGTCAGTACCTGGCAGGACTGATGGAAGGGGCGCGCGGAATCAGTGCAGGTGCGCTGCACGCCGAAAAGGCGACCCTGGGAATCCAGGGAGACCGCACCGGTGCCCTGTGTGTTCGCCAGATGGATGGATTCGTGATTCCCGCGGTCCAGGCGCCGGACGCTGTCTGATTGTTCCTGGGCGAAGAGGATGCCGCCGTCAGGCGTCGGAACCAGCCCGTCCGCCGTTTTGAAGTCCGCCCAGACGAGTTCCCATTGCACATCGCCCGCCACGACGCCGGGAATGTAACTGATGGTGGCGGGGCGCTCGCCGGGCAGGGGAGGTGGCGAAGCCGCTGCTGCCGTGCCGAAGAGCGCGGACAGTACCAGGCAAGAGAACGTCGCGTGCTCCATGCATCCTCCGATGCCCGTGTCAGGCGTAGTGTCCGACGACACCGGCAAACACCACGATGCCGAACCAGTTGTTGTTCAGGAAGGCCTTGAAGCAGTCTTCCCGCCCCCGTTGCCTGATCAGGACCTGCTGTCGCAGGAACAGCAGTGCACCGATGCCAAGCCCGATCCAGTAAGGGATTCCCAGCCCTGCCAACATGCCGGCCCCGGCCAGGCCTGCCAGGACCAGGACCTGCAACAGCCCTACCAGAAGGCGATCGTGCCGACCAAACAGGATCGCCGTGGAATGCACGGCGAGTTTGAGGTCGTCGTCGCGGTCGACCATGGCATAGATCGTGTCATAGACGCCGGCCCACAGTACCGCGCAGGCGAAAAGCAGCCAGGCCAGAAGCGTCACGTGGCCGATCGACGCGACGAAGGCCATGGGGATGGCCCAGCCGAAGGCCGCGCCGAGGTAAAGCTGTGGCAGCGGAAAGAAACGCTTCATGAAGGGGTAGGTCGCGGTCAACACTGCACCGCCGACGGACCATGCGACGGTGCGCCAGTCGAGTTGCAGCACGAGGCACAGCGCGAGGACAAGGAGGCTGCCGAAGAGCCAGAGTGCTTCGTGCGGCGAGATCCGGCGTGCGGCCAGCGGCCTGTCCCGGGTGCGCTTCACGTGCGGGTCGATGTCGCGGTCGGCGAAATCATTGACGACGCAGCCTGCGGATCTCATGACCACGGTGCCCGCGATGAAGATGAAGAGGAGGCGCGCTGGCGGATGGCCGTCGTTCGCCATCCACAATGCCCAGAGCAGGGGCCAGAGCAGCAACCCGATGCCGATGGGCTTGTCCAGCCGCATGAGTCTTGCCCCGTCCCGGATGCGGCGTCCCATCGATCTAACCGACACGGCCATATTCCTCGGCGCTGCCGATCCAGCGCTGCTTGAGTGGGTCGATGCACGGGGCATTGTCACGCAGCAGTTGCATCGCGGTCTCGCGCACCTGGGGCAGGAGGTCGGCGTCGCGGACGAGGTCGGCGACCCGGAGCTCCGCCAACCCGGTTTGGCGGGTTCCGAGCAGCTCGCCGGGGCCGCGCAGTTCCAGATCGCGTCGCGCGATCTCGAAGCCATCGTTGCTGTCACGGATCGTCGCCAGTCGGGCCTTCGCCATCGCCGAAAGCGGGCTGCGGTACAGCAGCACGCAACTCGATTCGGCTGCACCGCGGCCGACGCGGCCGCGCAACTGGTGCAATTGGGCAAGGCCCATGCGCTCTGCGTTCTCGATCACCATCAGGCTTGCATTGGGGACGTCCACCCCGACTTCGATGACGGTGGTCGCGACCAGCAATTGGGTCCTGCCGGACTTGAATGCCTGCATGGCGCGCTCTTTTTCCTTCGGCGGCATGCGGCCATGCACCAGCCCGACCTGCACGTCGGGCAGCGCTGCGGTCAGCGCTGCGAAGGTTTCCTCCGCGGCCTGGAACTCCAGTTCCTCGGATTCGTCGATCAACGGACAGACCCAATAGGCCTGGCGTCCTTCCTGGCAGGCCGCCCGGATGCGCTCGACGATCCCGGCACGCTTTTCCTCGGCGATGACGACCGTGCGCACGGGCGTGCGGCCCGGCGGCAATTCGTCGATGACCGAGACATCAAGGTCCGCGTGTGCGGTCATCGCAAGAGTGCGCGGGATCGGCGTGGCGGTCATGATCAGCTGGTGCGGCACCAGGCCGTCGTGCGCGCCCTTTTCCTTCAGGCGCAGTCGTTGCTGGACGCCGAAGCGGTGCTGCTCGTCGATGATCGCAAGGCGCAGGCGCGCGAACTGCACGCCTTCCTGGAAAAGGGCGTGCGTGCCGATCAGCAGCTGTACGTCGCCCCCGGCCACGGCCTCCAGCGCGCTGCGTCGTGTGCGCGCGGGTTGGGATCCCGTCAGCAGCGCGACTGTTGCGCCGAGCGGCTGGAACCACGCGGACATCGAGCGGAAGTGCTGTTCGGCGAGCAATTCTGTCGGTGCCATCACGGCTACCTGCCCGCCACTGCCGATGGCCCGTGCGGCCGCTGCCGCTGCAACCACCGTTTTGCCGCAACCCACGTCGCCCTGGACCAGGCGCACCATGGGTTTCGGACGTGAAAGGTCCGCTTCGATTTCGGCGAGTACGCGGCGTTGCGCAGCGGTCAGCGCAAAAGGCAACGAGGCGACGAGTTTTGCGGACAAGCCTGCCCGGTCCTGCAGGGACGCGGCAGGATCGGACTGGATGGCGTGCTTGAGCAGCTGCAACGACAACTGGTGGGCGAGCAATTCCTCGAAGGCGAGCCGTCGTTGCGCGGGATGCCTGCCCGACGCAAGTTCGGCGAGACTGGTGCCGATGGGGGGGCGATGCATGAACCGCAAGGCATCCATCAGGGTGGGCAGTTGCAGCGATTCCACGACATGTCGGGGCAGAAGATCGGTTGTGCCGGAGGCGGCGTATTTGCGCAGCGCGCGTTCGACCGCCGCCCGCACGCGACCCTGCGTGAGACCCTCGGTCAGCGGGTAGATCGGCGTCAGCCGGTCGTCGAGCGGTGCGTCTGCATCGCCGGCGATACGGCGGTATTCCGGGTGGACGATTTCCAGTCCCAGCGGGCCGCGGCGTGCCTCGCCGAATGCCCGGATCCGCGCGCCGCGCGCCAGACCTTCGGCCTGGGCCCGCGAGAAATAGAAGAACCGGAGGTTCAGGAAACCCGTGCCGTCCGACAGGCGCACCAGCAGCGCCCGTCTTCGACGGAACACGATTTCCGACAGCTGCACCTCGCCCTCCACCACGGCGCGTTGTCCGGGCAGCAAGGCGCCGATGGCCGTTACCTGCGTGCGGTCCTCATAGCGGGACGGAAGCAGGAACAGCGCGTCGTCGGGCGAACCCGCGGTGGTGCCGGTCACAGTGCCAGGATGCACTCCATCTCCACGCGCGCGCCGCGCGGCAGCGCGGCCACGCCCACGGCGGCACGCGCCGGGTAGGGCTGTGCGAAGTAGGTCGCCATGATCTCGTTCACGCGCGGGAAGTGCGTGAGGTCGGTGAGGAACACCGTGAGCTTCACGACGTTGTCGAAGGATCCGCCGGCGGCCTTGGCGATGGCGAGCAGGTTGTCGAACACACGCCGGATCTCGGCGTCGATGTCGCCATCCACGAGTTGGCCGGTGGCCGGATCCAGCGGAATCTGGCCCGAGATGTACACCGTGTCCCCGGCGCGGACTGCCTGCGAGTACGTCCCGATGGCGGCGGGCGCATCGGCGGTCTGGATGATGCTGCGATTCATGTCTGAGGATTCCTCGTGCGGGTTCGGCGTATGTGCTGCGGCCGTGCGACCGTGCGGTTGACGTGCAGGACTTCCGGCATGCGGTGGATCGCCCGAACGACGCGCGCGAGGTGCCTTCTGTCCCGGACTTCGACGACCATCGTGATGATCGCGACGTCGCCGTCGCGCTGCTCGACGGACGCCAGGCCGATGTTCGTCTGGGTGCCGGCGATCGCCGACGATATCGCCGCCATAACGCCGACCTTGTTCATGGCCTCAATGCGCACCTCGGAGCTGAAGTAGCGGCTGAGACCGGGCTGCCAGGCCACCGGCTGCCATTTCTCGGGATGCTTGTGGTAGCCCTCGACGTTCGCGCAGTCGTCCCGATGGATGATGATGCCGCGGCCGGGGCTCAGGAAGGCGATGATCGGATCGTCCGGTATCGGATGGCAGCAACGCGCGTAGCTGACGAGCAGGCCTTCCGTGCCCGCGACCACCAGCGGCGCCTTGGGCGCACCGGCCTCGCCGGCCTGGGGGAGCAGGCGCCGCGCTGTCAGCGAGGCAAGTCGTTCGCCGAGGCCCACCAGTTCCAGCAGGTCGTCCGGCTCGCGCAAACCCAGCTCGGAGAGCATCGTCGCCAGCAGTTTGCGATCGACGGTCGCGAAGCTGGCGCCGAATTCCGACAGCGATGCATCGAGCAACTGCCGGCCGAGCTCGATCGCCTCGCTGCGCTGCAGGGATTTGAGGAACTGCCGTATCGCGGTGCGTGCCTTGGCGGTCGCGACGAAGTTGACCCATGAGGGGTGCGGCTGGGCGCCGTCGGCCGTCAGGATCTGCACCGTCTGGCCGTTGCGCAAAACCGTGCGCAGCGGCGCGAGGCGTCGGTCCACCTTGGCCGCGACGCAGCGGTTGCCGACGTCGGTGTGCACCGCATAGGCGAAGTCGACGACGGTGGCGCCGCGCGGCAGGCGCAGGATTGCCCCTTTGGGCGTGAAGACGTAGACCTTGTCCGGGAACAGGTCGACCTTCACGCTTTCGATGAATTCCTCGGGGTTGCCGCTCTCCTGCATCTCGACGAGGTGCGACAACCAGGCCTTGGCGCGCTCCTGCTGCGCCGATTCGGTGCTCGTGCGCGCACCTGCCTTGTAGATCCAGTGCGCCGCGATGCCTGTCTCCGCCACGTTGTGCATGTCCTGGGTGCGGATCTGCACTTCTATGGGCACCGCGTTGGGTCCGAAGAGCGTCGTATGCAAGGACTGGTAGCCGTTGGCCCGGGGGATCGCGATGTAGTCCTTGAACCGCCCCGGCATCGGGCGGTACACGGCATGTACCACGCCCAGTGTCCGGTAGCAGGTGTCTGCGGTGTCGACCGTGATGCGCAGGCCGTAGACGTCGACGATCTCGGACAACGGCGCGCTCTTGCGCCGCATCTTGCGGTAGACGCTGTAGAGGTGTTTCTCGCGCGATTCGACGCGTGCCGGGATGCCGGCTTTCTTCAGGGCTGCATCCAGTGCTGCGGCGATCCTGTCGAGGAATTCCTTCTGGTTGCCGCGTGCGCGCTTGATCGCACGCTCGATGACGCGGTAGCGCTCGGGATAGAGCGCGCGGAAGCCCAGGTCCTCGAGTTCCAGCTTGATTCCGTAGAGCCCGAGCCGCTCCGCGACCGGCGCATAGATGTCGAGCGTCTCGCGCGCGATCTGCCGGCGCCGCGTCGGTGCCATGCTGCCGATCGTGCGCATGTTGTGGGTGCGGTCGGCGAGCTTGACCATGATGACGCGCAGGTCGCGGACCATCGCGAGCAGCATCTTGCGGAAGGATTCGGCCTGCGCTTCCTCCCGGCTCTTGAACTGGATCTTGTCGAGCTTCGTGACACCGTCGACGATTTCGGCGACGTCCTTGCCGAAGCGCTTCTGGATCTCGTCCTTCGCGACCGAGGTGTCCTCGATGACGTCGTGGAGGATCGTCGCGATGATCGTGTCGGCGTCGAGGTGCAGGTCCGCCAGCAGGCGCGCGGCAGCCAGCGGGTGGGTGATGTAGGGCTCGCCGGAGTGGCGGGTCTGCCCTTCGTGCGCGGCCTCCCCGAAGAAGGCCGCGGACCGGATCCGTTCGACCTGGTCAGCCGGCAGGTAGCCCGAGCAATGCGCGAGCAGTGCGTCGAGTATCGGGGTGCGCCGCTCGCCGGAGTCGGCCATGGGCGCGGGGAGGAATCAGTCTCCGAGGCCGAACTGCGGGGCGCGGAACCCGGCCAGCTGGGCGTCGATGTCATTCTCGGGGATCGGCTCGATGACCGGCGCCGGCTCCGGCTCGATCAGCATCTCGGCCGTGATCTTGCCTTCGGCGATCTCGCGCAAGGCGACCACTGTGACCTTGTCGTTGTCGAGCGGGACGCTCGGCTCGGCGCCGTTTGCCAGGCGGCGGGCACGTGCGGAGGCCAGCAGGACCAGCTCGAACAGGTTGTCGACTTGGTGCAGGCAGTCTTCGACGGTGACTCGGGCCATGGCGGTACGCTCGGTTCAGAAACGGCAGGATTGACCCGAAATCTTAGTCGAAACAGGGCGTTTCACGCCAGCAGATTTGCCAGGACGGGGCTGATTTCCGTCCGACCGGCCCGAAAGGGGGTGCCATCGCCGGCCAGGATGTGCCTCAACTCACCCAAGGTCCGCTCGAATACGTCGTTCACGACCACGTAGTCGAATTCAGACCAGTGGGACATATCTCCGCGGGCCTCGGCGAGCCGGCGTGCGATGACTTCCGGGCTGTCGGTCTGCCGGCCGGTCAGGCGCTGGCGCAGCGCATCGACCGACGGCGGCAGTATGAAGATGCTGGCCGTGCCTGGGCGGGCGGCCCGAACCTGCCTTGCCCCCTGCCAGTCGATCTCCAGGATCACGTCGTGGCCGCTGGCCAGTCGTCGCTCCACTTCGGCGCGGCTGGTGCCATAGCGGTTGCCGAAGACCTCCGCGTGCTCGAGGAAGCCGCCTGCGGCAGCCAGCGAAACGAACGCGTCCTGGGACACGAAATGGTATTCGCGGCCATCCTGTTCGTTGGGCCTCGGCGGACGCGTGGTGTGCGAGACCGAGACCTGGATATCTGGCAGCGCGGCTCGCAGCGCCCTCACGAGGCTGGTTTTCCCGGCGCCCGATGGCGCGGAGATCACGTAGAGGTTGCCGGTGCGGTTCGGTGCGGTCATGGGGGCGGAAGCGTAGCGCAACGGGCGGCGGTCAGTACCCCCGCTTCGGGTCCACCAGCAGGAGCATTCTGTCGCCGGCGGCGTATCGGCGCAGGTTCTCGAGGGCGAGTATCCAGCGGGCATCGCCGGGCAGGTCGGAGCGCGAGGAGGTATGCGGCGAGATGAGGATGCGTGGGGCTTTCCACAGCGGGTGGTCCGCGGGCAGCGGTTCGGGATCGACCACGTCGAGGCCCGCGCCGCCGAGGCGTTTTTCCTGCAGCGCCTGCAGCAGCGCCGGGGTGACCACGCTGCCGCCGCGCGCCACGTTGACGAACAGCGCGGTGGGCTTCAGTGCGCCGAAGAAGGCAGCGTCGTAAAGGCCCGTGGTCTGCGGGGTGAGCGGCACGCAGCTGACGATGACGTCGGCCTTGCGGGCCAGTGCCAGCAGTTCGTCCGGCTTGCCGACGTAGGAAACGAACTCCGGCTTCTCCGATCCGCCGTCGCGGGTGGCCAGCACGGTCATGCCCAGCGCCCGGGCGCGCCAGGCGACTTCCGTGCCGATGCCGCCCAGGCCGGCGACGAGCATCGTCTTGCCATCGATCATCTGCATGGGCACCGAGCCGCCGTACTGCGTGCCCCAGGTGGCCCGCGAGGTGTTGGCTGCGAAGACGTCCAGGCCATGGGCCAGGGCGAGCACCATTGCGATGGCGTGTTCAGCGATCGCCGCCGAATCCACGCCACGCATGTTCGTCATCACGAGTCCGGGTGCCTGGACGGCCGCTTGCCCGGTGCAGGTCTCTATGCCTGCGGACAGCGACGCCAGCCAGCGCAGCTTGCCGGCGCGGGCGAGCATGCGCGGTTCGCAGACGTCCGGGTTGTACCCGATGATCACGTCCGCCTGGGCGGCTTCGGCTTCGGCCGTGGACTTGTCACGTGCGACGATGACCGTGGCACCCGGCGCGGCGGCCTGGAAAGCCTGTGCCTGCGCCGCGAGCTGGGGCTGGTTCTGCGCGATCAGCAGGATGCGCCGGGGTGGTTGCCAATTGCCTGCCTCGCGCAGGGCGCGGGGTGATTCCTCGACACGCAGCCTGGCCATCGTCGCGGCGACTTCCGGCACCGGTGTCGCAGCGTGGACGACCGGCAGTGCGGTGAACAAGGCGGCAAGCAGGAACCGGTGCGCAATCATGGTGCGGAAGACCTCGTGGTGTGGCCCAAGCCTCGCAGGTTCGGCGCAGATTGCAATTTCCGCCGTGTGCGGCGATCCGGGGCGACGCCCCGGGCACGACCGGCTAAAATGCCGGCTTGCCCGACCCATAATTCCAGCGATTGCGCGAGGCCGACGATGAGCACGTTCGAGCAGCAGAAGACCAAGTTCCAGACCCAGGCCGGCTTCATCGCCGCGCTCGACCAGAGCGGTGGCAGCACGCCGAAGGCACTGAAGCTGTACGGCATCGCGGAGACTTCCTATTCCGGCGACGCGCAGATGATGGACCTCATCCATGCGATGCGGACCCGCATCATCACGAGCCCGGCCTTCAACGGCGACCGCATCCTCGGCGCGATCCTGTTCGAGGCGACGATGGACCGCGAGATCAAGGGTCAGCCGACCGCGGATTTCCTGTGGAACGTGAAGCGCGTGGTGCCGATCCTCAAGATCGACAAGGGCCTCGAGGACGAAGCGAGCGGCGTGCAGCTGATGAAGGCCATGCCCCAGCTTGCCGAACTGCTCGCCAAGGCGAAATCCAAAGGCATCTTCGGCACCAAGGAACGTTCGGTCATCAAGCAGGCCAATGCCGCCGGCATCCAGGCTGTGGTCGACCAGCAGTTCGCCGTCGCGAAGCAGGTCGTGGGCGCCGGCCTCGTGCCGATCATCGAGCCGGAAGTGGACATCCATTGCCCGGACAAGGCCGGTGCCGAGAAGCTGCTGAAGGTCGCGCTGAAGCAGGGCCTGGACGCACTGCCGGAAGGCCAGCTCGTCATGCTGAAGCTCACGCTGCCGAACGAGGATGACCTCTACGCCGAGTTTTCGCGGCATCCGCGCGTGCTCAAGGTGGTGGCCCTGTCGGGTGGCTACAGCCGCGCCGACGCGAACGAAAAGCTGGCACGCCAGCACGGCATGGTGGCGAGCTTCTCGCGCGCACTCACGGAAGGCCTGACGGCGCAGCAGTCGGATGCTGATTTCGACAAGGCGCTGGACGCGGCCATCCAGGGCATCTACGAAGCGTCCAAGACCTGAAGCTCTTGAACCCCGCGCGCGGCGTGCCCGGTAGGGGGCCCCGCGCGATGCAGGACGTCATTCGATGTTCTGCACCTGCTCGCGCATCTGCTCGATCAGCACCTTCATGTCCACCGCGGACCGCGTCGTCTCCAGGTCCTGGGACTTCGACGACAGGGTGTTCGCCTCGCGGTTGAATTCCTGCATGAGGAAATCGAGCCGACGCCCCGCGGCCTCCGGGCTCTTCATGATGCGCCGCGTTTCCGTCAGGTGACCGACAAGGCGATCCATTTCCTCGGCGACGTCCAGGCGTTGCAGGAGCAGCGCAATTTCCTGCTCCAGCCGGTCGTTGTCGAGTTCCTTGCGCAGTTCGCCAAGGCGCTCTTCGAACCGCGCACGCAGCAATGCATGCACCTCGGGCAGCCGGGCCTTCACGCGGCCCACCAGTGCCTCGAGCTGGTCGCAGCGCTGGAGGATGAGGTCGGCCAGGCGCCCCCCTTCGCTGGCGCGCATCGCGCACAGGTCCTGGATGGCACCGTCGAAGAGCGTGCGGGCCACGGAGAGGAGGGGTTCGTTGTCGGTGGCGGCTTCGCGCAGCACGCCAGGAAAGCGCAGCAGGTCCACGAGGTTCACCTGCAGCTGGACCTGGCCCTCCGGCACGGCATTGGCCACTTCCGACAGGCGCGGGCGCAATTGTCCCAGCACCGCAGGGTCGATCTCGAGCTGCCGCCCGGTTTGCAGCGTCGCACGCAGGGTGATCGTGCAATCCACCTTGCCCCGCCGGAGTTCCTTCTGGAGTCGTGATCGCAGTTCCGGCTCGAGGGCGCGCAGTTCGTCGGGCAGCCGGAGCCCTGCTTCGAGGTAGCGGTGGTTCACGCTGCGCAGTTCGCAGACGAGCGTGCCTGTGGGCAGGGTGGCTTCGCGGCGCGCGAAGCCGGTCATGCTGGCGATCATGGTGCGCTTGCCGGGGTGGACTGATGCCGCGCCAGTGTAGCCCATGGAGGCCTGGGGCTCGCGTTGCCGATACGCCGACGTGCAAGCTGGCCGCTCGCCGGGCGACAATGGGGGCACCGCCTTGCCGCGGCTGCAAACCCAAGGATCCCGAGATGACCGATGCCCCCGTTGCGGCGCGCCACGATGGCCGCTCGCCGGACGCGCTGCGCCCTGTCCGTTTCACCCGAGGCTTCACGCGTCATGCCGAAGGCTCGGTGCTGGTGGAGTTCGGCCAGACGCGCGTGCTGTGTACTGCCAGCATCGAGGAAAGCGTGCCCTCCTTCCTGCGCGGCAAAGGCCAGGGCTGGGTCACGGCCGAATACGGCATGCTTCCCCGCGCGACGCATACCCGCGGGGCCCGTGAGGCTGCCAAGGGCAAGCAATCCGGCCGCACCCAGGAAATCCAGCGACTGATCGGGCGCAGCCTGCGCGCCGCACTCGACCTCACCGCGCTGGGCGAGCGCACGATCACCCTCGATTGCGACGTGCTGCAGGCGGACGGCGGCACGCGCACGGCCTCCGTGACGGGTGCCTATGTTGCGCTGGCCGATGCATGCCGCCAGCTGGTTGCGCGGCGCGGCATCAAGAACCCGCTGCACGGCCAGGTCGCCGCCATTTCGGTGGGTATCGTGGGCGGCCGCCCCGTCTTGGACCTCGACTACGTGGAAGATTCCTCCGCGGAGACCGACATGAACGTCGTGATGAACGATGGCGGTGGCTTCATCGAGGTGCAGGGCACCGCCGAGGGGCACCCGATGCGCCGCGACGAGATCGATACCTTGCTCGAGCTCGCGGCGGCCGGCACGTCGCGGCTGTTCGAACTGCAGCGCCAGGCTCTGGCGCAGGCCCTGTAGGCGGTCATGCAGGTCGTCCTCGCATCGGGCAACGCCGGCAAGTTGCGCGAACTGTCGGCCCTTCTGGCGCCGCATGGCCTCACGCTGCTCCGGCAGACGGATCTCGGGGTCCCGGCCGCCGATGAAACGGGCGACAGCTTCGAGGCCAACGCGATCCTCAAGGCGCGCCACGCTGCGCAGGCCACCGGCCTGCCCGCGATCGCGGACGATTCCGGCATCGAGGTCGACGCGCTGGGTGGCCGTCCAGGCGTACGCTCGGCCCGTTTCGCCGGCGAGCATGCCACCGACGCGCAGAACCTGGCTCTGCTGCTTCGCGAAATGGCCGATGTACCCGACGGGCGCCGCACGGCGCGCTTCCGTTGCGTCATCGCGATGGTTCGCGACGCCGGTGATCCCGCGCCGTTGCTGGCGCGCGGCGTCTGGGAAGGCACGATCACCCGCGTGGCGCGCGGTGACGGGGGGTTCGGCTACGACCCCATTTTCCTGCCTCTGGGCAGCGACCGCACCGTCGCGCAGATCGAGGATCAGGCCAAGAACACGATGAGTCATCGCGCCAGCGCCCTGCAGGCGTTGCTGGCGCAGGAACCGTGGACGGCGCGCTGAACATTCCGCCGCCCCTCGCGGCCTATGTCCACTTCCCGTGGTGCGTGCGCAAATGCCCGTACTGCGACTTCAATTCCTTCACCCTCCACGATGCCTTGCCGGAGCGCGTCTACATCGATGCGTTGAAGGCGGATATCGACGCGCAGTCCGCACCGCTCGCCGGGCGACCCCTCGTCAGTGTCTTCCTGGGAGGCGGCACGCCCAGCCTCTTCCCGCCGGCAGCCATCGCCGAAGTGCTGGGTCATCTCTCCCGGGCGCTGCCCTTCGCGCCGGATGCCGAGGTCACGCTCGAAGCGAATCCGGCCACCGTCGAGCGTGGCCGGTTCGCGGAATATCGTGCTGCCGGCGTCAACCGCGTCTCGCTTGGTGCGCAGAGCTTCGATCCTGGCATCCTCAAGGTGCTGGGCCGCATCCACGTGCCCGAGGACGTCCGTCGTGCCGCGGAAGAGCTGCACGCCTGCGGCCTGTCCAATTTCAACCTGGACCTCATGTTCGCCTTGCCCGGGCAGTCGACCGAGGGTGCACTGGCCGATCTGCGCGCCGCGCTCGAACTGGAGCCTGCGCACCTTTCCCACTACCAGCTGACGCTCGAGCCGGGCACGGTCTTCGCTGCCTTGCCGCCCCGGGGCCTGCCCGATGACGACACGTCCTGGTCGATGCAGGAGGCCTGCCACGAACAGCTCGCCCGTCAGGGTTTCGGCCAGTACGAGGTATCGGCCTTCGCACGCCAGGGTCGTCGCTGTGTGCACAACCTCAATTATTGGGGTTTCGGTGATTACCTCGGGATCGGTGCCGGTGCGCACGGCAAGCTCACTTCGCAGCTTCCCTTCCGGATCGCGCGTACCCAGCAGCAGCGTGAACCGCGCCGCTACCTGGCGCAGCCGGTCGCGGGCCTGCAGCGTCGCGACGTGCCGCCCGTCGAACTGCCCTTCGAGTACGCGATGAATGCCCTGCGACGGGTGGAAGGATTCCGCACCGACGATTACGTCGCCCGCACCGGGCTTGCGGCCTCGACGATCGAGCGTCCGCTTGCCGGACTTCTCGAACGCGGGCTCGTCCAGTCCTTGCCGGGCGGTTGGGCGACCACGCCGCTGGGGTTCCGGTTTCTCAACGAAGTGCTGGGTGAGTTCCTGGCCGGTCCGAATTCCGGAACGGTGGCGGGGGGTTAGCCGTTTTTACACGGCATCCGGTGGGTTCTATCCACAGCGGCGGCCGGCGATGAAACTATTAAGGCATTACGCACCAATCCGATGGTCGGATCACATAAAAGGCCTGTAACCATATGATGAGAAAGGGTAAAATCACCTGGTTACAATTTGATCAACACCACAGAAATGCAGTAATTCACCGCGGCGGATCCCTTCAGTCGGCGATCATCCACAGAGTTGTCCACAGAAAATGTGGATAACGCGGCAGCGGGTGTCATCGCATCGGACGGGGTTGCCGGCCCGTCCGCCCGCCGCTAGACTTCCCGGCCCTTTGGCGGCAGTCCGGCATGGTCACCCACCGTGGCCCGCGGCCTGATTCGCCAAGCCCACGAGACAGCCGGAGCCGAGCCATGAAGTCCAACATCCATCCCGAGTACACCGAGATTTCCGTGACCTGCAACTGCGGCAGCGTCTTCAAGACGCGCTCGACCGCCGGCCATGACCTGAACCTCGACGTGTGCGCCGCCTGCCACCCGTTCTACACCGGCAAGCAGAAGATGCTCGACACCGCTGGCCGCGTCGACAAGTTCCGCAAGAAGTACGCCGCGGCGGGCGTCAAGTCGTAAGAACCCCCCGGGTTCCCCCGGCCGTCGTCCCGGCGGCCGGTCCGTTCGCCATCACCTTGATTTGGTTGCCGGACAGTGTAGATTTCCGGCGGATGTGCCGCGTCCTGCTGCACCGCTGACCAACAAGGCTTGTGGCGAATGTCTGACAAGAAGTTCGAGCTCACCGACCTGGGCTCCGGCAAGAAGTCCCAGATCCCCGTACGCGCCGGCACCATCGGCCCCGACGTACTGGATGTCGCCAGCCTTACCAAGGACCACGGCGTCTTCACTTTCGATCCCGGCTTCGGCGTCACCGCATCGACCGAAAGCAGGATCACCTACATCGATGGCGACGCGGGCGTTCTCCTGCACCGCGGATATCCCATAGAGCAGCTCGCCGAGAAGAGCAGCTTCATGGAAGTGGCCTACCTGCTGCTGAACGGCGAACTGCCGAAGCAGCCGGAGCTCGAGACCTTCTCGAATTCGATCCGCCACCACACGATGTTGAACGAGTCGCTGCTGCGCTTCTTCAACGGATTCCACCCGAACGCGCATCCCATGGCCATGGTGTCGGCGGTGGTGGCCTCGATGGCCGCGTTCTACCACGACAGCACGGACATCCATAACCCGCGCCACCGCGAGATCTTCGCCCACCGGATCATCGCCAAGATCCCGACGATCGCCGCGGCTGCGCACAAGCATTCGCTCGGCCAGCCGTTCATCTATCCGCGCAACGACCTGAACTACACGGCGAACATGCTGAACATGTTCTTTGCCGTGCCTTGCGAGGATTACTACGTCGATCCGGTCTGCGCCGAGGCGCTGGACCTGCTGTTCATCCTGCATGCGGACCACGAGCAGAACGCCTCGACGTCCACGGTCCGCCTGGCGGGCAGCACCGGCACCAACCCGTATGCCGCCATTTCGGCGGGCGTCGCGGCCTTGTGGGGCCCTGCGCACGGCGGCGCGAACGAAGCCGTGCTCGCCATGCTCGAGCAGATCGGCACCGTAGACAACGTGCCCAAATACCTGGCGATGGCGAAGGACAAGTCCAGCCACTTCCGCCTCATGGGCTTCGGGCATCGCGTCTACAAGAACTTCGACCCGCGCGCGAAGATCATCCGCGCCGCGTGCCACAAGGTGCTCGAGCGCCTGGGCCACACGAACAACCCGTTGTTCGAGCTGGCGCTGAAGCTCGAGGAGATCGCACTGAAGGACGACTACTTCGTGCAGCGCAAGCTATATCCCAACGTCGACTTCTACAGCGGCGTGATCTACAGCGCGCTGGGTATCCCGCGCTCTATGTTCACGGTCATGTTCGCGATCGCGCGCACGGTGGGTTGGGTGGCACACTGGCAGGAAATGATCGCGGACCCGGCCATGCGCATCGGTCGCCCGCGCCAGCTCTACACCGGTGCCGCGACGCGCGACTACCTCGAGATCGGCAAGCGCTGATCGTCGCCGAGCTCCCGGACCTCCGGCAGGGCGGCACGCCTCATCGGCCTGCCGTCCACCTGACTGACCGGCGACTGACGGATGCCATCGTGCCCGAAGACGATGGCCTCGACGCCTTGGCCATCCAGTTCCAGCCTCACGCCGGGAACAAACACGGGTTCGCGATCCGCCTGCAGCCGCAGGCGTCGCTGGATCACTTCATGGTCCACGTGCCGGTCCATCAGGAAGATCACCACCGACTCCACTGAATCGGCGAAGACGTGCAGCTGCACATCGTCGTATTCGGTGGCGGTGCCGAGCAATACGGGGCCCACGAGCCGCGGTTCGAAGCCGGTCAGCAAGGTCATTGCACGGATCGCCACGCCACGCAGGCGCACGAGGTTCGCGCTGTGCGCCTCGCCTCCGAACAGGCGCTGGCGTTCCCGCAGCGCCGCTTCGATTTCGATGTTGCCGGGCAGGATGGATCCGTCGGATGCCGACGCCCCGAAGCGCTCGGCCGCCTTCCGCTTGGCCAGGCCGTAATCGTGGATGCCCTGCTCCGCCATGAGTCGCGCCGCTTCCTGCGCGATGCTCGTGCGCAGGGCGTTGCCGCGTCCCGGTATCCGCCGCGCCACTAGAAGAGCCCTTCTCCCGCGTTCGAGTTCGCGCCCGGCGCCGGCGGCGGTGCGTCGAGCTTGTCCGCTGACACGCCCGCGGGCAGGTGCGTGATCATGAAATATTCCGTCACTGCCTCAGGATCGGCAGGGTTCACCACGTTGCCGGTGCGCGCCGAGACCTGCAGCGGGACGATGCCGGGCGGCATGGGTCGCGGCCGCTCGGGAATGTTCCGCAGGGCTTCGCGCATGTACTGGACCCAGATCGGCACGGCGGCGCTCGAGCCCTCTTCCCTTTCGCCCAGTGATTTCTCGTCGTCGAAACCGACCCAAACCGTGCCCACGATGCGGCTGTTGAAGCCGTTGAACCATGCGTCGCGGCTTTCGTTCGTGGTGCCCGTCTTGCCGGACAGATCGCCGCGACCCAGTGCCATGGCGCGGATGCCGGTGCCCCGCTTGATGACATCGCCCATGATGCTGGTCATCAGCCAGTCGTTCTGCGCGCTGATCACGCGTGGTGCCATGCGTTTTGCATCGACCAGGGGCTTGGAATAGGCCATAGCGGCCAGTTCCCGCAGCTTTGCCGGCGCATCGGCCACGTGCGCCGCAAGCTGTTCCGGCGTCAGTGTTGGCGGCAGCGGTGGTAGCACCACGGGCGCAGGCTTGCCGTCGGCCGCCGGCTCCGGCACATCGCCGCCTTCCGGCGCGGGCGGCGTCGAGCTGTTGTCGCAGCTGCGGCAGATGATGGCCGGGCTCGCCTGGTAGACCACTTTGCCGTTCGGCGCCTCGATGCGCTCGATGAGGTACGGCGCGACTTTGTATCCACCATTGGCGAAGGTCGCGTAGCCCGTCGCCATCTGCAATGGCGTCGCCTGGAGCGTGCCGAGTGACAACGTGAGGTTGTCGGGCATGGCATCGCGCTCGAAGCCGAAGCGCGCGGCATGCTCCTGCGCGGTGGCAATGCCGAGCTGGCGCAGGATGCGTATGGATACGAGGTTGCGCGATTTCACCAGCGCTTCGCGCAACCGCATCGGCCCGCCGAAGTCCCCGCCGTGGTTTTCCGGGCGCCAGGAACCTTCGATGCCGGCACCTTCCTCGACCACGGGCGTGTCGAGGATGATCGATGCGGGCGTGAAGCCGTTGTCGAGCGCGGCAGAGTACAGGAAGGGCTTGAAGCCGGAGCCCGGCTGGCGCTTGGCCTGCGTCGCACGGTTGAACTGCTTGGTGTAATAGTCGAAGCCACCTACCAGCGAGACGACCGCGCCATCCTCCGGGTCGAGTGCCACCAGCGCCGATTGTGCTTCCGGCACCTGCGCCAGTTGCGCGTGCCCCGCGCGGTCCGCCACGACGAGCACCACGTCGCCGCGCGCAAGCACGTCGGCGGCCTTGCGCGGACTCGCGCCCGGTGGCCCGTCGCCCTTGACCGGGCGCGCCCACGACATGCCGTCCCAGTCGATCTGTGCGCTGCCGATGCCGCGGATATGCACGCGCGCGGAGTTCGGCGCGACGGACAGCACGACCGCGGGCTGCAGCATGCCCACCGGGTCGCGGTGGCCCAGCGCGGTGTCGAGTGCGGCCTGGTCCGGGGAGGCGGGAAGCTTCACGCGCTCCAGCGGACCGCGGTATCCATGTCGGCGGTCGTACTGGATGAGGCCCACGCGCAGCGCGCGGGTTGCCGCCGCCTGCAGCCTGCCGTCGATCGTCGTGATCACCTTGTAGCCGTAGTTCACGGCGGCGGGTCCGAAACGGTTCACGATTTCCTGACGGGCCAGTTCCGCGACGTAGGGCGCGTCGGTGTCGTTGAGCGGCGTATAGCCGCGCGAGGTGATCGGTTCCGCGTTGGCCGCCTTGGCGGTTGCCGCATCGATGTAACCCAGTTGCTCCATGCGTCGCAGGACGTAGGTGCGCCGGACGTGGGCGAGGCTGGGGTTGGCGACAGGGTTGTAGCGGGAGGGAACCTGAATGATGCCCGCGAGGGTGGCCGCTTCCGCCACCGAGAGCTGGGACAGCGATTTGCCAAAATAGGTTTCGGCGGCCGCAGCGATTCCGTAGCTGCGCTGTCCGAAGAAGATGACGTTCAGGTAGGTGGCCAGGATTTCCTGCTTTGTGAAATCCCGCTCCATCCGGTACGTGACGAACACTTCCTGCAGCTTGCGTCGCCATGTCTTGTCCAGCGACAGGAACATGTTGCGTGCGGCCTGCATGGTGATCGTGCTGGCGCCTTGGGCGCGGTCGCCGGAAGCGAGGTTTACGGCCATCGCACGCATCACGCCGAGCCAATCCACGCCATGATGGCGGAAAAAGCGATCATCTTCGGCGGAGATCACCGCATTTCGAACCAATTCCGGGATGTCATCGTAGGTCACCGGAATGCGCCGCTGTTCGCCGATCTGCGAAATCAGCCCCCCGGATCGCGTGTAGACCCGCAGCGGGACCTGCAGCTCGACCTTCCGCATGGATTCCGCCGTCGGCAGGGACGGCGAGATGTAGACGTAGGCGCAGGCGAAGCCGAAGATGCCCAAGGACAGCAGCCCGGAGGCGCCGACCAGGGCCAGGCGCAGGAGCCTGCGTGAGGGACGCGGTTGCACGGATCAGGGTACCTGTGTTCTGTGGACCAAGTGCCGGGGCGAGAGTGTGCCATGTGCGGATTGCGCGTAATTGAGCGCAGAAAGCCGCATTCAATTTGACTTTAACCTGAGATATAGTGCCGAGAATGTAAAGAAAGTACAGTGGTTTGCTTCCCAAATCACTGATTTCCAAGGGAGTTAAGTGTTTCAGTTCAAACGCAAGCACCGTCCCTTGCTTGGCCTCGACATCACGACTTCGTCCATCAAGCTCCTGGAGCTGTCGAAGTCGGGTGGCCAGTACCGGGTCGAGTCCTATGCGGCCGAGCCGACGCCGCCCAATTCCATCACCGAGAAATCGGTGGTGGATCCGGCTCTCGTGGGCGAGGCGATCCGCCGCGCCGTGAAGCGTTCGGGCGCGGCAACGCGCGACGTGGCGATTGCCATCAGCGGCGATGCCACCATCACCAAGGTCATCCAGCTGCCCAGGTCCCTCAAGTCCGGTGACATCGAGGGCCAGGTCGAACTTCAGGCCGACCAGTACATTTCCCACCCTATGGACGAGGTCGCCTATGACTTCGAGGTCATCGGCCCCTCCGAGCGCGATCCGGATGCCCTCGACGTGCTGCTTGTCGCCACCCGCAGCGAGAACGTCGAGCAGCGCCGCGCTGCGGTGACCGCTGCCGGCCTCACCACCTGCCTGGTGGACGTCGAACCTTTTGCGCTCGAGAACGCCTGCCGGTTGCTCACGCACCAGATGCCGGACGGCGGCGAAGGGCGTTCCATCGCCGTGGTCGATTTCGGCGCGAGCAGCACGACCTTCAGCATCCTGCGCAACCTCAAGCTCATCTATACGCGTGATTTCGCCTTCGGCGGGCAGCAGCTCACCGAGGAAATCATGCTGACTTACGGCCTCTCGATCGAGGAGGCCGGGCGCGCCAAGAAGGAGGGCGGCCTGCCCGCCGGCTACCAGGCCGACGTGCTCGACCCTTTCATCGACGACATGACGCAGCAGGTCAGTCGCTCGCTGCAGTTCTACATGGCGTCGGGCTCCAGCCGCGAGCAGCCGGAAAAGATGATCATCTGCGGCGGATGCGCGAATATCCCCGGCGTCGCCGAGGTCATCGGCAGCCGTGTCGGGATCCCCGCGGAAAAGGGCGATCCGTTCGGTCAGATGAAACTTTCGCCGCGTGCGCGTGCCTCGGGCGTGATGCGCGACGCGACGGCCTTGCTGACCGCTTGCGGCCTGGCATTGCGGAGCTTCGACTGACATGCCGCGCATAAACCTGCTTCCCTGGCGCGAGCAGCAACGCAAGGAGCGCAAGCTCGCCTTCTTCGTCGGGCTGGGTGCCGCCACGGCCGCGGCCTTGCTCGGGCTCGCTGCGTCATACCTCTGGTACGGCGAAATGATCGATGCGCAGCAGAAGCGCAACGCGGTACTGCGTACCGAGATATCCGTGCTCGACAAGCGCATCGAGGAAATCAACAACCTCGAGGCGCAGAAGCAGCAGTTCATCGCGCGCATGCAGATCATCGAGAAGCTGCAGCGCTCGAGGCCCGAGATCGTCCATGTCTTCGATACGGTGACGCGCACGGTGCCGGACGGCATCTTTCTGGACGAGATCCTGCAGTCCGGCAAGCGCTTCAAGTTCCACGGTGTCGCGCAGTCGCACACGCGCGTTTCTTCCTTCATGCGCAATGTCGAGTCTTCGCAGTGGCTGTCCCGGCCGGAGCTGGAGGTCATCGAGACCAAGAAGGACAACGCCGCCACCGGCAGCGACTTCACGCTGTACGCGCAGCAGGCGGCGTCCGCCGACGAGGAAGCCGCGGCCGCGACAGGCGCAGCCGGCCGCAAGCCTGGCCAGCCGCCCGGCAAGGCCCCTGGCAAAGGCAAGGGGGGTGCCCCGTGACGCTCGACGACCTCCGCAATCTCGACTGGAGCGACCCCGGCCGATGGCCCGGGTCCGTCCGCTACGGCGTCATCGCGGTGTGGTTCGTGGTGGCCTTTCTCGTGCTCGGCTATCCCCTTGTCTGGGAAACGCAGCAGCCGGGACTGGACGCCGCCCGCGCGCAGGAACAGAAGCTGCGCGTCGAATTCCGCGAAAAGCACGGAAAGGCGGTAAACCTCGACCTGTACAAGCAGCAGGTGGTGGACATCGAGCGCTCCTTTGGCGCGATGCTGCGTCAGCTGCCCGGCAAGACCGAGGTGCCGAACCTGCTCGTGGATATCTCCCAGACGGGGCTTGCCGCGGGCCTGCAGCAGGAGCTCTTCCAGCCGCTCGCCCAGCAGAACCGGGATTTCTACGCCGAGCTTCCCATCAAGATCCGCCTCGTCGGCGGTTACCACCAGATGGCGGACTTCGTGAGCGGCATCGCGGCGCTGCCGCGCATCGTCACCCTGCACGACGTCGCCATAAAGCAGTTGGCGAAGGGCAAGTACGACCACCTGCAGATGGAAGTCACCGCAAAGACCTACCGCTACCTGGATGACGACGAAGTCCATGCCGCTGAAGCGGAACGGCGCAAGAACGCGCGCCGCAACGGACCGCGGTCCTGAGGTAGCCGTGCGAAACCACCCAACCTGCGCTGCCCTGTTTGCATCTCTGGCCTGCATGGCCCTGAGTGGCTGCACGAGCCGCGATGCCGAACTTGCGCAGTACATCGCGAAGGTCAAGCAGGAACAGCCGACTGGCGTGAAGCCCCTGCCCGAAGTCAGGCCCTACGAGAACTTCCAGTATTCCGCCCAGGCGCTGCGTTCGCCGTTCATGCCGGGCACCGCCGTCTCGCTCGCGGTTCCCGGCCTGCGCCCGGACTCGCACCGCACGCGCGAGGTGCTGGAGCGCTATGCGCTGGACACCTTGAAAATGGTTGGCACGCTGCAGATGCGTGGCAAGTACTACGGCCTCGTGCAATCAAAGGACGGGCTGGTCCATATGGTCCTGCCCGGCAGCTTCATGGGCCAGAACGACGGCCGGATAGTTTCGATCACCGTATCGAAGATCAAGTTGAACGAAATCGTTCCAGACGGGTTGGGCGGCTATGTCGAACGGCCTGCCGAACTCGCACTGAACGATTGATCGGCTGGGAGAGCAAGCGGATGAAGTCCTACATTGCCGGATGGAACAGCCTGCGGATGCTGGTCACCCTCTTTGCACTGGGTGCGGGGGGTTGGCCATTCGCCGGCTTCGCGATCGCGGCGGAGGCTGCATCCACCCGCCTTGAATCGGTCGATGTCCATGCCGCCGCAGGCCAGCGCCTCGAAGTGGTGCTGCAACTGAACGGGCCCGCCGTGGAGCCGCTGTCGTTCACCATCGAGAATCCGGCGCGCATCTCCTTCGACCTGCCGCATACAGCGTTGGCCCTGCCGTCGCGACGGATCGACGTGCGCAAGGCCGGTGTCGACAGTATCGTCGCGGCGGAGGCCGCCGGCAGGGCGCGGGTGGTGTTCAACCTCGACCGACTCGTTCCCTACGAAACCCACGTCGAGGGCAACAGCATCCACGTCTTGCTGGGCGAGCAGGTCCGCGCGGCGCAACGCGAAGTCGCCGCGCCGCCGGCTGCCGTCCCCGTGCCGGCGCGCAGCGCGGTGGCCCCGGTCGCGCGAACGATCCGCGGACTCGATTTCCGGCGTGGCAACGATGGTTCGGCCCGCATCGTCGTTAAATTGTCCGATCCGCGCACGCCCGTCGATCTCAAGCAGCAGGGCAATCAGGTGCTCGTCGATTTCGCGGGCACCGAACTTCCGGCGGAATACCAGCGCCGCTACGACGTACAGGATTTCGGCACGCCGGTCTCGGGCTTCGATGCCCTGCGCCAGGGTTCCACGGCCAGGCTGGTGGTCAACGCCACCGGTGATTTCCAGCAGTTCGCCTACCAGTCCGACGACCAGTACGTGGTCGAGATCCAGCCGCAGCGACAGGGGCGTTCCACGATCGACACCGACAAGCCGGTCTACACCGGTGAACGGGTGTCGCTGAACTTCCAGGACATCGAGACGCGAGCACTCCTTCAGTTGCTGTCCGACGCCAGCGGCCAGAACATCGTCATCAATGACTCCGTGGGTGGCAATGTCACGCTCCGCCTGCAGAATGTTCCCTGGGACCAGGCGCTCGACATCGTTCTTCGCCTCAAGGGTCTGGACAAGCGAAAGCAGGACAATGTCATCATCGTGGCCCCCGCCGATGAACTGGCCGCCCGCGAGAAGGCAAGCCTCGCTGCGCGCAAGGACATCGAGGAACTGGCGCCGCTGCGCACCGAGTACCTGCAGGTGAACTACGCGAAGGCCATGGACATCGCCGCCATGGTCCAGTCGACGGGGCGCGGTTCCAGCGGCAATCGCAACTCCATGCTCTCCTCGCGTGGCAGCGTTACCGTCGACGAACGGACCAATACCCTGCTGCTGCAGGACACCGCCGACAGCATCGCCAACATCCGTCAGCTGGTGGGCACGCTCGATGTGCCGGTGCGCCAGGTGCTGATCGAGGCGCGCATCGTGGTGGTCAGCGAGGATTTCTCGCGCGATCTCGGCGTGCGCACAGGTATCACGGCGATGCGCCGGAATGGCAGCAACGGACTGATGTCGACGTCCGGCACGGCCGTCGCGAACGACACGATCCTCGGTTCCGCATTGTCCAACGTGCAGTCGTCGGGTTCGCCCTATCCGGTCACCGTGCCGACCGGGTCCACGGCGTCCAGTCGCTACAACGTCAACCTGCCGGCGCCCTCGCCTGCCGGCAGTCTGGCATTCATGGTGCTCGGGTCCGATTACATCGTCGACCTGGAGCTTTCGGCAGCCCAGTCGGAGGGGCGTGGCGAGGTCATTTCCTCGCCGCGCATCATCACCGCGAACCAGAAGGAAGCGGTGATTTCCCAGGGAACTGAAATCCCGTACCAGCAGTCCGCATCGAGCGGTGCAGCGACGGTGCAGTTCAAGGAAGCCGTGTTGTCCCTGCGCGTGACGCCGCTGATCACGCCGGACAACCGGTTGATCCTCGACCTGAGCGTGAAGAAGGACAGCGTCGGCAAGGTCATCGTCACGTCTGGCGGCGTCAACGTGCCCTCCATCGACACCAGCACCCTGACCACCTCCGTGCTCGTCGGGGACGGACAGACGGTCGTGCTGGGCGGCATCCTGCAGACCGAGCGCCGGGACAGCGAAAAGAAAGTGCCCGGCCTCGGCGACGTGCCCTTGCTCGGCGGCCTGTTCCGCTCGTCGTCCAAGGTGAACAACAAGGGCGAGCTGCTGATCTTCGTCACCCCCAAGATCCTCCGCGAAGGCGTCGATCTCCACTGACCACGCGGGTTAGACATATGCGCAAGACACGACTCCTCGCTTTGATCGGGCTGGTCCTCGCCACCGCGTTGACGGCCTGCGGCGGCGGTGGCGGCGACGCGTTCCAGTCTCCGTCGACCGGCGGCAGTGGCACGTCGTCCACCGCCAATGCCGTCGTGGCATTGACCCTCACCGCCTCCTCGCAGTCCGTCCCCGTCGATGGTTCGGGCAGCGCGACCATTACCGCGACCGCCCTCAACGCGGCCAACGCCACGGTATCGGGCGTGGCTGTCAATTTCTCCGTGACGACCGGCGCGCTGGTCACCGTCACGCAGGGCACGACCGACATCAATGGCACCGCGATCGCGACGGTCAAGGCCAACGGCGCCACGGCCGGCGCGACCATCACCGTCACGGCGGCCACCGGCTCTGTCACCGGCACGCTGCCGCTCGTGGCGGCCAGCGCGTCGCAGACAGTCACGGTGACCGCCAGCTCTCCGACGCTGTTGTCCAACGATTCCGCGCCGGTCACCATCACCGCGCTGGTGCGCAGTTCGAGCATGCAGGCCATCAGCGGAGCGCCGGTCACGTTCTCCGCGTCATCCGGCAGCATCACGCCCGCCAGCGTCCTCACTGGCGCGAATGGTGTCGCCACCGCCGTCCTCGCGACACCCGGCGATGCCTCGGCTCGCGATATCGTGGTTACGGCGAGTACCCCGACGGCTTCCGGCAGCGCAACGGTCCTCGTATACGGCACCACCATCACGCTGAATGGTCCCTCCACGCTGGTCCAGAACGGCAGCGCCGCGAGCTACGGCGTCGCGCTCCTCGATTCCGGCGGCGGTGCAGTTGCCAACCAGCTGGTCACTCTTGCTTCTTCGGCCGGCAATACCGTCACGCCGTCGTCACAGCGCACGAACGCGAGCGGGCAGGCGATCTTCCAGGTCGTCGCCACCAGGGCGACCAGCCCCGACACGCTGACGGTGTCGGGTGCCGGCGTTTCCGCGCGCCAGAAAGTGAACATCAGTACCCAGAGCTTCGCCTTCACTGCGCCGGTCGCCAACGCGACGGTCAACGTGAATGCCCCGACCTCGCTGCAGATCGTCTGGCTCAACAGCGGTGTGCCGGTCGTCGGCCAGGCGGTCTCTTTCGCCACGACACGCGGCATGTTCGGTGCCTCGGCCACGACAACAGCAACGACCGACGCCACCGGCACGGCAACGGTGAGCTTTTCATCCCCAACCGCCGGCCCGGCATTGGTCACTGCGAGTGGCAGCACCGCCAACGGCGCCGTATCAGCGCAGCTTCCCGTCAACGTCGTCGCCACGACGCCGGCCTCGCTGGTGCTGCAGGCGAGCCCCGCGACCATCGCACCGAACGGCACCAGCACGATCACCGCGACGGTGACTGACTCGGCCGGCAATGCGGTTGCCAACCAGTCGGTGGTGTTCAACGTCACCGATGTGACCGGTGGCAGCCTTGCGCCCGGCAGCGTTGTCACGAACGCCTCGGGCGTCGCCCAGACGGTCTATACCGCAACCATGACGCCGAGTGCCTACCAGGGCGTGGTCGTTACCGCGTCGATACCGGGCACGGCGGTGTCCGCCGCTTCGCCTGCCAAACTGACGGTTGGTGGCAAGACGGTCTATCTCTCCCTCGGAACCGGCACTGTACTGGCGGAGAACGCCAGCAAGACCCAGTTCCTGCTGCCTTACACGGTCATGGCGGTGGACGCCGCCGGTAACCCGGTGGCCGGTGCCCAGGTGACCTTGCAGGTCCAGTCGAACAGCCTGCGCTTCCGGAAGGGCAGCTGGATCGCCGGAACGGCCTGGACGCAGTCCGTCAGCGCGACCTGCAGCAGCGGTGCGCCCAACCTCGACCCTGGCAGCGTCGCCAGCGTCAGTCCGGCCATCGTTACCACCGATGCCACGGGTTCCGCCAATTTCAACGTGGTTTATCCCGAAGACCACGCGCTGTGGGTCGAGGCGCGGTTGATTGCGTCCGCGTCAGTGCAGGGTGCCCAGTCCAGTTCGAGCGCCAGTTTCTGGTTGCCGCAGCTCACGGATTACCTGACCACCCTGACCCGAAGCCCTCCGGGCCTGGACAGCCCCTACGGGACCGGGACGGACTGCACAAAAACGAACTGAGGCGGGGTGACGTTTCGCTGGTCGCGGTACCCTGTGCAGCCGGCATTTTCATTGGGGCAGCAGGACTTTCGGGACCGTGATTGGCAAGCGCAACATCTACCTGATCGGACCGATGGGTTCGGGCAAGACCGCGGTGGGCAAGCAGCTTGCCCGCCTGCTCAGGATGCCCTTCCATGACAGCGACGCGGAGGTCGAGCGTCGTACCGGTGTCGACATCCCGTTCATTTTCGAGCGCGAGGGCGAACCCGGCTTCCGGGCCCGCGAGAGTGAGGCTATCGAGGCGCTGGTGCAGCTAGAGCCGATCGTCATGGCAACCGGTGGCGGAGCGATCCTCTCCGCAGAGAATCGTCGCCTTCTGTCCGCGCATGGCACGGTGATCTATCTCGAAACATCCCTCGGCCAGCAGTTGCAGCGCGTGGGCAGCGGTCGCGGACGACCCTTGCTCAAGGACGGCGAGCTGGTTGATCGTCTCCGCAAGTTGCGCGAAGTGCGGGACCCCATATACAACGCCATGGCAGACCACATCGTCCCGACGGACAACCGTCGAGTGCAGAAGGTCGCCGAGGACATCGTACGCATCATGCATGGACCGGAAGCCGTCGACGTGGCGGCATCCGAGAGCCCAGAGAGCTGACCGGCGCCATACCCCATGAATTCCCCGACGCGACTCACCCTGCAGGTCGAACTTGGCGACCGTTCCTATCCGATCCTGATAGGCGAATCGATCCTGTCGGACACTGCTTTGCTCCAGTCCCACGTGCAGGCGCAGGACATCCTGCTGGTTACCAACACGACGGTTGGTCCTTTGTATGCCGAGCGGGTGATGTCGGCTTTGGCCGGGAAACGTGTCGTCGACGTGCGCCTGCCGGACGGCGAGCAACACAAGACGCTCGACAATGTGTCGCGCGTTCTCGATGTCCTGGTGGCCAACCGGTTCGGGCGCGACAGCCTCGTTGTTGCCTTGGGTGGCGGAGTGGTTGGCGACCTCGCCGGATTCACCGCTGCCTGTTACCAGCGTGGCATCGCCTTCGCGCAGATGCCTACCACGCTGCTGTCGCAGGTGGATTCTTCCGTCGGCGGAAAGACGGGCGTGAACCATCCAGGTGGAAAGAACCTCGTCGGTGCATTCCACCAGCCGTCCGTGGTGCTGTCCGACACCGCGGCATTACGAACGCTCCCGGTGCGCGAGTTGCGCGCGGGCCTCGCGGAGGTCATCAAGTACGCTTTCGTGTTCGATCGTGATTTCCTCGGCTGGATAGAGCAGAACATGGATGCCCTGCTGGGCCTGGATCCGCAGGCGCTCGCGCACGCGATCTACCGCTCCTGCGAGCTCAAGGCGGAGGTCGTTCGTCGCGACGAACACGAGCGTGGTGATCGCGCCTTGCTCAATTTCGGTCACACCTTTGGCCATGCCATCGAGGCGGCAACCGGATATACCCAGTGGCTCCACGGCGAAGCCGTTGGCGCCGGGATGTTCATCGCCGCCGACATGTCGGCGAGGATGGGCCTTGTTTCCCGGCACGATGTCCAGCGTGTCGAGGACATCCTGCGCCGTGCGGGGCTCGAGACGCGCGCACCGCGCTTTGGCGCGGCCAAGGCGCTCGATTACATGCGCGTCGACAAGAAAGTGAAATCCGGACGTGTGCGACTGGTGCTGCTCGAAGCGCTTGGACGTGCGCGCTTCACGGCGGACTATCCGGACGACGCACTTGCCGCGACGCTTGCCGAGCACTTCGACTGAGGACACATGGACAACGCATCCGACAGCGCCATGCTCGCGCCTTACGCGGTCAACGATGCGGAGTCCCGTGGGCGTCGCCACCCCGAGCCGGCGCCGGACTACCGAACGGAATTCCAGCGTGACAGGGACCGCATCGTCCATTCGAACGCATTTCGCCGCCTGGTCTACAAAACCCAGGTGTTCGTCAACCACGAGGGCGATCTTTACCGTACGCGCCTGACCCACTCGATGGAGGTCGCGCAGATCGCCCGCTCTATCGCCAGGGCCCTGCACCTGAACGAGGCGCTGACCGAGGCGATCTGCCTGGCCCACGACCTCGGCCACACGCCCTTCGGGCACGCCGGGCAGGACGCCCTCAACGAATGCATGCGGGATTACGGCGGCTTCGAGCACAACCTGCAGTCGTTACGCGTGGTCGACGAACTCGAGGAGCGCTACGCGGAATTCCGCGGCCTGAACCTTACGTTCGAGTGTCGCGAGGGCATTCTCAAGCACTGTTCAGTAAACAACGCGAAGAAGCTCGGCGATGTCGGCATGCGCTTCCTCGAGCGCCGGCAGCCCAGCCTCGAAGCACAGCTCGCCAATCTGGCCGACGAGATCGCGTACAACAACCACGATGTTGACGACGGCCTGCGTGCCGGGCTCCTGACCATCGACCAGCTGCGTGACGTACCGCTTGTCAGGGCGCAGATCGACGAAGTGGAGTCGCTCTATCCCGCCCTGCAGGGAAGGCGCCTCGTCCATGAGACGGTACGGCGCATGATCAACCGCCTGGTGGTCGATGTCGTGCGCACGACGACGGCCAGGATCCGGGTTGCTGCTCCCGCGGACGTTGAGGCAGTTCGGTCGCAGTCCGGCTATCTGGTCGGCATGAGCGATGACGTGCGGGCTCAGCATCTCGAGCTCAAGCAGTTCCTGCGCGAAAACCTCTATCGCCACTATCGCGTACGTCGCATGACCCTCAAGGCACGTCGCGTCGTTCAGGGTCTCTTCCAGGCGTTCTTCGAAGACGTATCCCTTATGCCCGACGAACACCAGCACGTGGCCAACGTGTTGCAGGCCCGCGACGGAGATGCCGGTCGTGCGCGGGCCGTCGCAGACTACGTCGCCGGGATGACGGACCGGTACGCCATTCGCGAGCATGAGCGCATGTTCGTTCCCGGCGAGCCGAGCTGACGCACCCGTCATGAGCGACGAAGCACGCAGCCACCTGTTTCATGCATTCCGGAAGGTGCTTCGCCCGTTGGTGAAGATCCTGATCCGTGCGGGCGTGCGTCATGATGAATTCGCCGAGGTCATCAAGGGTGTTTATGTCGAAAGCGCCATCCGCGACGGCATCGGTCGTGACGGCCCCCTGACCCGTGCCCGTGTCTCGCTCACTACGGGCGTGCCTCGGCGGGACGTCGATCGCTACATCGACAACGACTCGCTGCTCAAGCCCCCGCCGCCCACTCACACCACCACGTTGACCGAAGTTCTGCACCTTTGGCACACGGACCCCGTGTACCTGGGGCCCTACGGCATCCCGCTGGAAATCGATTTTGATTCGACCCCGGGCAGGAATTTTGTGGAGTTGGTTGCTCGTGTGGATCCGAAAGTTGATCCGATTGTTGTTATGGGGGATCTGACACGAGGTGGCGTTGTGCTGCGTTCAGGTGAAAGATACTTCAAGGTTGTTTCCCGAACTTTTGTGATGCCCGAACCGATGTCTCCAGCAATGCTCGAACACTTGGGCAATACCCTCGCGCATCTAGCGAACACCATTCAGCACAACATGGATAGAGGTTTGGGTGCCCCGAAACGCCTAGAGAGGTCTGTCTTTGCCGATAATGGCTTGGAGCCGGAGGCTCTTGAAGAGTTTGATAAATACGCTAGGGCCCGGGTTCAGCAACTGATTTCCGAAGTAGACGATTGGCTTACAAAACGTGCGCCGGCAGATCAGACACGGACGGATTTGGTCGCAACCGGAATTAGTATGTTCCACTACATAGATGCTGCAACACAACATAAGCCGTTGAACGAATTGATTCGCTAAACTATGGCGTGGCTTCAAAAACTGTATATATATACAGCTATAACCCGGAAATAGTCGACTAGTTCACACTTTTCTCTTTACTTAATCGCTCCAGCGCCGCTAAATTGTCCATTCACTGGACATATTCCGATGGCGATGCGACTTGCGTCACGTTCTGTGCGTGACACAAAGGGGTTGGGAAGTGAAGAAATTAAGTGTCACTGGGGCGATTCTTTCTTGTGTCGCGCTTGGCTTCGGCGCTACGTCGGCTAACGCTGCCAATAAAGTGACCCAGGCGAACCCCGGCCCGTCCTATGGTTTTTCTGCCGCCGCGCATGCTGCCGGCAGTGTTGGTTCGGGTGTACATGCGACTGGCAGCGTTGGGTCGGGTATCCGCGCCGTCGGCAGTGTTGGTTCGGGTGCGCATGCGACTGGCAGCGTTGGGTCGGGTATCCGCGCCGTCGGCAGTGTTGGTTCGGGCGTGCACGCGACCGGCAGCGTCGGCTCGGGCATTCGTTAGTTATATGTAAAGTTGCCTCACTCATCTGTGAGACACATGAAGAACGGCCGCAATTGCGGCCGTTTTCGTTTGTGTGCACTTTGACCGGAAAGCCGATTCGCGTAGTCCGGAACAACTCCCCAGACTTGCCAACTAGAAATACAGTGCTGGAGAAGCTGACCGTGTTGGTTAGCAAAAAATTTTTAGTGGGGGCTGTATGACCAGAAAAAAAACCACGAACAAGCAGAAATTAATTACAGATCAAAATGTCGATAACTTGTTGACCCCCGTCGTTCGCATATTGGCTTCCTCTGGTCTGTCTAAAACAGAAATACTGACGTCGGTGGAATTGATCTTGAGCAGCATGACCGAAGAGGGAGCAACGCAAACAATTGGTGTATTGAGGGAGAATGACACCTATAGAGAGATGATTTCAAAGTGGACAACGTCACCAGCCTATCTAGATGAGAAGGGCCTTCCTAGAACACTGGGGTTGCGCGGAAAGGCTGGGTTCTCGGCTCTACTTCGATCGGTAAACGAGAACGCTTCCATTCCAGAGGCTGTCGCGGAACTAAAAAAATACGGAAACATAGACGTGGGACCAGATGGGAAATTGAAACTTCTAAAAAATTTTCTGCACGTTTCTTCGCCCAACTCAATTGCATTCGAGCCACACTTTCAGTTCTTAAGCAGGGCATCTACCGCAACCGGAGTCCTTTCCTCGCGAAATGGTCGATTGAAGCCAGAAAATTTCTGGAGAGCAGCCGAGACTATCGATCTTCCGAAAGAAAAAATTCCCGAGTTCTTGGCCTTTTCGAAAGCCAGGAGCATGGATTTTCTGCAGGAGTTAGACGAATGGCTTAGAGCGCACTCCGAAAAAAACAATAGTGTGAAGAAACGGTTTCGTGCTGGAATTGGGCTCTTTTCTTTCTTCGAAGAAAGTATTTGATTTTCTTTATGTAAGAGAATATTTGCGTGACGAAGAAGAAAGAAAGGCGGGCTTTTCGAGAAATTCATCAGGACAGTCTTGTCTTGGGGTTCGAATGGATGGCGCGTGCTGCAATAGATGCAGGGTTAGATTCGGACGCGTTTCTCAAAGAGGCCCGCCGTGCGTTCGCTCGGGCCGGAGATTTTGTTATATCGGAATCATCGCCTGGTCGAATATCAAGCAATTCGCGAATAGCTGCTCTTACTGGATTGGCAAGAAAAGAGATACCGTCCTTATTGAAGTCCGCGGAAGGGAATGTCCTTCAAGATTCTCCGTTAATGGAGCTGGTGCGGGAGTGGAATAACAATTCGGCGTATTTAACCAGCAAAAAAAAGCCCAAAATTTTAGCCCTAGATGCGGGACAAAATTCATTCAAGAAACTTGTTTCGCTTGTAATGCCCGATTTGCCTTACGTATCTGTATTGAAAGAACTGGAGAGAGTGGGGCTTGTTGAGAGAAGTGGATCGCGGTCTGTCGCCCTTAGTGAGGCTTCAACATCTTTGATGATCTCTAGGCGAAAAAATCTGGAAATGATGGTGAGCCGCCTTTCCCGATTTTCACGTAGTTTCTATGGAAGCATTCTGCTCAAAGATGAAGCATCTCTTAATGAAGAGGTTGTTATACGATCTCTGCCTCAAAACCTCGCAGCGCTGTTCTTCAGGGATTTCTCTGGCAGAGCCAAGTCTCTTCTTGATGCGGTTCCAAAGTGGAAATCGGCAAACTTGGAGGGGGTTTCTGGGTTGGATTGCAGCGAAGAAGTGAGCCTTGGTATATACGTCACCAAAAGCGCTTTTCGCGGGCACGAGCCAACCATGCCGAATCACCCAAATCGCCGTCTAACTAAACGTCGCGCAACGCGCGCCTGAGAATTTTGCCGACGTTTGTCTTGGGTAGCTCGGTGCGGAAGTGAACCTTCCGTGGCACCTTGTACGAGGTTAGCGACTGGCGCATGAACGTCACGATGTCCTCCGCTGTAACAGCAGGGTCTTTCTTTACGACGTAAAGCGCTACGACTTCGCCGGAATGTTCATCGGGTTCGCCGATCGCGGCAGCCTCGAATACGCCGGGGTGACGTGCAGCTACTGCTTCGACCTCGTTTGGATATACCTTGAAGCCGGACACGGTAATCATGTCCTTCTTGCGGTCTTCGAGGAAAAAATAGCCCTTTTCATCCATGCGGCCGACATCACCGGTTCGCAGCCATCCGTCGGGCAGCATGACTTTCGCCGTCTCGTCATCGCGTCGCCAATAGCCGCGCATGACCTGGGGTCCGCGGACGCAGATTTCGCCTGACTCTCCGGGGGCTACTTCCGCACCGTTTTCGTCACGCACGCTGATTTCGGTGGAGGGCATGGGCAGACCGATCGCACCGTTGAAATGGGCGTTCTTGAGTTTGTTGACGGTGGCGACGGGCGAGGTTTCGGTCAGCCCCCAGCCTTGGGTCAGCAGGCAACCAGTGAGCTTTTCCCAACGCTCGGCGACGGCAGCCTGCACGGCCATCCCGCCGCCGACCGTGGCGCGGAGGTGGCTGAAGTCGATCTTGTCGAATCCGGGCGCATTCATCAGCGCGTTGAACAGGGTGTTGACGCCGTAGAGCACATTGGGTGGATTGCGGATGAGTTCCTTTACGAAGGAGCCGAAGTCGCGTGGGTTGGGGATGAGGATGCCGCGGCCGCCGACGAGCGTGCTCAGGAAGCAGTTCGCCGTCAGTGAAAAGATGTGGTACAGCGGCAGGGCGATGATGTAGGTCGCGTGCTCGATGGGCACCTGTTGGTGCCATGCGCGACACTGAAGTGCGTTCGCAACGAGGTTGCGATGAGTGAGCATGGCGCCCTTGGATATGCCGGTGGTTCCGCCGGTGTACTGCAGGAATGCGATGTCATCGCCGCAGAGGTCCACGGGCCGGAGCGACAGTCTTGAGTCGCCAACGACCTGCTTGAGGCGCACGGCACCGTCGATGCGCCATGCGGGAACCTGCTTCTTAACGTAGCGCACTACTGCATTGACCAACGCGCCCTTCGGGAAGCCGAGCAGGTCCCCGACGCCGGTCACGACGATGCGCCGGACCTGCGTGTCGCCGACGACTTTCTGCAGGACATGGCAGAAATTCTCGAGGATCACGATGGCTGTCGCGCCGGAATCGATCAACTGATGGCGCAACTCGTCCGCGGTGTAGAGGGGATTGGTATTCACCACAACGAGCCCGGCGCGCAGTGCCCCGAACATGGCGACGGGGTATTGCAGCAGGTTCGGCAGCATGATCGCGATGCGTTCGCCTTTGGCGAAGCCCTGGGCCTGCAGCCAGGCCCCAAACCGTCCCGACAGTGTGTCGAGCTCGCCGTAGCGCAGGGTCCTTCCCATCAGGACGTAGGCATCGTGCTGCCGGTGTCGGGAGAGGCTCTCCTCGACCATGGCCTTGAGCGACGTGTACTGCTCGGGATCGATCTCGGCCGGTATGCCGGGCGGATATTCCTTCAGCCAGATCTTTTCCATGCGATGTACCTAGAGCAGCGGTTTGAGGGCAGTCCAGACGTTGTCGAGCAGGCGCGGCTGCCCCGCGGCATTGGGATGCAGTCCGTCAGCCTGCATCAGGGCGGGATCCAGCGCCACGCCTTCCATGAGGAAGGGGACCAGCGCGGTGTGGTGGCTTCGAGCCAGTTCGGTATACAGCGCGCGGAAGCGGCTGGTGTATGCCATCCCGTAGTTCGGCGGCAGTTGCACGCCGACGAGGACGACGCGACCCTTCGCGCCCTGGATGACACTGATCATGGCGGCGAGGTTGTCCCGGGCTGCGGCCAGTGGCAGGCCACGAAGGCCGTCGTTGGCGCCGAGTTCCAGGATCACGATGCGTGGATGGTGCTGGTCCAGTGCCCGGGCAAGGCGGCTGCGACCGCCATGGGTGGTTTCGCCGCTGACGCTGGCGTTGACGACCTTCAGTCCGTACCCTCGTTCCAGCAGGCGTTTTTGCAGCAGGCTGACCCAGCCCTGGCTGGCATCGAGTCCGTAGGCCGCGCTCAGGCTGTCGCCGAATACGAGCAGCGTGCCATCTGCGGCGGATGCTGCCGTGCCGGAAAACGCCAATAACAAGCCAACTAACAGGACCCCGATGGAGCGCAACGTCGTTCTCAAGGCCGCGGATGTGTCGCGGAAGGTTAGCAGCCCCGAGGGCGAGCTGACCATTGTCGATGGGGTCTCGCTGGAGATCGGTGCGGGCGAGTCGGTGGCGCTGGTCGGCGCCTCCGGCGCAGGCAAGTCCACGCTGCTGGCCTTGCTCGCGGGGCTCGATCAGCCGACCTCGGGGCGAATCTGGCTCGCGGGTAGCGAGATCACTGGCCTGACCGAGGATGCCCGGGCGCGATTGCGCGCGGAGCGCGTGGGGTTCGTGTTCCAGGCCTTCCATCTCTTGCCTTCCCTGACGGCGCTCGAGAACGTGATGCTGCCGCTTGAACTGGCGGGTCGCGGTGCTGCGCGGGAGTCGGCGTCCACCATGCTCGGCAGGGTGGGTCTCGCCACCCGCAAGGGTCATTACCCGCGGCAGCTCTCCGGTGGCGAGCAGCAGCGTGTTGCCTTGGCGCGTGCGCTGGTCATGCAGCCTGCCGTGCTGTTCGCCGACGAGCCGACCGGCAATCTCGACACGACGACGGGACATGCGATCTGGCAGTTGCTGTTCGAACTGAACGCGGAAGTCGGCACGACGCTCGTGCTCGTGACGCATGACGCCGAACTCGCGGGTCGCTGCGACCGGGTGCTGCGCATGGCCGCCGGACGGCTGGCCTGACGTGATGCGCGCGTTGCTGATCGGATTGAGGGCGCTGCTGCGGGAATGGCGCTCGGGTGAGCTCGGGGTGCTGTTGCTGGCGCTTTCCGTGGCAGTCGCCGCCCTGACCGGGGTCGGTCTGCTCGTGGACCGCGTCGACCAGGCGATGCGGCTGCAGGCCAGCGAAGTGCTCGGCGCCGATCTGCGACTTCAGTCACCCAATCCCATCGATGATGCGCTGGGTCGCGAAGCCGTCTCGCAAGGGCTGTTCGCCAGCCATTCCACGACGATGCTGTCCGTGGTCCTGCACGGCGAATCCTCGCAGTTGGCCAATCTGTATGCCGTCTCTGCGGGATATCCATTGCGGGGCGTCGTACGCGTTGCTTCGCGTCCCTTCGGCAGCGCACGGATCGTTCACGAGATTCCGGCGCAGGGCGAGGCCTGGCCCGATTCCCGCCTTCTGGCGTCGCTCGGCGCGACCGTCGGCGACGTGATCGAAGTCGGGGCCCTGCGTCTGCGGGTGTCCCGCGTACTCGTGTCGCGTCCCGATCAGGGGTCCGGCTTCGTGGATCTTGCGTCGACGCTGCTCATGAACGAGGCGGACATACCCGCCACGCAACTCATCCAGCCGGGAAGTCGCGTGCGCCATGCCGCCCTGTTCTCCGGTTCGCCCTCCGGCATACAGCGTTTCCGGGCATGGCTCGACGCTCATCGCAAGCCGGCCGAGCGACTGCGCGACCTTCGCGAAGCCAGTCCGGAGGTGGGCAATGCCATGATGCGGGCCTCCAGATTCCTGTTGTTGTCGAGCCTTGCCTCGGTGCTTCTGTGCGCGGTCGCGGTGGCGATGACGGCACGGCGCTACGTGCAGCGTCACCTCGACGTGGTCGCTCTGTTGAAGACGCTCGGCGCCACGCGGCGCTTCGTTCTGGGCGTCACGCTGACGCAGCTCGTCGCCATCGCATGCATCGCGACCGTCGCTGGATCTTTGGCGGGTTTTGGCGCGCAGGCCTGGTTGTTGTCGACCTTGCAGGGACTTGTCGCGGCGGACCTTCCGGCCCCCGGCTATCTGCCGCTTGCCATGGGGTTCGTCGCTGCGGTGCTGTTGTTGCTTGGCTTCGCGTTGCCGCCGCTGCTTCGGCTGGCGCAGGTGCCCGCACTGCGCGTGCTGCGACGTGACGTGGATCCGCCGCGCCTTGCCGCTTTGCTTGCCTTTGGTCCTGCTGCGCTGGCAATCGCGTTGCTCGTGGGCTGGGTGACGCGCGAGGTGGTGCTTGCCGGCTGGTTCATCCTTGCGTTGGTCGTGGTGATCGCCGCGCTTTCCGGCGCAGGCGGCCTGCTCGTGCAGGCAGCTTCGCTGCTTCGAGGTGGTGCCGGCGCGGCATGGCGTTACGGCATCGCGAACCTTGCGCGGCGTCGCGCCGCCAGCGTCGTGCAGATCGTTGCCTTCGGCATCGGATTGACGGCGTTGCTGTTGCTCGCCATCTTGCGCGGCGACCTCATCACCAGCTGGCGTTCGAGTCTTCCCGCTGATGCCCCGAACTATTTCTTCGTGAACATCCCGTCCGAAGAACGTGCCGCCTTCCAGTCCTTCCTCGCGGAACGGGGTGGAACGACGACGCGTTTGTGGCCGATGATCCGTGCGCGGATGACCCACATCAACGACGAGCCGGTCGCGGGGCGTCGCTTCACCAGTGCCCGTGCAGAGGGTTTCGCGCAGCGCGAGCAGAACCTCAGCTGGTCGGCGGTGCCCGGCGAGGGCAATACGGTGGTGGCGGGTCGCTGGTTCACGGCCGCCGATGCAGGCAAGCCGGTCGTTTCGGTAGCGACGGAGTTCCAGGAATCGCTGGGCCTGAAGCTGGGCGACAGGCTCCGCTTCGATGTGGCGGGCGAGTCCCATGAGGCAACGATCATCGGCTTCCGCAAGGTGAAGTGGGACAGCCTGCAACCCAACTTCTTCCTTGTTTTCCCCCCGGGTCTGCTCGACGCAACCGCCGGTACCTACATGACCAGCGCCCGCTATGCGCCGGATCGAGCCGGTGCGATCGCGGACCTGGTGCGTCGATTTCCTTCCGTGTCGGTATTCGACATGGAAGACCTGCTGACGCAGCTGCGCTCAATCATCGACAAGGCGGTGCTTGCGGTGCAGGGTGTCTTCCTGTTCACGCTGGCTGCCGGGCTGACGGTGCTGCTGGCTGCGGTACAGGCCACGCGCGACGAGCGACGCTACGAGAGCGCCCTGCTGCGTACGCTGGGCGCGTCAGGCCGGATGGTCACGCAGGGCGTGCTCGTGGAGTTCCTGGCCATCGGTTTCCTGGCGTCGTTGCTGGCAGTCGGCATCGCGTCCCTGGCGGGCTACCTGTTGGCCGCGCGCTTGCTGGACGTGCCTTATCGCCCCGATCCGTGGTTGTGGCTTCAGGGTTTTGCCGCGGGCGTTGGCCTGGTCTGCCTCGCCGGGCACGTCGCCACGCGGGGTGCCTTGCGCCGCCCCCCGATGAGCGTCTTGCGTCAGGGCTAGCGCCGCCAGTACCGATAGGCGCTACAATCACCCGTCAAGCCCCGGGGGATTGTTGCATCCATGGCACATTCAATGATTGCCGACGACATGGCCATCTTTGCCAAGGTCGTGGAGATGAACGGCTTCACCGCTGCCTCGCGGGTTCTCGGCGTCCCCAAGGTCCGTGTCAGCCGCTCCGTTGCCCAGCTGGAGCGTGCGCTCGGCGTCCGCCTGTTGGAGCGTACGACCCGTCGCATCGCCCTGACTGTGGCAGGCCGTTCGATCCTCGTCCATTGCCAGCGTGTGGCGCTCGAGGCCGAGGCGGCCCGGGTGGCGTTGATTCCCGTCGCCGCGGGCGCGGTGCTGCGCGTGTCGGTCGATCAGGCCTACGGTCGCCTGCTGGTGGCGCCGCTGGTACCCCGGTTTCTGGAGCGATTTCCAGATGTCACGTTGCGCCTGGTGAATGCCGGGGAGGACGGCGAGGCGGGCGTTTTCGATCTGGAGTTGCGCAGTGACGGTCGCCTTGCGGAGGGTGAGGTGGCCAGCAGCCTGGGCACGCCGCCGATGGTGCTGTGCGCGGCACCGACGTATCTGGCCGCCCGTGCCGTGCCGCAGTTGCCCAGCGACCTCGGGGCGCATGCGCTGCTCTGGTCGACGACCGAGGCGAGCCCATCGCTGCGCCTGTCGAAGGATGGTGGCAGCGTCTCGATTCCCTGCACGCCGCGCCTGACATCCGAAGATCCCCAGGCCCTGCATTCTGCGGTGGCGGCAGGTCTCGGCATCGGCGTGCTGCCGGAGTTCCTGTGTCGAAACGGCCTGGCGATGAAACGGCTCGTCCGTGTTCTGCCGGACTGGCAGGTCGCCGACAAGGTCGAGCTCACCGCGGTGAGCCCGGCCGATCGTGCCGGGGAACCTGCCGTCCGGACTTTCGTGGAGTTCCTGGCCGCGAACATCGTTCCCGTGCTGGCGGGAGCGCCTGCCGCCGGCTGACGTTAGAATCCGGGGATCTTCACGCCCCCCGGGAACACCATGTACCGCGCACCCCTTCGCGACATGCAGTTCGTGTTGCACGAACTGCTCGGCGACGAGCGACTGGCCGCCTACTATTCAGATGTCGACTATTCCGGCGAACTTGCCGACAGCATCGTCGAAGAAGCCGCCAAGTTCGGCGAAAATGTCCTCGAGCCGCTGAACCGCCCCGGTGATGTCGAAGGGGCACGCTGGACGCCGGAGGGCGTGCTCGTCCCGAAGGGACTGAAGGAGGCTTACGCCGCTTACGTCGAGGGCGGATGGACGCAGCTGTCGGTGCCGGGAGAGCTGGGCGGCCAAGGCATGCCGCATACCGTGAACAATGCCGTCGAGGAAATCATGTTCGCGTCGAACATGGCGTTCTACCTCGGTACCTCCCTGGCGCGCGGCGCAGTCGAAGCCATCGCCGGGTCCGGCAGCGGTGCGTCGGTGCAGCCCTTCGTCGAGAAGCTCGTCAGCGGCGAGTGGATGGGGACGATGAACCTGACCGAGGCCCAGGCCGGTTCCGACCTGGCACTGCTGCGCGCGCGCGCGGTGCCTGACGGCGATCGCTACCGCATCTTCGGGCAGAAGATATTCATCACCTACGGCGACCACGACATGACGGACAACATCGTCCATCTCGTGCTTGCCCGCATCGACGGCGCGCCGGCGGGTACGCGCGGGATTTCGATGTTCCTCGTGCCGAAGTACCTGTTGAACGCCGATGGTTCGCCGGGCGAATTGAACGATGCGCGGTGCATCTCCATCGAGCACAAGCTCGGACTGCACGCGAGCCCGACCTGTGTGATGGCGTTCGGCGAGAAGGACGGCGCTGTCGGCTACCTGATGGGAGAGCCCAACACGGGCCTTCAGCACATGTTCGTGATGATGAATGCCGCACGTCTTTCGGTTGGCGTGCAAGGACTGGCGCAGTCCGAGCGTGCCTACCAGCAGGCGTTGGACTGGGCGCGCAACCGCGTGCAGGGCAGGTCGGTCGGTGCGAAGGACGGCCCGGCTGTCGCGATCGTGAACCACCCGGACGTGAAGCGGATGCTGTTGTCGATGCGTTCGCGCATCGAGGCCATGCGCGCCCTCGCCTACAGCGCCGCGCTGTATCTGGATGCCGCGCACCGCGAAGTGGATGAGGCCGCGCGTGAACGTGCGTTGTTCCGGGCGGAGTTGCTGACGCCGATCGTGAAGGGCTGGTGCACCGAAACGGCGATCGAGGTCACCTCGATGGGCATGCAGGTCCACGGTGGAATGGGCTTCATCGAGGAGACCGGTGCCGCGCAGTTCCTGCGTGACGTGCGCGTGGCCGCGATCTACGAGGGCACGACGGGTATCCAGTCCAATGACCTGATCGGCCGCAAGCTGGGTCGGGACAAGGGTGCGACGATGTCGTTGCTGATCGATGAACTGCTTGCGTCGCTCGATGCGGGCCCGGATGCACCGGCCGACGTGCTGGCGTCCCAGGTCGCGGCCCGCGAGGCACTGGGCGTGTTGCGCGATGCAACGGTGTCCGTGCTGCAGCAGTCGGCGCAGTCGATGGCCGCCGCGCAGGCGGTCTCCGTGCACTACCTCGAACTTTGCGGCACGGTGCTCGCCGGCGCCTTGCTGGCGCGTGGCGCCGGTGTCGCCGCGCAGGCGTTGGCCGGCGGTAGTGGCGAGGCGGCGTTTTACCGGGGCAAGCTGCGATCGGCCCGTTTCTATGCCGACCAGGTGCTGCCGCGTGCGCTGGGACTGGCGCGCATCGTCGCGACCGGTGCCGCGAGCGTGACCGATACCGATATCTCCCTGCTCTGACAAGGATGCCGCGATGACAACCGGTGGATTGGCGGATGCCGTCGTGCTTGAAGGCGTCACGAAGCGCTTCGAGGGGCTGAAGGCGGTCGATGCGCTGGACCTGCGCATACCGCGCGGCACGACGTGCGGCTTCATCGGGCCAAGCGGTGCAGGCAAGACGACCGCGATCCGCCTGATCCTGTCGATCCTGCTGCCGGATGCCGGTCGCCTGTCCGTGCTCGGCCATGACGATGCGATGCAGGCCAAGGACCGCATCGGCTACCTGCCTGAAGAGCGCGGCGTATACCGCAAGATGCGCGTCGATGCCTTCCTGCAGTACATGGCGCGCCTCAAGGGTATCGCGCCCGAAGTCGCACGCGAGAGGGCGCTGCGCCTGCTCGGACAGGTCGGGCTGGCCGACAGTGCTTCCAGGCGTTGCGAGGATCTTTCGAAGGGCATGCTGCAGCGCGTGCAGTTCGTCGCTGCCATCGTGCACGAGCCTGAATTGCTGATCCTCGACGAGCCTTTCAGCGGGCTCGATCCCGTGTCGGTGCAGATGCTGCGCGGGCTCATCGTCGAACAGCAGCTGCGGGGGGCGACGATCCTGTTCTCCACGCACGTGATGGCGAATGCGGAAGCGCTGTGCGACCACGTGGTGATGATCCACAAGGGACGCAAGGTGCTGGACGAACCGATGTCGACGCTGCGTCGCCAGTACGACCTGCGGCGCCTCCATGTCGAGCCGCTGTCCGCGGATGCGGACCTGTCGGCTCTGGCTGGCGTCGAGGGTGTCGAGTCGATCCGGCCGACAGCAGAAGGCTGCGAGTTGTTGCTCGTGTCGGGTGCTGCGCCGGCCGATGTGATGCAGCGGGTCGCTGCCTGTGTGCCGCCCGCGCGCCTTGAGATCGCACGCATCCGGCTGGAGGACGTGTTCATCGGCCTTGTCACGCAGGAGGGTGGTGCCGAGTCGCTGCATGCGCTGCGTTCCCACCTGCAGGGGCAGGCCCAGGGAGGTGTCGCATGATCCGCCGCATCGGACTCGTCGCGACGCGCGACTTCATCGCCACCGTGAGCCGCAAAGGGTTCATCATCGGCATCCTGTTGATGCCAGCGATAGGCGTGGCGCTTTCCTTGCTGGTTCCGCGCCTGCTGGCGAGCCATGCCCCACCCGTGCACGGCGAGATCCGGGTCGTCGATCGCAGTGGCCATGTGGCGGCGTCCTTGCAGCAGGCCTTGAAGCCCTCGGTGATCGCTGCGCAGCGGGACGCACGCCGGCAGCGGCTCATCGCCGACGCTGCGCCGGAAGCCGGCCGCAACCTGTCCCTGCCCGCTGGTGCACCGCCCCCCGACCTTGCGGTCAGGTCGCTGCCCGGGGAAGTGGACCTCGGTCCGCACAAGGAGGCCCTCAAGCGTGGCGAGGAAGGAAGGCCTGCCGCACTGGCGCTGGTCGTCATTCCCCCGGACGCGGTGGTGCGCGGCGAGGGCCGATCGGCCTACGGCGGCTATGAACTCTTCATCAGTACAGCGCTGGGCGACGCCACGGAATCCGTCCTGCGCGATGCACTGGAGGACGTGCTCGTCAGGGCTCGCCTCGAAGCCGCAGGACTCGACGCGGATGTCGTTTCCATCGCCCAGGAGGTCGCGAGGCCGGCTGCAACGCTGGTCGGCGAGAAGGGCGAGCAGCGGGCGCAGCGCAACTTCAACCGCATGCTGCCTTTCATCATGGGGGCGCTGCTTTTCGTCGCCGTCGTGTTGTGCGGGCAGACGTTGATGACGTCGCTGATCGAGGAAAAATCCAGTCGTGTGGTCGAAGTGTTGCTGTCGGCCGTATCGCCACTGGAGCTCATGTGGGGCAAGCTGCTGGGCCAGCTCGCGGTCGGTCTTCTCGTGATGGCCGTGTACATCGGCCTTGGCGTGCTGCTGCTGTTGCAGTTCGCGCTCTTCGGCTTGCTGGATCCGCTGCTGATCGTCTACCTGGTGGTCTTCTTCCTCCTTTCCTACCTCGTCTTCGGTGCGCTGATGATGGCTGTCGGTGCCGCGGTCAACCAGCAGGCGGATGCCCAGTCGCTGATGGGGCCGATCATGCTGCTGCTGGTGTTGCCGTATGCCTTGTCGCCCGTGATCGGCCGCAATCCGGACGCGCCGTTCAGCGTCGTGCTCAGCTTGGTGCCACCGGTGAACAGTTTCGTGATGATGGTGCGTCTGGCGTCCGATTCGCCACCGCCGCTGTGGCAGGTGCTGTTGTCCGTCGGCATCGGCATCGCCGGTGCAGCCGTCGCAGTGTGGTTCGCCGCGAAGGTGTTCCGCATCGGCCTGCTGATGCATGGCAAGCCGCCGAATTTCGCAACGCTGCTGCGCTGGGCACGGCAGGCCTGACCCTCGCGGCTTAGCGGGCGCGGATCGCCTGGTAGGCGTCGAGCGCGCGCTGCCGGGACGATTTCAGGTCCGCGATCGGCCGGGGGTAGGCAGCCGTGCCGATCTCCGGGATCCATCGCCGGCGGTACTCTCCGCTGGCGTCGAATTTTTCCGCCTGGGTGTCCGCATTGAATACGCGGAAGAACGGCGCGGCGTCCGGTCCGGTGCCGGCCACCCACTGCCAACCCATGGCGTTGCTCGCGAGGTCTGCATCGACGAGCGTGTCCCAGAACCAGCGTTCGCCGTCCTGCCAAGGATGAAGCAGGTTTTTCACCAGCAGCGATCCGACGACCATGCGCACGCGGTTGTGCATCCAGCCCGTCTGCCACAGCTGGCGCATCCCGGCGTCGACCAACGAGATGCCAGTGCGGCCGTGGCACCAGGCTTCGAAATCCCGTGTGTCGTTGCGCCAGCCCAGTTTCTCGAAGGCTGCGTTCTTCGGGCGCTCCGGCAGCGTCGGGAAATGGTGCAGCAGATGGGCCGCGAATTCGCGCCATACGAGTTCAGCGTGGTACCGGCCTGCCAGGTCGGCGTGTTTGCTGGCTTGCGTCCACACCTGTCGTGGCGAGATCTCGCCGAAGTGAAGGTGCGGGGAGAGGCGCGAGGTGCCATCGATCGCAGGCAGGTCGCGCCCGGCGGCGTACTCGCCGAGCGCTCCGCGGCTGAACGCGATCAGTCGATCGCGGGCAGCCGCTTCACCGGGCTTCCAATGCCGTTCGAGCGAGGCGTGCCAGGGAATGTGGGGCAGCAGCTGCAGGGCATCCAGTGGCACGGAATCCGGCCACCGTTCCGGCGCGGGGATCCGCGTGGGAGAGCCGATCGGCGCGCTGACCTTGATCTGTTGCAGGAACGCACGCCAGTAAGGCGTGAAGACCTGGTAGGGACCACCCGTCTTGGTCTGGATCGCCCAAGGTTCCATCAGCAGTGCAGCCTGCGAGCTGTGCGCGAGTATCCCACTGGCGGGCAGCATCTCCCGCAGCAGGTTCTCGACGGCGACCGCGGCAGGTTCGTAACGGCGGTTCCAGTACACCGCCGTCGCGCCGGTCTGCGAGGCCAGTTCGCGCAAGGCGAGCAGCGCTGGTCCACGCCGGAACAGCAGGCGCGATCCGCGTTCACGGAGTCTCGTGTCCAGCGACTCCAGCGATCGGTGCAGCCACCAGCGCGAGGCGGCACCCGGCGCCCAACCCCCTTCTTCCTCAGGACTCCAGATGTAGACGGGCACGATCCGCGCACCGCTCTTCACGGCAGCATCGAGCGCCGGGTTGTCGGCCAGCCGCAGGTCTTGCCTGAACCAGAGGATCACGGTGGGCGTCGTCGTCACGGAAAATCCTCCAGGATGCTGCCGGCGGCGACGGGCCGGTTCAGTCCGTCGAACCACTCGCGGCGCTGCGCCGCCGTCATCCTCGACCAGTCCAGCTTCGTCGCGCAGGCTTCGCGCAGCACCGTATCGGTGATGCTGCGTGACGCCCGGCTGGCAGCCGGAGGTTCCGTCGGGAGCGCCTGCGTGCATCCTGCATCGAGCAGGTCGACGATCGCCGAGGCGACGGTGGCGTCCCGCGGCAACTCGCCGTGCAACACGCTGCAGTACCAGGCAGGCACGCCATCCGGTGCCGCGGAACTCGAGGACACTGTGCCATCACCGTCGCCCGTTACGTGGTAACGGAACTGCGCGTCCTCCAGGGTGACTGCAGAAACCGTATCGAAACCGACGCCGGCAATGCAGCAGCTGCGGCCTTCGGCCCAGGGCAATGCAGGCGGCCCTGCCTCGGCGCGCAGCGCAGGGTCCGGACGTGGAGACGAATCGGGCCAGCTGTCCGCGCGACGCAGATCCAGTCCATCGCCGATCGGTGCCGGCAACATCTGGTAGAGGCTTCGGTATCGCGCGAAGATCCTTTCCGTCAGTGCTTCGGTCGTGCGGCCCGGTGCGAGTTGGGCAATGCGGCGCACGGATACATAGCTGGCGCGCAGGGCCTGAAGCGCGGCGAAACTGCCGTGGTGTGGAGTGCCCAGCGTCACGAGCCTTGCGATGCCTGCTTCGGCACCAGCGAGTGCGGCGCGTGCCACCAGCCCTCCCATGCTGTGCGCCACCACGTACTGTCGACTTGCGGGTTCGGCGTTCATGCGCGCCGCCAGCGTTGCGCCGGCGACCTCCACGCCCTGTCGCCAGTCATGATCCGCCCATCGCACCGTGAAGCCGGCTATCTCCAGGCGAAGCTTGAGGGAGAGGTGACTGTAAGGCGCCGGGCCCAGCGACAAGAGGCGAGTGTTGTCCGCTGCAAGCTCGTCGATGCGCCCGCGCTGCAGGTCCAGCGGATCCACCCATAACAGGTCGGGCGGATCGTCGCCGCTCCGGGGGTAACCCAGCTGCGAACCCATGATGCCGGGCACGATGTAGACAACACGCTCCGGATCACGCCTCGTTCTGGCTGCCTCGCGTGCCAGTGGCGCGAGGGTCGCGTAGTCCTTCTCGCCGAGGTAGGCCATGACATCGCGACGCCGGGTATCCGCCGCCAGGGCGTGTTCCAGCGCACCCTCCGGCCAGACCAGCCAGTCATAGGGAGAAACGTCGCCGGGCGATGCCACCTCAGGCCTTGAAGAGCTTGTGCACGGCGTCGGCGATTTCCCTGCCGACTGCCTCGATAGCCTTGCCGCGCGCACTCGATTTGCGCCAGACGATGCCGACGTGGCGGACCGGAGCGGGCCGGGCGAAAGGAATGATGTTCACGCCGCGCGCGGTGCCATAGGCGCCCCGGCTGGCCAGGTCCGGCAGCAAGGTGATGCCCGCTCCCGATGCCACCATCTGCCGCAGGGTTTCCAGTGAGGTCGCACGGAAGTCCTGCTTTTCCTGCGCATTGCTGAGCGAACAGACCTCGAGGGCCTGGTCCCGCAGGCAATGACCGTCTTCGAGCAGCAGCAAGGTCTGGCCATCGAGGTCACGAGGTTGCGCGGTCTTGCGTTTCGCGAGCGCATGGTCGCTGGGCACCGCGAGCACGAAGGGCTCGTCGTAGAGGGGCAGCGAGGCGAGGCCGTCCGATTCCACAGGCAGCGCGAGGACGCCACCATCGATCTCGCCGGACTGCAGCTTCTCCAGCAAAGGTCCGGTCTGGTGTTCATAGAGCAGCAGGTCGAGCCGGGGCAGCGCCTTGTGCAGCCGGGCCGCGACGAAGGGCAACAGATAGGGCCCGATGGTCGGCAGCAGAGCGAGCCGCAGTCGGCCTGCGAGCGGATCGCGCTGCCGCTGGGCCACGCTGACGATTTCTTCACTGGCTTCGAGGATCCGTCGGGCATGCGCCACCACGCTCTGCCCGGCTTCGGTGAGCGTGATGCGACGCGGTTGCCGCTCGACCAGTTGCACGCCCAGGTAGTCCTCGAGCTTCTTGAGTTGCGCGGACAGCGTCGGCTGGCTGACGAAGCAGCGCGCAGCCGCCTGGCCGAAGTGGCGCGTATCCGCGACGGCAACGAGGTAACGCAGGTCCTTGAGCTTGAGGTCCGCCATGGGGCGAGAAACTCCGTCTTAGGGCGGTATCAGGCGGTATACCACTGGCGTCACGAGCCTCGCCAGCAGCGTCGACGTCAGCAGTCCCCCGATGATCGCCCAGGCCATGGGCGAGTACAGTCCTGCGCCTTGCAGGGCGAGCGGCAGCAGTCCCCCGATCGCCGTGGCGGAAGTCAGGAGGATCGGCAGGAAGCGGATTTCGCCGGCTTGTTCGATGGCGTCGTCCAGTGGAACGCCCTGCGCACGCAGCTGATTGGTGAAATCCACGAGCAGGATGGAATTCTTGATCTCGATGCCGACCAGCGCGACGAGCCCGACTGCCGCCGTGAAGGAAATGTCGTTGCCGGTGAGGAGCAGCATCAGCAGCCCGCCGACAACGCCGAGTGGCACGACGGTCAGCACGATCAGGGTCGAGCGGTAATTGCCGAATTCCAGTACCAGGATGGCGAAGATCCCGAACAGCGCGACGATGATCGCGATGCCGATGCCGCCGAAGGCCTCCCGGCTGGATTCGGCCTCGCCACCTACCGAATAACTGTAGCCGCGAGGCCAGTCCATCGCCTTCAGGCGCTGCAGAACCGCCCCCGTCACGGCGGCGGTGTTGTGTCCCGTCGCCACCTGTGCGTCGACGACCACCGCACGCTGCCGCATGAAGTGCTGGATACGCGTCGGTGCCCTGACGAATTCCAGCGTCGCCAGCTGCGACAGCGGCAGTGACGCGCCGGTTATCGTCGGTACGCGGATCCGTTCGAGCGCGCTGAAATCCGCCCGCGTCCCTGTTGGCGTCCGCACGATGATCGGATACTGCTCGCCGTTCGCCGCCTTGAAGTTGCCGGCAGGCAACCCGGATACGGCAAGTCGCACGGCGCGATCGAATTCCACTGTCGGCACGCCCAGCAGGTTGGCCTTCTGGCTGTCGGGCACCAGCCGAAGGTTCGTGCGCGCCACGCGCAGCGGGTTCGTGACGTCGCGCGTGCCGGGGACCGATTCGATGGCGTGCTGCACTTTTTCGCCCAGGTCGCGCAGGCCCTCGAGCTCAGGCCCCAGAACGCGGATCGAGATCGGGGCCGGGATGGGCGTGCCCTGCACGAACTCCCGCACGTGGATGCGGGCCCCGGCGTACTGCTTGAGTTCGTCGCGCAGCCTTTCGATGAAACGCGGCGTGCCGCGCCCGTCGTAGTCCTTCAGTTGCACGAACAGTTCGGCATAGTTCGCCGAATCGTTGCGGACGATGTGGTTGTAGTAGACCTGCGGGTTGCCGTGCCCGATGTTGGTGAACCAGCCGCGCACCTCCGGGTGCGCGGCCAGTCGCTGTTCCGTGAAATCCACCGCCGCCGTGGTTGCCGCGAAGCTGCTGCCGTTCGGTGTTTCGATGCCAACCAGGAACTGGGGCGTATCGGCCTTCGGGAACAGGCTGCTTCCCATGAAAAGGAAAAGTGCGATCGACGCCAGCGCGGCGCCGCCGAGCGCGGCGGCCACGGTACTGCGGGGCCGGGCCAGGCAGTAATGGAGTGCGGGCCGGTAGTAGCGATGGAT
>JBDLPS010000218.1:0-4549 GCA_039800965.1 Pseudomonadota bacterium | reverse complement strand
CACGACGTTGGACAGCACGATCTTGTTGCCCAGCGTGCAGTCGTGCGCCACGTGCGAATACGCGAGGAACATGTTGTCGTCGCCGATGCGTGTGACACCGTTGCCGGTCACTGTGCCCCGGTTCACCGTGACGTACTCGCGGAAGATGTTGCGGTCGCCGACCTCCAGCCGCGTCGGCTCGCCCTTGTATTTCTTGTCCTGCGGCGCGTCACCGAGGGACGCGAACTGGAATACCTGGTTGTCTGCGCCCAGCGTCGTCGGACCGTTCACGACGGCATGGGGGCCGATGCGGCAACGGGGACCGATGACGACGTCGTCACCGATCACCGCGAAGGGACCGACCTCGACGTCATCGGCCAGCTGCGCCTTGGGCGAAACGGCTGCACGGGGATCGATGCGGGCCATGGCGCGCCTCAGCCCGCCGCCGGCGGCGGGAACGGCGACGCGTTGTCCGCGTCGGGGAACAGCATCATCTCGGCCGACACGGCCTCCTCGTCGCCGACGTAGGCGGCCGTCGAAAGCTTCCAGATGCCTTTCATGTTGCGCTCGACCCTGGCCGTGAGGATAAGCTGGTCGCCCGGCAAGACAGGACGGCGGAAACGCACCTTGTCGAGGCCGGCAAAGTAGAACCGAGTGTTCTCGTTGGGGACCTTCTCGAGCGTCGCATAGGTAAGGATGCCCGCTGTCTGCGCCAGCGCTTCGAGCATCAGCACCCCGGGCATCACCGGGCGCTCCGGGAAGTGCCCCGTGAACTGCGGTTCGTTGACCGTGACGTTCTTGATCGCGCGGATCGATTCGCCGCGGGTGCACTCCAGCACGCGGTCGACCAACAGGAAAGGATAGCGGTGCGGCAGGTACTTGAGGATCGCCTGGATGTCCATGAACGGGCGTATGTCAGTCATTGCCTTCTTCCTGTGTCGTCGACGCGCCGAGGCCCGCCGCTGCTTCGAGCGCGGAGATCCGCGCCGCCATAGATTCGATCCGCTTCAGACGGCCGACGATGCGCCGCCACTGGCGCGCCTCCTCGGCCGGGATGACGTTGGAATACATGCCCGGCTTGTCGATCGACTTGGTGACCATGCCGAACCCGGTGACGATGACATCGTCGCAGATCGACAACTGCCCCCCGATGCCAGTGCCACCGCCGATCATGCAGCGACTGCCGATACGCGTGCTGCCCGCGATGCCCGTGCAGGCCGCTATGGCCGTATGCGCGCCGACCACGACGTTGTGCGCCACCTGGATCTGGTTGTCCAGGCGGACACCGTCCTCGATGACCGTGTCGTCGAGGGCGCCACGGTCGACGGTGGTATTCGCGCCGATCTCGACATCCGCCCCGATACGCACGCCACCGACCTGTGGCACCTTGACCCAGGCGGCACCGTCGCGGGCATTGCCAAAGCCATCGGACCCGACGACCACACCAGGGTGCAGGATCGTCCTGGGACCGATGATGACGCCGTGGCAGACCGTGACCCGGGCCACGAGCCTCACGTCCTCCGCCAGACGCGCACCCCGACCCACCACGCAATGCGGACCAACAACGGCGCGAGGACCAACCTCTGCGCCGGCCTCGATCAGCGCCAGCGGCCCGACATGAGCGGATGGGTCGACGCGAGCCGCGGCGTCCACCACAGCCGACGGGTGGATGCCTGCAGGCAGCGACGGCTCGGGATGGAGCAGCGCGGCGACGCGGGCGAAGGTGGCGTGCGGGTTGCGGCAGACAAGCGCCGGGACGGGCGAATCGGCAGCCAGCCGCGGATCGACGATGACCGCAGCGACGCGGGTGGCACGAAGCTCTTCCCGGTAGGCGGAACTGGCGACGAAGCCGATCAGGCCCTCGCCGCCGGCGAGCGTGCCGACGGCACGCACGCTGACCCCGGGGTCGCCACGCAGCTCGCAGCCAAACCGGTCCGCGAGCTCGCCGAGCGACAGGGTCATGGGAACGGTAACCAGCCGGCGCCGGCCCTACCCGGCCCCGCTTACTTGCCCGCGGCCTTGCCGCCCGAGGCCGGCTTGCGCGACTGCAGCGCCGTCAGGATCGCCGGCGTGATGTCGAGCGTCGGGCTGGCGTAGATCACGCCTTCGGCAAGCACGATGTCGAAGTTCTGCGTCTTGGCGTAGGCCGTCACTTCCTCGACCAGCGTGCGCTGCAGCCGGGACATTTCCTCGTTCTGGCGGGCGTTGAGGTCTTCCTGCGCCTCCTGCTGCCTGCGCTGCAGGTCGCGGTAGCCATCACGCAGTTCCTTCTCGGCACCCGAACGCTGCGACTCGCTCATCGTCGCGGCATCCTTCTGCAGGCGGTCTTCCTTGGACTTGAGCTGGTTCTGCAGCGTGGCCAGTTCCTTCTGCTTCGGCGCGAAATCGGCCTGGAGCGCATCCTGGAGCGTCTTGAACTGCGGCGACCCCTGCAGCAGGCGGGAATAGTTAACGATGCCGACCTTGATGTCGGCGGAAGCCGGCGCCACCAGGGCCACGGCAAGCAGGACACCCGGGACCAGGACTTTGAGCATACGGTTCACGCTGATAACCCCTCGTTGCATACCACCGGCAGGACGGCGTCAGAACGCCTGGCCAACCGAAAACTGGAACTGTTCCTTCTCGTCCGGATAAAGCACGTTCGAACCCTTGGAAGCGTTCAAGGGGATGCCGTAGCTGAACCGGAAGAGTCCGAGCGGTGCGAGCCATTGCACGGCAACGCCCGTCGACCGCCGCAGATTAGCAGAGTTGAAGTCGTAGGTAACGGGCGTGACACCATCCCGGCCGTAGAACTTCGTGTTGCGATTGGTGGAGAAGACGTTGCCAACGTCGTAGAACAGGCTCACGCGGGCGCTGGTCTGCCACTTCGCCGGCATCGGCACGATGACCTCGGCACGGCCGACGAGGAGCATGTTGCCGCCGTAGGGATTGCCGTAGTTGTCCTTCGGGCCAAGACGACTCTCGCGATAGCCGCGGACCGTATCCGGACCACCGCCGTAGAACTGGCGGTAAGGCGGCAGGCCGGTGGTGCTGCCGAAAGCGTCGCCGTAGGCCCCGCGGAACGAAACCGAACCCGTCCAGCTGCGCCAGATCGGGATGTACTTCACGAAGTCGTAATTGGCGACCCAGTACTGCACACTGCTGCCCGGCGCCGTGGTTGAGAACGCCAGCGACTGGCGCATGCCACGGTCCGGGAACATGCCGCGGTTCAGGCTGTTGATGTACCAGCCAGCCGTCAGTTCGAGCGTGTTGTAGGTGCTGCCGAAGAATTCGTAGATGTTGCCGTAGTTGTCCACGGCGCTGCGCGCGTAGGGGCGGCCATTCTTCTGCACCCACTCGCGCGCCTGCAGGGCACTGCCGGACGACGTGGTGAGCAGCTGGGCCCTCTGCAACGTACCGCCGAACCGTACACCCTGGACTTCAGAGATCGGGTAACCGAACTCGAGGCCGGCGGCCGTCGTCTTGGAAGAGAAGTCCGACGACGCCGAAACGAACTGCGTCACGTCGCTGTAGCGCAGGCTGATGGTGCGCGACAGGTTGTCGATGCTCAGGTACTGGTTGGTGTGCGAGAAACTGTAGACCTTGCTGTAGGCACCGGCATTGAGATCGACCGCGAAGCGCTTGCCCGTGCCGAGGAAATTGCTGTCCGCGTAGCTGCCCTGCAGCGTGAAGCCATAGGAAGCGGAATAGCCGATACCGCCCGACAACTGGGCACTCGGACCTTCTTTGATGGTGTACTTCACGTCGACGAGGTCGTCAGCGCCATCGACCTTGTTCTTCTCGAACTCGACCTTCTCGATGTAGGGCAGTTGCTGCATGCGCTGCTTGGAGCGCTCGAGCGCGAAGTTGGAGAGCCAGCTGCCCTCCAGTTGCCGCATCTCGCGACGGAGCACGACGTCGTTGGTGCGGGTCACGCCGGCGAACTCGATATGGCGCACGTAGGTACGCTTGCCAGGGTCGACGAGGAAGGTCATCGAGACCTCCTTCTTGTCGTCATCGAGCTTCGGCACCGGATCGACCTTGGCGAAGGCAAAACCTTCCTCGCCGAGGCGGTTCTGGATCAGTTCCTGGGTCGCCGCGATAAGACGCTGCGAGTAGATCTGTCCCGGACGGACCAGCAGGAACCCGCGCATCTCCTCCTCGGGGATGATCGTGTTGCCAGCCAGCTTGGCTTCCGAAACCTTGTAGACCTCGCCCTCGGAGATGTTCAGCGTGATGAACATGTCCTCCTTGTCCGGCGAGATCTGGACCTGCGCCGATTCCATCTGGAAATTGGCGTAGCCGCGGTCCTGATACCAGGACTTGATCTTCTCGAGGTCACCCGTGAGCTTTTCGCGCTCGTAACGGTCGTTCTGCTTGTACCAGGAGTTCCAGCGCGGGGTCTTGAGCTCCAGCGTCTCGAGGATGTCCTTCTCCTTGAAACGCGTATTGCCCACCACCGCGATCTGGCGGATCTTGGCGCGCGAGCCTTCCTTGATGTCGATCTTCACGCGCACGCGGTTGTCGGGCTGATCCTCGACCGCGGTGTTGACGCGCACCCCGTACTTTCCACGGCTGTAATACTGATCGG
>JBDLPS010000217.1:0-6483 GCA_039800965.1 Pseudomonadota bacterium | reverse complement strand
TCGTAGAGCTTCTGGCCATCGACCAGTGCGACGCGCAGTTCTTCCTGCTGGGTCGCGTTGACGAGCATTCTTTTCATGTATCCCGCTCAAATTGGGTTGAGGGGCCGACGAGGGAAGGGCGCGCGCGGGGGCGTGCGCCGCAAGAAGCCGTGGCGGGCAGCAGAGCGCCGTCAGTACGACGGACAAGACATCGACGAGCGTGGTGATGATTTTCAGCACTGGCTTCGTGGAGTGATCGCGACACCTTGGCGGAAGGCGGCGCGCCAGCAACCTTTTTGGTCTTCTGCTGACCGACCGGCGCGCCCCGGCAAGCGGGGCGTTGCGACCTGATCGGCCGAACGATGATCCTGTCGTCCAGGATCAACTAACATGCGGCCTGAGCCGCGGTCTGTCGCGTTGGCGACCGTCCGATTATATTCCCGGAATCTGAAAAAACAAGACCTTACATGATCAATGTCGAAGACAACTTGAGTGGGGAGCCGCCGCAGGGGCCTCGTACGGCGGTGCAGATCCTGACCTTGGGGGTCGAGGATGCCGGCCAGCGCCTCGACAAGGTCCTCACCCGGTTGCTGCCGACGGTGCCCCGCAGTCTCGTGTTCCGGATGCTCCGCAAGGGGGAGGTCCGCCTCAACGGAAAGCGGGTGAAGGGCGATGCCAGGACCGCCGAGGGGGACGTGCTGCGCATTCCGCCTTACCGGGAGGCTCCTCCAGAGGCTGCCGACGCGCCGCGGCCGGTGCCGCGCAAGTTGCTCGAGCAACTCGAGGCGGCAGTCATTCACGAGGATCCGCGGCTTCTGGTGCTGGACAAGCCCTCTGGCGTCGCCGTGCATGGCGGCAGTGGCATCGGCTTCGGGGTGATCGAGGGGCTGCGGGCGTCGCGGCCGGACGAGACGCTCGAGCTGGTGCACCGCCTCGATCGCGACACCAGCGGCTGCCTGCTGGTGGCGCGCAAGCGTTCCACCTTGCGCACGTTGCATGCGCTGTTGCGCGAGGATGCCTTCGACAAGCGCTACTTGGTGCTGGTCCGCGGCAAATGGGAGCTGGGCGCCAAGCGCATCGAGGCACCGCTGCGCACGGACCTGCGCGTCGGCGGTGAGCGGACGGTCAAGGTCGATCCTCATGGCAAGGCGGCGGCCAGCGATTTCCGCGTGGTCCAGTTCTTCGGCAATCTGGCGACCTTGCTGGAGGTCAAGCTGCTTACGGGCCGTACCCATCAGATCCGCGTGCATGCCCAGTACGCCGGGCATCCGGTGGCGGGCGATCCCAAATACGGTGATCCGGTGTTCAACGAGCAGATGCGGGAACTGGGACTGAAGCGACTCTTCCTGCATGCGCACAGCGTGAGCTACGAGGACCCGGATCGGCGCGTGGAGGTGTCCGTCAGTGCGCCGCTGCCGGATGAATTGAAGGGTTTTCTGGACCAGCTCGCCGGCGCCTCGGCGTCCGGAAAGCTGCGTCCCCGCCGCGTCGCGGTGGGCGCCGATCCGGTTACGGCAGGTCGAGCCCGGCGCGGCGCAGGGCCCCGGCGAGCCAGATGAGGGGCAGGCCGACGAGGCCTGTTGGGTCCGTCGTCTCGAGGGCGTCCATCAAGGTCACGCCCAGCCCTTCACACTTGAATCCGCCCGCGCAGTCCAGGGCGGGTTCACGCACGATGTAGCGGTTCGCCTCGACCGCATCGAAATTCCTGAACCGCACCCGGGTCACGTCCACGTGCGTCGCTGTTTCACGTCCCGGGGCGACGACCGCCACCGCGGTGTCGAATCGCGCCGCATGGCCGCTCAGCATCAGCAGTTGTTCAAGGCAGCGATCGGCGTTGCCGGGCTTCCGGAGGATCCGGGCGGCGGCGCCTTCGCCGAGGCTCGCGACCTGGTCGCTGCCGACCACGATGGCGCCGGGATGCTCCGCGGCGACGGCCCTTGCCTTGGCGAGGGCCAGGCGCAATGCCCGCTCAGTCGGCGCTTCCCCCTCGAGGGGCGTCTCGTCGACGCCCGGGGAACAGGTCTCGAAGGGCAGTCCGAGGCGGCCCAGCAGTTCCCTGCGGTAGGGGGAGGTGGAACCGAGCACGAGAAGGGGGGCGGTGGTCATGGCGGTGGGGTACAACATCGGTTGCAAACAAGCACTTGCGTTCCTATGATACGCGCCCCATGCCGGACGACGGGTCGAAACTCAGAGACGTTGCGATCCTGGCGGACGAAGGGGCCGAGGTGTCGTTCGAAATCCCGTTGTCGCGCATGGCGCGGCTCGTGGGTGAACTGGCTGCACCGGCCGGGATGGCAAGCGGTATCGTGCGTTTCTCGCGGCAGAGGGGTTTCCCGGTCGCCGAGGTACAGGTCGCTGCCGACGTCACGGTCGTCTGCCAGCGTTGCCTCAAACCGATGGTGGCGCATCTGGGCGCCGGTTCGCGTGTATTCCTGCCGACTTCCGAGGCGGCAGTGGAGCGCGTGCCGGACGACGCGGAATTGATGCTGGCGCCTGAAGGGCGCCTGCGGCTGGGGGAACTGGTCGAGGAAGACCTGCTGCTGGCGCTGCCGTTCGCGCCGCTGCACGACGAGGAGTCGGACTGCGCGGAGCGCGGCGACGAGACGGCGCGGACCGAGGCCCCCGCGGCCGAGGAAGTGCAGAGACCTTTTGCGGCGCTGGGCGACCTGATGGGCCGGGCGAAGCGTGATGGACCGAAGCGGTCTTGAGCCGCGGACGAGGAGATTGAGAAATGGCTGTTCAGAAGAGTCGCAAGACGCCGTCCAAGCGCGGCATGCACCGTTCGCACGACGCCGTCGCGCGCCCGGCACTGTCGATTGATCCGCAGTCGGGCGAAACCCACCTGCGCCATCGCATCACGCCGGATGGTTTCTACCGTGGCCGTCGCGTGATCGAGAAGGCCGCCGGGGCCGACGACAACGAATAACCGCCGTCACGCGGTCCGCCACCGGGCCGCGCCGGTCTGGACTGCCCGGTCCAGCGGTTGGATCCCGCGCCCATTGCAGGACCTGCAATGGGCGTTTTCGCCAAGGGAAACCTGATGTACTCGAAAATCATCGGCACCGGGTCCTATCTTCCCGAGCGCGTCGTGCACAACACGGACCTCGAGAAGGTGATGGAAACCACCGACGAGTGGATCCGCGAGCGCACGGGTATCCAGCGACGTCATTACGCCGCCGAGGGCCAGACTACGGTCGACATGGCCGAGCAGGCAGCGCTCCGTGCCATCCAGGCCGCGGGCCTCAAGCCGACCGACATCGACCTGATCGTGTTCGGTACCACGACGCCCGATCTCGTTTTCCCGAACGCCGGCGCGATGTTGCAGGCGCGACTGGGTTGCGTCGGTGCGCCCGCGTTCAGCGTGGAAGCCGCCTGCAGCAGCTTCATCTATGCGTTGTCGGTGGCTGACAAGTTCGTGCGTACCGGTTCGGCGAAGCGCGCGCTCGTCGTCGGTTCCGAGACGCTGACTCGGATCACTGATTTCTCCGATCGCACGACGGCGATCCTGTTCGCCGACGGCGCGGGCGCCGTGGTGCTCCAGGCCTCGGAAGAGCCGGGCATCATTTCCACGCACCTGCATGCCGATGGTTCGCACCAGGACCTGCTGTACTGCACGGGTGGCATCTCGAAGGGGTACGAGCCGGGTACCGGCAACCGGGCCTTCATCCGCATGGCCGGCCGCGAGGTGTTCAAGGTCGCCGTCACGATGCTCGGCGGCGTTGTCGACGAAGTGCTCGAGGCCAACAAGCTGCAGAAATCGGACATCAAGTGGCTGGTGCCTCACCAGGCCAACATCCGCATCATCCAGGCCGTCGCGAAGAAGCTCGACATGCCGCTCGAGAGTGTGATCGTCACCGTCCAGGACCATGGCAACACGTCGGCCGCCTCGGTTCCGCTCGCGCTCGACGCCGGTGTGCGTGATGGCCGCATCAAGCAGGGTGACCTCGTGTTGCTGGAGGCTTTCGGCGGCGGGTTCACCTGGGGGGCGGCACTCGTGCGCATGTGATGCGGTGGGCCTCATGCCTGCCCTGTGTCCCGGCCGTCCTTTGGTCGGGACGAAAAAAAACGCCGCGCATTGCGCGGCGTTTTTCGTTCGAGTCGAAGTGGATGCTTACTTCGAAACCGAGCGCTTGAACATGCGGTCGATCTTCTCGTTCGTCGCATCGACACCCGACTGGGCAGCCTGCGCGGCGGCCAGGGCCTGGTTCGCCGTGCTCTGGGCGGCGGCAGCGGCCTTGGCGGCAGCGGCAGCAGCGTCGTTGGCGGCCTTGAAGTTCGCGGCGTCGGACGCGGCGTGCGCGGCGTCATCGGACGCGAGCTTGCTGACCTTGGCCTTCAGGTCGTCGACCTGGGCCTGCAGCGGCTTGAGGTCCGTGCAGCCCGCGAGGGCGGCGACAGCGGCGAGGGCGGCGATCTTGATTGCGAGCTTCATGGTTATCCTCTCGAGAGTCTTTGGAAGGGGACCAAACTTGATTATACCGGCGGCGAACCCTGATGGTGCAACCTGAATTTCAACGCAGCCGTCGTGTTCAGCGGCGATTCAGTTATGGAAATTCAGCTGCTGCGCAGCAGTTCCCGCGCGCAGTTGTGGCCTGGTATGCCGCTCACGCCGCCGCCGGGATGTGCTCCCGACCCGCATAGCCACAGGCCCCGCACGCAAGTCCGATAATCGGCGAAGCCCAGCAGGGGTCGTGCGGCCCAGAGTTGGTCGGGCCCGAGTGCGCCGTGGAAGATGTCGCCTGAAGGCAAGCCGAATCGCTCCTCGAGATCGAGCGGGGAGAGTGCGGAATGGCCGAGCACGCTGGCGCGGAAGCCCGGCGCATGTCGTTCGACCGTATCGAAAATCACGCCGACGGCTTCATCCCGTGCCTCGTGCCATGACCTGCCGTCGGGCAACCGCGGAGCGAAATGCTGGCAGAACAGGCTCGCGACGTGCGTGCCCGGTGGTGCCAGCGTGTCGTCCAGCGTGCTGGGGACCAGCATCTCGACCACGGGTTCGCGCGACATGCCGTCGCGTCGTGCATCCGAGTGGGCACGATCCATGTAAGCCAGCGAGTGCGCGAAGACGATGCCGGCGCCATGCAGCGCGCTGCCTCCCGGGCCGCTGTCATCGAGGCGCGGCAGGGCCGACAGCGCCACATTCATGCGGAAACTGGCAGAGCCGCAGCGGTAACGCTGCATCCGTTCACGCAGCGCGTCGGGTACGGCGTCACGCGGCAGCAACTCAAGGTAGAGAAACCGGGGGTTCACGTTGGCCACCACGTGCCGCGCCCGGATGATGCGGCCGTCGGCCAGTTCCAGGCCGCAGGCGCGGTCGCGCTCGACGAGTACGCGGCGCACGGGGTTGTCGAGTTCGATGCCGGCGCCGCGGGCCTGGCACTCGCGTGCGAGGGCCTGGGTGATGGCACCCATGCCGCCGATCGCGTGGCCCCAGCGTCCGGGTTTGCCGTTCACTTCGCCGAAGGCATGGTGCAGCAGCACGTAGGCGCTGCCGGGCGTGTAGGGGCTGGCATAGGTCCCGACGATGGAGTCGAAGCCGAGCGCGGCCTTGAGAAGGTCGTCCTCGAACCAGCCGTCGAGCACGTCGCCGGCGCTGCGCGTGAACAGTTCGTGCACTGTCCGTTGCGTCTCGGCGGAGAGGCGCCTGAACCGCTGACCGGTGGCGAGCAGCGAGGCGATGTCGCGCCAGCGGCCGAGGTCGGTGGGTGGCGTGCGCAGCAGCAGGTCCTTGAGCAGCCCGACGGCATCGCCGACCTGCGCCTGGAAGCGTTGCAGCCGCTCCGCGTCGCGAGGTGAACGCGCCGCCACCGCGCGCAGCGTGTCGGCCGGTTCCGGGCCGAGTCGCAGGCCGCCGCCGCGTGGATCGGGCAGGTAGTTCTGCAGCGGGCGTTCGACGATCCGCAGGCCGTGTTCGGCGAGGCGCAGGTCGGCGATCACCTTCGGGTGCAGCAGGCTCACGGTGTAGCTGGCCGTGGAGTTGCGGAAGCCGGGGTGGAATTCCTCCGTCACGGCGGCGCCACCCACGATGCCGCGGCGCTCGAAGAGCGCGACCTTGCGGCCTGCGCGTGCCAGGTAGGCGGCGCAGGTCAGGCCGTTATGGCCTGCCCCGATGATCGCGACGTCCAGTTCTGCGTCGTCGCGCCTGCGTGCTTGCATCTGGATATATCCCCAGTTACTGTATATGCGAACAGCCATCCACCGGAGCACGGCCATGTCCGAGTCCGAACTGACCCCGCGACAGACCCAGATCCTGCGCCTGATCCAGGACACCCTCCAGGAAACCGGCATGCCGCCCACGCGCAAGGAAATCGCCGAGCAGCTGGGCTTCAAGTCGCCCAACGCTGCCGAGGACCACCTGCGCGCGCTGGCCCGCAAGGGCGTCATCTCGCTGGTGCCCGGCGCTTCGCGCGGCATCCAGCTCAAGTCGCCCCTGCGCGACCGGGACCGCGAAGAGGAAACCGGCCTGCCGCTGATCGGCCGCGTCGCCGCGGGGCGTCCGATTAT
>JBDLPS010000216.1:0-28786 GCA_039800965.1 Pseudomonadota bacterium | reverse complement strand
AAAGGGATAGACGGTCGAGGAACCCGCCATCGAGATGTAGTCACGGCCGGCCTGGGCGTGGGCCAGCGTGCCCAGGATCGCGGGGATCAGGATGGCAGGGACCAGTGCGCGCTTCGTCATGTTCAGAAACCTCCGTGGGAAATGCGGTGACGTGTGCTTTGATGGACGGCACTGTATTGCCGGGATGTGTCAGCTTTATTGCAGCCGGCGGCCCGCCTGCGATCCGGCATGCTGCTCCGCAACATTCCTGACCCAAGGTCTTGATTCCCGCAGGCCCGCGACCGTATAAACGCGTCGCCCCCAACCACAGCCGGACGCCCGGAACCACCCCAGGACACGACGTTGCAGACACCCGACACGCTGGCCCTCACGCAGGAACTGATCGCGCGTGCCTCGGTGACTCCAACGGACAACGGCTGCCAGGACCTCATGATCCGCCGCCTCGAGGCGGCCGGTTTCAGGACCGAGAAACTCAACTACGGCAACGTCGAGAACTTCTGGGCCGTTCGCGGCACCGAGGGTCCCCTGCTCTGCTTCGCAGGTCATACGGACGTCGTGCCGACCGGCCCGCTCGAGGAATGGAAGTCCGATCCGTTCAAGCCGGTGGTGAGGGACGGCGTCCTCTACGGCCGCGGTGCGGCCGACATGAAGAGCGGCCTTGCCGCGATGGTGACTGCCTGCGAAGAGTTCGTTCGCCTCCATCCCGGGCACCGAGGATCGATCGCCTTCCTGATCACCAGCGATGAGGAAGGTCCCTCCGTCGACGGCACCAAGCGTGTCGTGGAGACCCTGCGGGCCCGTGGCCAGCAGATCGACTGGTGCATCGTGGGAGAACCGTCCAGCGAATCCGAGGTGGGTGACACGATCAAGATCGGGCGCCGCGGCTCCTTCAGCGGACGGCTGACCGTACACGGCATCCAGGGCCACATCGCCTACCCGCACCTGGCGCTGAACCCCGTGCACACCTTCGCGCCGGCACTCGCGGAACTTGCCACGCGCCGCTGGGACGAAGGCAACGCGTACTTCGAACCGACGACTTTCCAGATCTCGAACATGTCGGCGGGCACCGGCGCGCCCAACGTGATCCCCGGCGAACTCAAGGCCCGTTTCAACCTGCGCTACAACACCGAGCAGACGCAGGAACGCCTCAAGCAGCAGGTCGAGGAAATCCTCGATCGCCATGGGGTGCGCTACACGATCGAGTGGTACGTCTCCGGCGAGCCGTTCTACACCCCGCCGGGGCCGCTCTCCAACGCCGTCACGCAGGGCGTCAAGGCGGTGACGGGGCGCGAGCCGGTCCTCAGCACCGGCGGCGGCACCTCCGACGGCCGTTTCATCGCGACGCTGGGCACGAAGGTCGTGGAACTGGGCGTCACCAACGCGACCATCCACAAGGTCAACGAAGGCGTGCCGGTGGCCGAGATCGACGCGCTGCACCGCATGTACGTCGAGATCCTGAAACGGCTCTTCGCCTGAAGCCGCGCACGGGGCGAACGGCCCCGACCCGAGCCCTTCTTCAGAGCGCCGGACGACGCCAGTTGGCGACGAAACCCGCCACGCCGATGAGCGTGGCCCAGATGAGCACCCAGGCGGGCATGGCCAGGCCGAGGAAGGTCCAGTCGACCTTGTGGCACTCGCCGGAACCGGTAAGCACCTTGCGCAGCACGTCGGTCAAAGGGAATGCGTCCAGCATGTAGTCGAGCGACGCCCCGCAGACCGGAACCATCCCGTCCGGGAGATGCTGGATGTACAGATGGCGGATGGCGATGCCCGCCGTGGTCGCGGCCGCGAGCAGCACCAGCAAGGCACCCGACCGACGCAGCCAGGTGATGCTGCCGGGCAAGAGCAGCGTGAGCAGCAATGCGCTACCAAGCCCCGCAAGGCCCACCCGCTGGAAGATGCACAGGGGACAAGGATTGAAACCCTGATAGGCCTGCGCGTACAGCGCATAGCCGACCAGCGAGAAGCAGAACAGGGCAAGGGCGCCGCTGGATGCGCGGCGACTGGCGATCAAGGCATGCACGGAAACCCCCTTGGCGTCAGGGGGCAACCTTCTGCAGGTCCCGCTCGACGTCCTCGAGGCGAGTATGCCGGATGTCCTTGCCGTGGACCATGTAGATCACGTATTCGCAGATGTTCTTGGCATGGTCGCCGATGCGCTCGAGGGAGCGCACGACCCACATCACGTCCAGCGCGCGGCGGATGGTGCGCGGATCCTCCATCATGAAGGTGATGCACTGGCGGTGGATCGCGTCGTACTCCTCGTCGACCACCCTGTCCTGGCGCGCGATGGCCAAGGCCCCCTCGGCATCCATGCGGGCAAAGGCATCGAGCGCACCATGCACCATCTCCGAGACGATACGACCGAGATGCTTGATCTCGCGGTATTTGTTCTCGGGTCGCTCCATCGACGCGAGCCGCGAGGCGATCAGTCCGATCTTCTCGCCCTCGTCGCCGATGCGTTCCAGGTCCGTGATCGTCTTGATGATCGCGACGATCACCCGCAGGTCGCCGGCGGCAGGAGCGCGCGTCGCGAGGATGCGACTGCATTCCTCGTCGATCGAGACCTCCATGCCGTTGACCTTGAGATCATCCAGGGCGACCGATTCGCCAAGCGAACTGTTGCCGTCGATCAGCGAGGTGATCGCCTTCTGCAACTGCACCTCGACGAAGCCGCCCATCGAGAGCACCTGGTTGCGCACCCGCTCGAGGTCTTCGTTGAAACGGCGGGAAATGTGATGGGAGAGGTCGGCCTTTTCCATGGTTGATCCTCGGGGAATCTGCTTGAGTCTAGGGACGCCCTGTTACGGGAATGTTACGGCGTGACGACCGGCGGAAGCACGCGTGACACCGGGAAATGGCAGGTGAAGACGCTCCCCTCCCCCTCCCGGCTGTCGATCTGCAACGTCGCGCCATGGTGTTCGAGCACGTGTTTGACGATGGCGAGCCCCAGGCCGGAGCCTCCGGTTTCGCGGGAACGCCCGGCGTCGACGCGGTAGAAACGCTCCGTGAGTCGCGGGAGGTGCTCCGGCGGGATACCGATGCCGTTGTCCCGCACGCTGAAATGCCCGCCCTCGGCATCCGTCCACCACCGGACGACGACACGTCCCTCCGGCGGCGTGTATTTCACGGCATTGCCGACGAGATTGGAGAAGGCGGAATGCAGCTCCCCTTCGTTGCCCAGCAACCTGGCCCCGGACCGGATCTCGAGCTCCACCACGGGACCGAGCGGCCGGGCCAGGACATCCTTGCACAGGAGACCCGCCAGCGCGGGCACGTCGACCGGAACGCCGGCCACGGGCTCGGTCATGGCATCCAGCCGCGAGAGCTCGAGCAGGTCCTGCAGGATCGCATTCATGCGGATCGACTGGCGACGCATTTCTCCCAGCGGACCCCGCAACACCGGATCGATGTCGTCGTCCTGCTCGAGCGTCTCCAGGTAGCCCGTGATCACGGTCAGCGGAGAGCGCAGCTCATGCGAGGCATTTGCAACGAAGTCCTTGCGCATCGACTCCAGCCGCACTTGCCGGGTGACGTCCCGCACCAGCATGAGTCGCTGGCCCGAACCGTAAGGCACGATCTGGAACGACAGGTCATGCTCCTTGCCGGGCTGCGACGCGGCAAGTTGCAGCACTTCGTTGGAATCGGCGCGCTGCAGGTAGCGACCGAACCCGGGATCGCGGACGAGATTGGTGATGCGCAGGCCGATGTCCGCCCGCCGGCGCAGGCCGAGGAGCCGGCCGGCCGTGCGGTTGAACCAGGCGATCTCGCCCTGGGCATTCAGCACGACGACACCATCCGGCATGGCTGCGGTCGAATGGCGCAACTCGCGGAACACGTCCAGCAGTCGCTGCTTGTGGTAGCGCTTGCGACGGTGAAGGCGGACGACCTGCGTCACGACGTCGCCCCAGACGCCGCCGACGTCCGGCGGGTCCCGGCGGCTCCTGGCCCGGAGCCACTGGTCGAGCCGGAAAAGGTTGAACAACTGCCAGCAGAGCGCGAGGGCCAGGACCATGAACAGCCCGGCCACCACCTGGCCGACGAAAAGCCCGACCAGCAATCCGCCGACGATCAGGCTTCCCAGGCGCGCCAGCGCGTATCCCCAGGCCTTTGCTGCCTCGTTCATTCCCCGAGCTTATTCGACCCGGGCTGAAAAACGGTACCCGGCGCCCCGCACGGTCTGCACCAAGCGGTCATGACCTGTCTCTTCAAGCGCCTTGCGCAGCCTGCGGATGTGCACGTCGATCGTGCGCTCCTCGACGTAGACGTTCCCGCCCCAGATACGGTCGAGGAGCTGCTCGCGACTGTAGACGCGATCCGGGTGGGACATGAAGAACTCGAGCATGCGGTACTCGGTGGGCCCCATCAGGATGGTGCGATCGCCTGCGCTGACCCGGTGACCGGCCTTGTCGAGCTCGAGTCCTTCGAGGGAAAGGCGCTCCTCGCCGGTGGCACCGGCGCTGCGACGGAGCACTGCCTGGATGCGTGCAAGCAGCTCACGGGGCGAAAACGGCTTGGTGATGTAATCGTCGGCGCCCCCTTCGAGGCCGGCGACCTTGTCGGCTTCGGCAGCGCGCGCGGTCAGCAGGATCACGGGCAGTTCGCGCGTGGCAGGATCCCGCTTCAGCTGCCGCGTGAGCTCCAGCCCGCTCATGTCCGGCAGCATCCAGTCCGCGAGCAGCAGGTCGGGCCGCTGGTCGACCAGCAGGTTGCGCGCACTGCGACAATCCGGCGCCTCATGCACCACGTAGCCCGCACGCTTGAGCGCGAAGGCGATCATGTCGCGGATTGGCTTCTCGTCCTCGACGACGAGGATCTGTCTCGCGCTCATGGGCTGTCAGGTCTTCCGCTGGCGGCAGCGGCTGCTGCCGAGGGTGATTACATGACAAGTGTATTGCAGCCGCGTTACGGCGAACGCGGCAGCTGCGCGACCTTGTCCCGGAGGTAGACCGGCACCGCCGCCTCCGGCGGCAAGGCCAGACCCGCCGCGAAGTCGGACTCACCAAGCCGGGCGATCTCCCGGGCCCGGGGCTCGGCCTCCGGGAAGACCCGCCCCGCGACCAGACCCAGCGGCGCAAAGGCATCCGCGTAGACCCCGAAACCCTTGCCGACCCCCAGCCAGCCATCGCGGGGACCAGGGTAGCGTTCCAGCAGCCCCGCCACGAGGAGGGGCGCGGAGACCACCTGCTCCGCCGCATCGGCAGGCAGTGCACCCGGTGCGACCTCGAAATGGGCGGCGTAGACCTCCTGCATCCGGGCGTCCAGGCAGGCAAGTACCGTGCAGGGCGATGTCGGCGCAGGAACCTCATCCATCGCCTGCAGGGCAAGTGCCCGCAGGTCCGATACCGGCAGCACCGGCAGTTCGGCGCCGAAGGCGAGCCCCTGCGCCACGCTGGCGGCAATGCGCAGGCCCGTGAACGAACCCGGGCCACGGCCGAAGGCCAGTGCGTCCACCGCGGACAACGACAGCCCCGCCTCCGACAACAGCGCGGCCACCATCGGCAGCAATTCGCGCCCGTGGTCACGCGCGGTCAACAGTTCGCGCGTGGCAGTCCGGCCACCGACGCGCAGCGCCACCGAGCAAAGTCCGCTGGCGGTATCGAGGGCCAGTATGTTCATGGGCCTGCAGTCTCCCGCCCCGCCCGTACCGCCTGCAAGCGGGACAGGAAGCGCAGCACCTCGTCGCGGTCCCGCGTGCGTTTCATCGGCGGCAGGCTCGACAACAGCAGACGACCATAGCCGCGCGTCACGAGCCGGGGATCGCAGATCACCACGACACCCTCGTCCCCTTCGCTGCGGATCAGGCGCCCGACGCCCTGCTTGAGGACCAGCGCCGCCTCCGGCAACTGGTAGTCCGGGAAAGGATTGCCACCTTGGGCACGGAGGTGTTCGACGCGCGCTCGCGTCAAAGGATCGTCGGGTGACGCGAAGGGAAGCTTGTCGATGATGACCAGTCGCAGCGCTTCGCCCTGGACATCGACCCCCTCCCAGAAACTCGACGTGCCAAGAAGTACCGCGTCGCCGCAGTCACGGAAGCGCCGCAACAACAACTCGCGCGGCGATTCGCCTTGTACCAGCAGCGGATAGCGCTCCTTGCCCGCACCGCCCCACTGTGCGCGCAACAGCCGGGCCGCCCTTTCCAGCGCCCTGTGGCTGGTGAACAGCAGGAAGGCGCCACCCCCGGAGGCCTCGACAAGCGGCACTGCGCGTTCGACCACGCGATCGGTGAAGTCGATGGATGAAGGTTCCGGCATGCCCTGAGGCGCATAGAGCAGCGCCTGCCTGGCGTAATCGAAAGGGCTGTCGATACGCAGCGTATCCACGTCCTCGCCGAGTCCGAGACGATTGATGAAATGCTTGAACTCGCCGGCGACGGTAAGCGTCGCCGACGTGAAGATCCACGCCGACGGGCGGGCGTCGACCAGCGCACGGAAACGTGGCCCCACGTCGAAGGGCAGCAACTGCAGGTTGAATGACCGGGGCCCGGACTCGAGCGTACGCGCGCCCTCGCCGTGCCCGGCGGAGGCGATCTGCTCGAGTGCGCCGCAGAGTTCGCCGGCCCGCGCGGCGCACTGCTGCAGCCCCTCGCCCCCGTCCAGGTCGCGCACCTGCTGTGCGAGCTCGGCAAGCTCGTGCACGAGCTCCGCACACGCGTCGTCGAGCCCATGCGCGGATTCGTCCCAGGACTGCCTGCCGGCCGGCCCCACGCGGGCCGAAACACGCTCGGCGAGGACCTGCAACGCGCGGCGCACGCGATCCTCGGGCACGGCAAGCCGCCGGGGACCGTCGCCAGTGGCAACGAGCGCGGCGTGCATATCCTGGAGCAGCAGGTCGACCTGGCGACTGCCGAAGCTGGTGCCGAAGAACTGCGCCGCAAGATCGGGGATCTGGTGCGCTTCATCGAGCACGAGCGCATCCGCAGTCGGCAACAGGTCGCCGAAGCCCTCTTCCTTCAAAGCGAGGTCTGCCAGCAGCAGGTGGTGGTTGACGATGACAAGGTCCGCCTCGGCTGCGGCGCGGCGCGCCGCGAACACATGGCACGACGAGAACTCGCTGCAACGAGGCCCGAGACAGCTGTCGCGCGTCGACGTCACGCGGGGTCGCAGCGGATGGCCATCAGGCAGTTCGGGGACCTCGGCGAGATCTCCCGTGCGCGTCGCGGCGGACCACTCGCGCAGACGGTCGAACAGGCTTCTGGCGCCGGCACCCTCCAGCGCAAACTCGGCCTGGGGCCGGAGCAGCCGCTCGCGGCACAGGTAATTGGCACGCCCCTTGAGCAGTTCGATGCGAGCCATGCGCCCGAGCACGCGGGCCAGCAGCGGCACGTCGCGCGCGTACAGCTGATCCTGCAAAGTCCGGGTGCCGGTAGAGACGATGATCCGGCCGCCAGACAGCAAGGCAGGCAGGAGATACGCAAAGGTCTTGCCGGTACCGGTACCCGCCTCCACCAGCAGGCGGCCTCTCTCGGCGAGCGTCGCCGCCACCCGCCCCGCCATGACGCGCTGCGACTCCCTGGGCCGGTAGCCGGGAAGCGCCTGGGCGAGGGGACCGTCGGATCCGAAGATGTCGTCGAGATCGAGCATGGGGGCCGCCGGAAGGAAGGGCGCACCCTCGCCGCGCCCGCCGACGCGGTCAAGGGATTAAATGACAACGATTGCAATGATAATGGCTCTCGACTTCATGTGCTGTACCGGTTGGGCCACGAGACCGGGCCGCTATAATCCGCGACCTTTATCCACCGTGCCGCAGGTACCCGGAACATGGCGACCGCCCCCAACGCCCAGCACCCGCTCCAGTCCCTTTCCAAGGATGTCGCCGACTGGGTCGCGAGCGTCGCCGCGCTGACGACTCCCGACCAGATCCACTGGTGCGACGGGTCGGCGGAGGAAATGGCCTCGCTGCGCAACCAGCTCATCTCCCGGAACGAGCTGCAGACGCTGAACCCGGAAACTTTCCCGGACTGCTACATCGCCCGTTCACATCCGAGCGACGTGGCCCGCGTGGAGCACCTCACCTTCATCTGCACCTCGAAGCAGGAAGACGCCGGCCCCAACAACAACTGGATGGCACCGGCCGACGCCCATGCCGAGATGGATGCGCTGTACAAGGGCTGCATGAAGGGCCGCACCTTGTACGTGGTGCCCTACTGCATGGGTCCGATCGACTCGCCCTACTCGCGCTGCGGCGTGGAGATCACCGACAGCGCCTACGTCGTGATCAACATGGGCATCATGACGCGCATGGGCCGCAAGGCACTCGAGCGCATCGGCCGCGACGGCAAGTTCGTGAAGGGCCTGCACTCGATCGGCGAGCTCGACCCGAACCGCCGTTTCATCATGCATTTCCCGGAAGAGCTCTCGATCCAGAGCTTCGGCTCGGGGTATGGCGGCAATGCCCTGCTGGGCAAGAAATGCCACGCGCTGCGCATCGCGAGCTATCAGGCGCGCACCGAAGGCTGGCTCGCCGAGCACATGCTCATCGTGGGCATCAAGAATCCGCAGGGCGAGACGCACTACGTCGCCTGCGCCTTCCCGTCGGCCTGCGGCAAGACGAACCTCGCCATGCTGATCCCGCCGGCCTCGATGCCGGGCTGGGAAGTCTTCACGGTCGGCGATGACATCGCCTGGCTGCACCCGGGTCCGGACGGACGCCTCTACGCCATCAACCCGGAATCGGGTTACTTCGGCGTGGCGCCGGGCACGGGGCCGAAGACGAACAAGAACGCCTACGACATGATCCGCAAGGACACGCTCTTCACGAACGTGGGCCTCACCGCCAACAACGAGCCCTGGTGGGAAGGCATCGGCAAAGGCGAGCCTGCGATCGACTGGCTCGGCAAACCCTTCGACGCGAAGAACGGCCCCGCCGCGCACCCGAACTCTCGTTTCACGGTCAGCGCCGTCAACAACCCGGCCTACACGCCGGAGGCCGAAAACCCGAAAGGCGTACCGATCTCGGCGATCGTCTTCGGCGGCCGCCGCCGCGAACTCGCGCCCTTGGTCTATGAAGCCCGCAGCTGGTCCCACGGCGTGCTGGTGGGCGCCGCGGTAGCCTCGGAAACGACGGCCGCCGCCACCGGTGCGGTGGGCGTCGTGCGCCGCGACTCGATGGCGATGAAGCCCTTCTGCGGCTACAACTTCGGCGACTACTGGAGCCACTGGCTGTCGGTCGGCGCGAAACTCAAGCACGCGCCGAAGGTCTTCCACGTGAACTGGTTCCGGCAGGGCTCGGACAACAAGTTCCTGTGGCCGGGCTTCGGCGACAACCTGCGCGTTCTGAAGTGGATGCTGGAGCGCTGCGCAGGCAAGGCCGACGCCCATGACACCGCCATCGGCTTCCTCCCGCGTTCGGAAGACCTCGATACCAACGGGCTGGAAATCCAGGCCGAAACGTTGAAGGAACTGCTGAGCGTGAAGGACGACGCCTGGCGCAAGGAGGTCGTGGACATCCGCGCCTACCTGGCGGAGTTCGGAGCCCGCACGCCGGGTGCGCTCTACGCGGAACTGGAAACCGTGCAGAACCGCCTCGGCTGACAGCCGGGGCCGCGCCGGTCCGCGGTCAGTCGCGGACCGGTTCGCAGGCGAAATGGATTGCCTGCCCGGAAGAGGTGTCGGGCGCCCGCCCCAGGCCTATCCACCCTTCGCCGCGCAGGGGCACGCTGTCCCGCCGGATGAACACCTCATCCCCGCCGCTGGAATGTACGAAGCTGCCGTTCGTGCTCTGGTCCACCAGCACGAACTTGTTGCGCTCCAGTTCGATGCGCGCGTGAACGCGCGAAATGAGGTTGCCGGGCACGACGACATCATTCTCGTCCGCGCGACCGAACGCGAGGTGGGGACGCGACGCGTCCAGAACGATCTCTCGCCCCATGACCCGAAGACGCAAGCGCTGTTGCTGGCGCCCCTGGGTACCTGCCAGCACGATCGAAGGAATCATGCTGGTCACGTCTTCGGCCTGCCAGATCACTTCGAAGAGGCTGACCTCCGCACCCTGCCCCTTGAGCAGCGCGACGTCGATCTGCCGGACCGAGGACAACCAATCCGGCGACAGGCGCTCCACCGTGGCGGCGGTCGTCACGATCTGGCCCGCCTTGGCCTGGCTGGTCATGCGGTTGGCCGTGTGGACGGTGGAACCGAAGACATCGCGGGCTTCGAGCACGACGGGCCCGAAATGGCAGCCGATGCGGAGCGAAACCGGCTGGCCATCGACCACCAGCGCCGTCCGGACCTGCAACTGGCGCTGCATCCAGGCAGCGGCGTCCAGCGCGGCGTCCGCCCGCGGGAAGGTCGCCATGACTTCGTCGCCCATGGTCTTGATGACCGTACCGCCGTGGGCCTCGGTCGCCGCGCGCATGATGTCTATGCAGGACGCGATCATCTCGCGCGCCCGCTGGTCGCCCAGCGTGTCGTAGATGTGCGTCGAACCGACGACATCCGCGAACAGGACGGCAAGTTCGATATCCTGGCCCATTGAACTTAATCTGTGACGGATATCACAAGATTGAGCCACGACCCTTGAAAAAACAAGACTCTAGGCGTTTCCAGCCCCCGGTGCACCGGCGAGCAGGCGCCGCGCCGCGTCCAGCAGCTCCCGCCCCGCCGAAGCATCCCGCGCCCCTTCCGTGAGCAAGCGGCGGTAATCCCGCGCACCGGCGGTATGCGTCACGAGCCCGAGCATGTGGCGCGTGATGTTCGACAGCCGCTGCCCGTGATGGCGGACGCCATCGGCATACCGGGCCATGTGCTCGAGCACCGCGTCCACGGTGGGGGGTTGCCAGTCATCCTCGGGATAGCAGGCTCGCTGCAGTTCCGCCAGCAAGGCTGGTCGGTGGTAAGCCTCGCGGCCGATCATCGCCGAATCACACCAGGCCAAGGCCGCGCGAACCGAGGACGCATCGCGAAGCCCGCCATTCACCGCGAACGGGACCTGCGGGAACGCTTCGCGCAGGCTGCGCGCGACGTCGAAACGCAACGGCGGCACGGTCCGGTTCTCGTGGGGCGAAAGGCCACCCAGGACCGCCTTGCGGGCGTGAACGATGATTCCGTCGCAGCCCGCGGCAAGGATTCCAGCGGTAAAATCCTGGAGGTGCCGCATGTCGTCGTCGTCGAAGCGCCGCATCGCAGCGACCATGCCTCCCGCCTCCTCGCGGCGCCGCTCGACCACGCCGATGCGCATCTTCACGGTCACGGGCAGACGCACGGCATGACGCATCGCCGCCACGCAATCGGCGACGCGGGCCGGCTCCTGCATCAGGCAGGCCCCGAATGAACCGGCGCTCACACGATCGCTCGGGCAGCCGCAATTCAGGTTGATCTCGCGGTAACCGTGGTCTTCCCCCGCCCTCGCCGCCGCGGCGAGCTCGGCCGGATCGGAGCCTCCCAACTGCAGGGCAACGGGCTCTTCCTCGGCGGAAAACGCCAGCAGCCGCACCGGGTCGCCGCGACAGACCGCCGCCGCGGTCACCATCTCGGAGTAGAGCAGCGCGCGCGGTGAAAACAGGCGCAGGAAGACGCGACAATGCCGGTCGGTCCAATCCATCATCGGGGCAACGGAGAAGGCGGGCCAAAGCTTCATGCGCGACATTATCGCGCAAGGCGTAGCGGCAACCCCTAAACTCCCGGCCCCGCTTCTTCAGGCTGCCGCCATGACCACCCCGGACCACGACACCGCCCCCAGTTTCGCCAGCCTGGGCCTGCCCCAGGCCGTGCTCGAGGCCGTTGCACGCGTCGGATACGAATCCGCCTCGCCCATCCAGGCCGCCACCATCCCGGCGCTGCTGGCCGGCGCGGACATCCTGGGCCAGGCACAGACCGGCACCGGCAAGACGGCCGCCTTCGCCCTCCCGGTACTGGCGGGCATCGACATCGCGCGACGCGAACCGCAGGCACTGGTCCTGGTCCCCACGCGCGAACTGGCGATCCAGGTCGCCGAGGCGTTCCAGAAATACGCGGCCTGCATGCCCGGCTTCCATGTATTGCCGGTTTACGGCGGCCAGAGCTACGTTCCGCAACTCAAGGCACTCGATCGCGGCACGCACGTGATCGTCGGCACGCCGGGTCGCGTGATGGACCACCTCGAACGCGGCACGCTGAAACTCGATGGCGTAAAGAGGGTGGTGCTCGACGAGGCGGACGAAATGCTCGCGATGGGCTTCGCCGACGCGATGGAAGCCATCCTGTCGCGCGTTCCCGCGGAACGGCAGGTGGCGCTCTTCTCCGCCACGATGGCTCCCAACATCAAGCGCATCGCCCAGCACCATCTGCGCAAGCCGCGCGAAATCCTCATCAAGAGCAGGACGACGACCGGCGCCAACATCCGGCAGCGATTCTGGCTGGTCAGCGGCGTGCACAAGCTCGATGCGCTGACGCGCATCCTGGAAGTGGAACGCTTCGACGCGATGCTGGTCTTCGCCCGCACCAAGCAGGCCACGGTGGAACTGGCGGAAAAACTCGAAGCACGCGGTTTCCCTGCGGCGGCGCTGAACGGTGATATCCCGCAGGCGATGCGCGAACGGATCGTCACGGCACTTAAGGGTGGCAAACTGGATATCGTGGTCGCGACCGACGTCGCCGCGCGCGGTCTCGACGTGGACCGGATCAGCCATGTCGTGAATTTCGACGTGCCCTACGATACGGAATCCTACGTCCACCGCATCGGCCGAACCGGTCGCGCGGGACGCAACGGCGAGGCGATCCTCTTCATCGCGCCCAGGGAGCGGAACATGCTCCGACTCATCGAACGCGCGACCCGACAGCCCATCGACCAGATGGACCTGCCGACGGCGGAGGACGTGAACGAGCGTCGCCTGGAGCGTTTCCGCGAGCGGGTAACCGAAGCGCTCGCTGCGCCACCACTGCCCGCGCTGCGCGAAGCCATCGAACGCCTGCAGCAGGAAACCGGCTCGTCGCTGCTCGACATCGCGGTGGCGCTGGCCTCGCTGACCGACAACGGGCCGACGCTGCTCGCGCCCTCCACGCCCAGGGAAACCGCGCGCAACGAACCTGCAGCCCGCGAACACGCGCCCGCACCGGAACTCAGGACACCTGCCGGGGAAAGCGACGAACGCCAAGTGACCTGGCGCTTGGCTGTCGGGCGCAAGCACAACGTGGAACCGGCGAATATCGTGGGGGCCATCGCGAACACCCTCGGCCTCAAGGGCACCCAGATCCACGGCATCGACATCCGTGCCGACTACAGCTTCGTGCGACTACCCGCCTGGCTGGACGCCTCGCAGATCGAAACGCTGTCCGCCGTGCGGGTACGCGGCCAGTCCCTGCAACTCCAGCAGGCCGATGCGTCCCGACCTGGTCGCTTCAAACCGGATTTCACCAAGCCCGGCTTCGCCAGGAAGCCGCACCGGAAGGGTGCCGCCAAGCCCAAGCGGCGCTGAAAACGTTTCAGGCGACCGAAGCTACCCACTTAAGGATCTGTTCGCGCGTCATCGCACCGGACTGGCGCGCGATCTCCCGGCCACCACGCAGCAACACCATCGTCGGGATGCTGCGGATGCCGAAGCGAGCACCCAGTCCGGGCTCGGCTTCCGTATCGACCTTCGCGAAGCGCAGGCCGGGCTCCAGGCCTTTCGCCGCCGCCTCGAAATGCGGCGCCATCATTCGACAGGGCCCGCACCAGGGCGCCCAGAAATCAACCAGCACCGGCAACTCCGCCTGCAGGACGTGCGGCTCGAAGGTCACCGCCGTAAGTTCCACGGGCCTGCCCTGGAACAACAACCCTTTGCAGCGCCCGCAATGCGGCGCCTGTGCAAGCCGGTCGAAGGGCACGCGGTTCAGGCCGGCGCAATCCGGGCAGGCGATCACGATCTGGTCATTCATGCGGGTTCCTCGGTGCGCGGACGATGCGACAGCCACGCAGCGTACAGCAAGGGAATCACGACGAGGGTCAGCGCCGTGCTGACGAGGATGCCGAAAATCAGCGACACCGCGAGCCCGTTGAAGATCGGGTCGCCCAGGATGAAGAAAGCACCCAGCATGGCCGCCAGTCCCGTCAGCACGATGGGTTTCGCACGGACGGCACAGGCCTCGACCACGGCCTCTGCCAGCGGACGTCCTTCAGCGGCGGCGTGGTTGATGAAATCCACGAGCAGGATGGAATTGCGCACGATGATGCCGGCCAGCGCGATCATCCCGATCATCGACGTCGCCGTGAACTGGGCGCCGAGCACTGCATGTCCGGGCAGCACGCCGATGACGGTCAGCGGAATGGGCGCCATGATGATCAACGGCACGACATAACTGCGAAACTGCGCGACGACGAGCAGGTAGATCAGCACCATGCCCGCAGCATAGGCAATCCCCATGTCGCGGAAGGTCTCGTAGGTGATCTGCCATTCGCCATCCCACTTGACCGCGAAGCGAGCGGTGTCCGGCGGTTGCCCGATGTAGTACTGCCCCAGCGGTTCGCCCGCGAGCGGCAAGGACTTGAGCTTCGACGCAATCGCGAACATGCCGTAGAGCGGGCTGTCGAGGCGCCCCGCCTCGTCGCCCGTGACGTAAACCACCGGCAGGTGGTCCTTGTGGTGGATCGCGCCGTCCCAAGGGCTGCGCTCGACGCTGACGACCTCCGACAGGGGAACGAGTTCTCCTTGCACGGAGCGAACCCGTAACGAGAGCAGACGCCCTGCATCCACCTGTTGGGACGCCGGAATGCGCAGGCGAACGGGCTTTGCATGGCGCGAACCACCGTCGTGCAGCCACGTCGCGTCCACACCCTGCACGGCGGCGGACAGCGCGGCAACGATATCCGCCTGTGCCAGCCCCAGGCGAGCGGCCCGCGCACGGTCTATCACGTAGGTTTCACGCGGCATGCCGCTCTCCACGCTGGTATCGACGTCGACCACACCCTGCACGCCGCGGAAAATGTCGGCGAGCTGCGTGGCAACGTGCCGCGACGCCGCGTAATCCGGTCCGTAGACCTCGGCAACCAGCGGCGAGAGCACAGGGGGACCTGGTGGCACTTCCACCACCTTCACCACGGCACCGGCCTTCGCCGCGATGGCGACAAGCTGCGGCCGCAGCGCGAGCGCGATCTCGTGGCTCCTGCGCTTGCGCGCATGCTTGTCCACGAGATTCACCTGAAGGTCGCCCATGTTCGACGTGGCGCGCAGGAAGTACTGGCGCACCAGCCCGTTGAAGTTGACCGGCGCGGACGTTCCTGCGTAAGCCTGGTAGTCCTGCACCTCCGGAACGCGCTCCACCACGTCCGCCAGTTGCGCCAGCAGCGCGTTCGTCGACTCCAGCGTCCGTCCTTCCGGCAGGTCGACGACAAGCTGCAGCTCCGACTTGTTGTCGAAGGGCAGCATCTTCATCACGACCCATTGCACGACGACAAGACCGGTCGACAGCAGCACCATCAACACCATGCCAGCAAAGAGCAGCCTGCGCCGTTTCGGTGCCGCCTCGCCATCCAGGAACGGCCGCAGCAGTCGAACGAAGAAACGATGCAAGCCGGCCGGCGCCCCGTCGCCGTGCACCACGACCCCCTGCGGCGGAACATGCCTTGCGAGGAGTTTCAGCGAGAGCCAGGGCGTCACGATGAGCGCGATGGCAAGCGAGAGCAGCATGCCCGCCGACGCATTGATGGGTATGGGTCGCATGTAGGGCCCCATGAGCCCCGTCACGAAAGCCATCGGCAACAAGGCTGCGATGACCGTGAAGGTCGCCAGTATCGTCGGCCCGCCGACCTCGTCGATCGCGAGAGGGATGGCCTCGCGCAGGCTGCGACCGCCCATCGCGCGGTGGCGATGGATGTTCTCGACCATCACGATCGCGTCATCGACCAGAATGCCGATCGAGAAGATCAACGCGAACAGCGACACGCGGTTCAGCGTGAAGCCCATGGCCCGGGAGGCGAACAAGGTCGCGGCCAGCGTCAACACCACGGCCACGCCCACGACGACCGCCTCGCGCCAGCCGAGCGACACCAGTACCAGCAGCACGACGGAGCCGGTCGCGAAGACGAGCTTCTGGATCAGCTTCTGCGCCTTGTCGGTGGCAGTCTGGCCATAGTCGCGGGTCACCGTGACATTCACGCCATCTGGAATGATCTGGCCCCGCAACTGCTCCACGCGTCGCGTGACCGCCTGCGTGATGTCGGCGGCATTGCTGCCGGGCTTCTTCGCGATGGCGATCGTCACCGCCGGCGCACGCCCGGCAGCCGGACCCTGATGGCCCGGCGGTACGCCATGCCACACGTACTCCGTCGGCAGATCGGCCCCTGCGGTCACTTCGCCCACATCGACCAACCGCAACGGCTTGCCGCCCGACAGGCCGATGACCAGTGCTGCCACATCGTCGCGGTCTACCAGGAAGCGTCCGGCGGTCACGGGTACCACCACGTCGTTGCCGATACGCTCGCCGGGCTGCTGTACGACATTCGCCGCCTGCAGGCTGCGGACAAGGTCCGACACGGTGAGCGAATACGCAGCCAGCCGGGCCGGATCCAGCGTCACCACGACACCACGGCGCGGGACACCGATGGAATACACGTCGCGAGTACCCGGCACGCGCTTCAGCTCGGCCTCCAGGCTGTGGGCGACAGCACCCAGATCGGCGGCGCCGCGGCGGGGATCATCGGTCCACAGCGTCAGGGACATGACCGGAACATCGTCGATGCCTTTCGGCTTGACGATCGGCTGCCCGACACCCGTGCCCTGGGGCAGGAAATCCTGGTTCGAATAGATCAGGTTGTAGAGGCGCACCAGCGCTGGCTGCCGTGGCACCCCCACGTCGAACTCCACCGTCGCGATTGCCATGCCCGGCCGACTGACCGTGTAGACGTGCTTGACGCCCTCGATCTCGCCGAGCTTCTGCTCCATCGGAGAGGCGACCAGTTGTTCGACCTCGCGCGCACCGGCGCCCGCGAAAGGCACGATGACGTTCGCCATCGTCACATCGATCTGCGGCTCTTCCTCCCGGGGCGTGACCAGCACCGCCAGGACGCCCAGCAGCAGCGCCGTCAGTGCCAGGATGGGCGTCAGGGGATTGGTGACGAAGGCCCGCGCGATGCGGCCCGACAGTCCAAGACGTGGCGTGGCAGCGTCAGTCATGACGAACTGCCTGACGCCGCGCGAGCCACTGCGAGGCAGCCACCGGGTCGATGGCGACCTTGTCGGCCGCCTCCAGGCCGGCGATCACATCGACACGATCCGCGTGCCGCTCCCCGATGCGCACCTGGCGCAGCGACACCTGCCCGCCTGCGACGACGTAGACGGCACTGACCTCGCCACGCTGGACCAGCGCCGTAGCGGGTACGCTGTGCGCGCGCGGGTCGTCGGTGGTCACGGCGGGGAACAACAGCTTCGCGGTCGTGCCCGGCGCGGGTGCGGAGGCCATCGCCGGCACGGCTACACGTACGGTCACCGTGTGTGTCAGGGGATCGGCGCTCGGGAACACGGTGACGGTACCCCCTGCCTCGGATCGTCCGTCGCTGAAGACCAGCTGAGCCTGTGGTTTCGCGCGAAGCTGGGCGGCGACGGATTGCGGAACCTTCGCTTCGACGCGAAGCGCACCCGGCGCGTAGAAGGCAAACAGTGCCTGTCCGGGTGCGACAGTCTCGCCAAGCTCGACACGTCGCGCGCTCACGATGCCGGCATACGGGGCACGCACGACGGTGTAATCAGCCGCCTGGCCTGCCTGCTGCACGCCGGCACGTGCCGCGTCGCGCGCGGCGATCGCACTGTCGCGCGCCGCACGCGCGACGTCGTAGTCCGCCCGGGACAGCAACTGCTTCGCGACGAGTTCCGATGCACGCCGATGGCGGCTCTCGGCTTCGACCAGCACTGCCTCGGCCGCCTTGAGCTGAGCCTGCGCGGCCTCCAGCCCCGCCCGCTGTTCGACGCCCGCGAGACGAAGGAGGACCGCGCCGGCGGCGACACGGTCGTTCACTTCCGCATGCAGGCTCGCGACGCGTCCGCCGGTCTGGGCCGATATCACAGCCTGCTGCACGGCCTCCACGACGCCATCCCACGCCGGGCCGGAGGAGGCATCGCCCTGGCCGACGACGGCACTCTGCAGGCCGGGGTCGACGGACGCCGGAAGCGGCGGCGGCTTGCCGCCACAGGCAGCGAGCAACAGCCCCAGAAGCGCCACCCGGTACACCCGCGGCGGAATTTGCGGACGCGTCGCATGAACCAGACCCGCGCATTCCATGACCTTCCTCCACGACCCAATACTTTAGGTATTTCTAATATTAGACTTTGTTGATATATTTGCAAGCAGGTGAAACACAGGAATGAGGAAACCATGCCTCTGAACGCCTCCGATCTCGTCGCAAGGGCCCGGCAATCGATCCGTGAAGTCCACCCCGCGGAGCTGCGCGACCACCTCCCCGGCGCCGCGGTGATCGACGTGCGCGAACCCCAGGAATACGCCACCGGCCACCTGCCGGGCGCGGTGAACATCCCGCGAGGCATGCTGGAATTCGAGATCTCGACGAATCCCGACGTCGGCGGCGTCACGGACCCGGCCCTCGCCGACCGTTCGCGGCACATCGTCCTCTATTGCCTTGGTGGAGGTCGGGCGGCGCTCGCCGCGGCCGCCCTGCAGGAACTGGGCTATACCCACGTCGAGTCGATCGCCGGCGGAATCAGGGCCTGCGTCGACGCAGGCTTCGAACTGACGACCCACGCCACCTGACCATGCGGCAACACAGCATGCCTTCGGCGGCGATGCCGGATGCCCAGGACAGCACCCGCATGCGCCGCCATGCCGGAGACGCGGCGCGCCTGCTCAAGGCGCTGGCCAACGAGAAACGCCTGCAGGTGCTCTGCCTGCTCGCCGAAGGGGAACGCTCGGTGGGCGACCTGAACGCCCTGCTGGACCTGAGCCAGTCGGCGCTGTCGCAGCACCTCGCGGTACTGCGCGCCGATGGGCTGGTCAGGACGCGACGCGAAGGACAGACGATCCACTACGCGCTGGAAGGGGGACCGGCACAGCGCGTCATGCAGACGCTGCATGAAATCTATTGCGGCGCGGATCGAACTTCCACCGCGTGAATGTTGTCCAAACGCCACTGTTCGGCGTGAGTCCCGGGGACCACGCGGTTAGAATGCGTTTCGCTCACTGGAACCCCTGAACATGGCGAAGAAGAAAAAGTCCGCTGCCGGCCGTGCGCCGGGGCGGCCGCGCTCGGACGAATCCCGGGCCGCGATCCTCAAGGCGGCCTACCAGATCCTGCGGGAAGGTGGGTTCGCGAAGTTCACCGTGGAGGGCGTGGCCGCCCGCGCCGGCGCCGGCAAGGCGACGATCTACCGCTGGTGGGCGAGCAAGGGCACGCTGGCCGTCGAGGCCTTCCTGGTCGCCGTGGTGCCCCGCCTCGACGCGATCCGCGAGACCCACTCGCCGCTGGCGGACCTGCGCCGTCAGGTGCATCTCGCCGCCGAAACCTACCGGGGCCGGCCGGGTCAGTTGATACGCGAACTGCTGGCGCTCGGACAGGCGGATTCCGAGACCGGCAAGCTCCTGTTCAAGGACTTCCTCGAGCCGCGCCGGCTGTCCGCCATGCACACGCTGCAGCGCGCGCGCGATGCCGGTGAAATCCGCCGCGACGTCGATCTGGACGTGCTGGCCGACGCGCTGTGGGGCCCCATCTTCCAGCGCCTGCTCGTCAGCCACATGACGCTGGACCGCAGCTTCATCGAGAAACTGCTCGACTTCGTGCTGGCTGGCGCGACCCGCCGCTAGTTGGCGTAATTCTCCGCGAAGCTGGGATCGCAGTCGTAGGCGTGGACGTGGTCCCCGTCACCGCGGTCCCAGGTGATGAACCGGGCACCCCGGTTCTCCAGCACGTCCGGGTCCTCGAATTCCTGTGTCGACAGCAACTGCTTGCGGTCCGCCGACAGGCGGAAGCGTTCGATCACCCGGATGTTCCGGCCATGGTCCAGCCCGTTGTTCGTGATCGTGGATTCCTTGAGGTGCGTGGTCTCGACGACCAGCGTGTCGCCATCCCAGTGTCCGACCGAATCCCCCGTCTTGGTATGCGGCCCGTCGGCCGGCAGGTGCTGGCGTCCGTCCGTGAAGATCACGCGCGTCATGTCGAAGTATTCCATCCGGATCACCGTGAGCTCGGTGCCCTGGAAGATTTCGATGGGGAACGGGCCCTGCATCGCATACACGATGGACGGGATGCGGCAGGCATTGGCAACGGTCATGTCGTCCTTGATGTTCCAGGCCTTGGCGCGCGCCAGCGCCTCCGGTTTCAGCTTCAGGCCACCGAACTCCAGGATGCCGTATTCGACAGGGCCGACGTCGTCCAGCACGACCGTCCCCGGCGCCAGCTTTGCCGCCAGCGCCGCATCCTTCACCGGCTTGCCGCGCGACAGGTTCCAGAACCCCGAGAGATCCGGCTGCTTGCCGGCGGCGGACGCCGCGCCGGCGATGCAGCACAGCAGCAGTGCCGCGCAAAGGCCGCGCGAACCGGTCATTTTTCCTCCTGGGGCGCGAAGACCTGGCCGATCGTCGTGCCATCCGCGCGCGTCGCCTTGCGCAGGCGCATGTAGCGCGACCCGTCGCGCGCACCCCAGCCCTCGATGGTGATCTCGTCGCCGAACTTGAGGCTGTCACGCGTCCAGCCCCGACGCTCCAGGATCGACGGTGAATTCGTCTCCGCCTTCCACTGCACCACCGCGCCGGACGCGTCGCGCGCCTCGAGCCGGATGAGGCCGTGGGGATTCTTGAAGTCGAACCCCGTCACCCTGCCGCGCACGCTCACGACGGCCTTGTCATCGGAGAAGAACACCGCGAAAGAGTGATGGGCGTGGGCAATGCCAGCGAGCAGCAGGCCGGCCACCGCCGCGAGGCGGGCCGCAGGATGGATGGATCGTTTCATGAGAACCCCCGGTTCGCGGCTCCTGCCGCTTTGCGCGATTGTATCCGCTCCCCACGCCATCCCCTATGATCGGTGCCACAACAGCGAACGGGGGCCGCGGTGACGATCGACGATTTCAGCCAGTGGCTGTCCGCAGGCGCGGCGAGCCAGTTCATCCAGGTCACTCCCGGCATCATCCCCGCACTGCAGACGGTGCACATCCTGTGCGTGGCCGTGCTCTTTGCCGCGGCGCTGATGGTCGACCTGCGCATCCTCGGCTCCGGACTGCGGGACGAACCCCTTCGCGCAGTGGCCGACCGCTTCATCCCGTCGATCTGGCGCTGCATCCCCGTGCTGCTTGCGACAGGCGCGCTGCTGATCGTGGCGGAACCCGCACGCACGCTCACCAACCCTTCATTCTTCCTCAAGCTGTGCGCACTGGCCGCGGCGATCGCCGTCACGCTGGCGCTGCAGGCCTTCGCGCGCGGCAGCTCGCGCGTCGGCGCGCTGCAGGTCGCCGGCGCGTTCGCCTCGCTGCTGCTCTGGGCCACCGTGATCGTGGCCGGTCGCTACATCGCCTACGTCAGCTGAAGGAAGCACGTCGTGATCCACGCATTCTTCAGCTGGCTGCAGGCCACCTCGATCGCCCAGGCCGTCAGCACGCGCTGGTTCCCCGTCGTCGAGAGCGTGCACGTCCTCGCAATCGCAACGGTGGTCGGCACGATCTTCATCGTCGACCTGCGCCTCGTGGGACTGTCCTCGCGCTCGCTGCGGCTCACCACGCTGTCCTCTCAGGTGCTGCCGTGGACCTGGCGGGCCTTCGCGCTGGCCCTGGCCACAGGCACGCTGCTGCTTGCCGCGAACGCCGAGGGCTATTACGGCAACGCGCCGCTGCGTATCAAAGCCGTACTGCTGTTGCTGGCCGGCCTCAACATGGCCTGGTTCCAGTTCGTCGGCCGGCGCGATATCGCGCGCTGGGATGCCGGACGACCGCCGGTCGCCGCGCGCCGGAGCGGTTGGCTGTCGCTGATCCTCTGGACAGGAATCGTCGCCTGCGGACGATGGGCGGGGTTCGTCTAGGGTCCGGGCCGCCCCACGATCAACGGGATGGAATAAAGGGCCGTCGACGCCGCGCCGGCCGCCGGCTCGACCGCCAGCTCGACGCGCAGTTCGTAGGCACCCTCGCGCAGTGCACGCAGGATCAGGCTGCGCTCGACACGCTCGCCGCCTGCCAGTGACCCGGCCTCGGGCGCCGTGGCAGCCGTGGCCCAGTCGATCCCTTCCGGCAGAAGGACCCTTGCCTTGAGGGAGGACAGCGGCGCCGAGGCCTCGACCTTCAGCCGCAGTGCGAAGTCCGCACCGGCCACCGGACGCTGTTGCAGCTCGAAATGCATCGACACCGGGGCCGACGCGCCGTCCGCCCGTACCGCGGACACGAAGTGGGCATCGGGCCCCTCGGCCCCTGCAGCCCTCGCTACCGACGGAGCCGCTCGCGGTGTCTCGGGTGCGGATCCGCAACCGGACGAAAACACCAGCGCGAGACAGAGCGCCAACCGACCTGAATGCATGGATGACCCCGGGAGAACCGCTTCCACGTGGACACTACCACGCCGGGCGCGCAGGACCCTGCAGCGCCTCGAGCTGGCCCGAGAGATCGTCGATCTGGTCTTCCCAGTACCGCGCGGCACCGAACCACGGGAAGGCTCGTGGGAATGCAGGGTCGTCCCAGCGCTGCACAAGCCAGGCGCTGTGGTTCAGCATGCGCAGGGTGCGCAACGGTTCGACCAGCGACATCTCGACGTCATTGAACCAGGTGAATTGCTCGTACCCCTCGCGCAGCGCGGACCAGGCCGGCGCATCGCTGCCGCCGGGCAGCAACATCCAGAGGTCCTGCACGGCCGGCCCTTCGATGCAATCGTCAAGGTCCACGAATACCGGACCCTGGTCGGACCACAGCAGGTTGCCGGGATGGCAGTCGCCGTGAAGGCGCCTGAGCCGAAGCGGACCCGCCGCCTCGAAAGCCTCGCGGATCGCAGCGACGACTTCGGCGGCCAGCCGCGCGTAGCGGTGCTCGATGGACGACGGCAGCACGCCAGCCGCCAACACCGCGTCGAGCGCGCGAGCGCCACAATCGGCGTCGGACAAGGATTCCCGGTAGCGGAAACGTGCACGGCTACCGATGGCGTGCAGGCGGCCGAGCGTGCGGCCCAGCAGGGACAAGGCCCCGGGCGCATCGAGTTCGGGCGGACCACCACGCCGGCATTCGAACACCGCGAACCGGAATCCGTCGTGGAAAAACAGCGACTGGCCATCGCGCAACAAGGGCGCGGCGACCGGGATCCCTGCGTCGGCGAGCTCGAGGCCGAAGCCGTGTTCCTCGAGGATCTGCTCGTCGGACCAGCGGCCCGGCCGGTAGAACTTCACGACGCATTGGCCCGGCACGACACCCGGCTTCGCAAGTTCGCCCCCCTCCCCCTCCTCGAGCCCGACGCGGTAGACGCGGTTCTCGTAGCTGTTCAGCGCGAAGAGCCGGCCATCGGCAAGGAAGCCGATCGACTCCACCGCCGCGAGCACGCGCACCGGGTCCAGCTGCTCGAACGGGTGCACGCTCATTCCATGCGCGCCACGAGGGTGGCGACGACGGCGCCCAGCAACAGCGTCGGAGCCCAGGCCAGCAGCAAGGGATCGAGCGAGAAGGCGAACGTGCCACTCTCGACCATCTTCTGAAGCAGGAAATAGCCGAGCCCGAGCAGCAAGCCCTGCGTGGCGCGGGCACCCGCACCGGAGGAGCGCAGCGAACCGAAGACGAAGGGCAAGGCCAGCAAGGCCGCGAAGAACACCGCGACGACCTTCGCCAGACGCGACCAGAGCGCGAACTCGAACACGCGCGTTTCCTGCCCGTTGTCGCGCAGGTAGGCGATGATCTGCCACAGCGCGCGGGCTGACATCTGGGTCGGATCCGCGGTGGCGACCCCGAGGAATGTGCCACTGACCCGCGTATCGAGTTCGCGCGACGGCAGGCGCTGCGCGGCGACACCCGGGTCACCGAAACGCGACTCCGCGTAGCCCTCGAGCCGCCAGCGACCCTGCGGCAACTCGGTCGCACGCGCCGCACGGCCAACGCCCGCCAATCGGCCGTTGCCGCCGATGTCGAACACCGTCAGGCCGCCGAATCCGCCACCGGCGGACTGCGCATCCACCTGCAGGATCAGGTCTCCGTCGCGGACCCAGGCGCCACCCTGCCCGGCGAAACTGATGTTGTCGTATTTGGCGAGCGCCTTCTGCTCACGGGCCAACTGACCCAGCGAGGGGGCGACATATTCGCTGACAGTGAACGCCAGTACGGCGAGCAAGAGTCCTGCCATGCCGGCGGCCAAACCGATGCGCCGGATCGAGATGCCGGCGGCACGCATGACCGTGAGTTCGCTGCCGCGGGCCAGGGTGCCCAGCCCCACCAGCGCACCCATCATCGTCGCGACCGGCAGGAACTGGAACAACTGGTCGGGCACGTTGAGCAGGACGAACCACAGGGCCCTGATGCTCGTATAGGACCCCGTGCCCAACTCTCCCTGCTGGGAGATGAACATGAACAGGCCGAGCAGCACCAGCAGCACCAGCGTCACCAGGCTGACGGCGCCGATCAGGGTGCGGACGATGTACCGATCGAGGACGCGCATTCGGCTAAACTCTACCGCATCAGCGCGCCCGGCATGGACCGGGTCCCGGAGAACCGTCCCATGCGATTCGAAACCCTCAAGTCTTCCCTCGCAACCGCCCGCGTCGACTGCGTCCTGGTCGGACTCCACGACGATGCGAGCCTGCCACCGGCCACCCGGGCACTGGACACCGCGCTCGGCGGGCGGCTGAAGGCCCTCGCGGCACGGGGGGACCTGTCCGGCCGCATCGGTGATGCCCAGATGCTGCCGGACGTCCCGGGGCTGCGCGCGCCGCGACTCGTCGTGGTAGGACTCGGCGCCGCCAGATCACTCGACCGTCGTAGCTGGCGCAAGGCGCTGTCGGCCGGCCTCGCAGCGGTGCTGAGGACCAAGGCGACCAGCGTCGCGCTGGACCTGGAGCGTCCGCCACCGTCCCAGCTGGACGATTACTACTGCGGCCGCAGCGTGGCCGAAATCGTCCACGCCGCGCTGTACCGGACGAACGACATGAAATCGGGCAAGCGCCCTCGCCCCTACGCCCTCGCCGTGGTCCAGGTGGCCGCGTCTTCCACCGGTGCCGCCGCGGACATCCGCCGCGGACTGGCACAGGGCGACGCCATCGCGGCCGGCATGGCATTGCTGCGCGACCTCGGCAACCTGCCGGGCAACGTCTGCACGCCGCGCCATCTGGGCAACGTCGCGAAGGACCTCGCCAAGGCCCACCGGTCGCTGCGTGCGAAGGTGCTGGATGAAGCGGAGATCCGCCGGTTGAAGATGGGCTGCCTGCTGTCGGTGAGCGCCGGCAGCGCGCAGCCCCCGCGATTCATCGTGCTGGAGCACCGTGGCGGCAAGGCGGGCGCCGCGCCCGTGGTGCTGGTCGGCAAGGGCGTCACATTCGACACCGGCGGCATCTCGCTCAAGGATCCGGCCGCGATGGACGAGATGAAGTACGACATGTGCGGCGCGGCCAGCGTGATCGCGGCCATCCAGGTCGCGGCGCTGCTCGACCTGCCGCTGAACGTCGTCGCGCTCGTACCGGCCGTGGAGAACATGCCGGGCAGCCGCGCGACCAAGCCCGGCGACATCGTCACCAGCGCGGCCGGCCTCACCGTGGAGATCCTCAACACCGATGCCGAAGGCCGCCTGATCCTCTGCGACGCACTGCATTACGCGCGCCGCTTCAAACCCGCGGCGGTGGTCGACGTGGCGACGCTCACCGGCGCCTGCGTGATCGCGCTGGGCCACCATCACACCGGCGTGATGGCGAACGACGACGCCCTGGCCCGCGAACTCTGTGACGCCGGCACGCGTGCCGACGACCGTGCCTGGCAGTTGCCGCTGACCGAGGACTATGCCGAACAGCTCAAGAGCAACTTCGCCGACATGGCGAATGTCGGCGGACGCGACGGTGGCACCATCACGGCCGCGGCCTTCCTCGGCAAGTTCATGCAGGGCGTCTCCTGGGCGCACCTCGACATCGCCGGCACGGCCTGGCTGTCGGGCGCGCAGAAGGGCGGCACGGGCCGCCCCCTGCCCCTGCTCGCCGACTTCCTGATCCGCCGCGCGGGCCGGGGCGCCTGACGCGGGACATGACGCAGCAGGTCGACTTCCACATCCTGGGCGAGTCGTCGGACGCGGCCCGCCTGCGCGCGGCCTGTCGACTCGCCGAACAGGCATTCCTGGCAGGCCGCCGCGTGCTGGCCTGGACGGAAGATGCCGCAGCGACCGAGGAACTGGACACGCTGCTCTGGACCTTCGGCGACCGCGCCTTCGTGCCGCACGAGGTGCTCTCCGGCGACGGAGCGGAAGCGCCCGTGCAGATCTCCCACGCGAGCGCCCCGCCTGCATCCGGCGACCGCTTCGACGTGCTGCTGAACCTGCGCGCCTGCGCGGTACCGCCCGAAACCGACATCGCCCGGATCATCGAAGTCATCGACGGCGACGCGGGCCGCCGCCAGGAAGGGCGGGACCGCTTCCGCGCCTACCGCGAACGCGGCCTCACGCCGACCCACCACAACCTCGACAGCGAAGCACGGCCCGGACATGGATAAGGTCTATACGCCCCGCGATATCGAACAGCGCCTCTATCAGGAATGGGAGGCCCGCGGCTGGTTCAAGCCTTCGGCGGAAGGCGCGCCCTATTGCATCCAGATCCCGCCGCCGAACGTGACAGGCACGCTGCACATGGGGCACGCGTTCCAGGACACGATCATGGATTCCCTCGTGCGCTACCACCGCATGCGGGGGCACGACACGCTCTGGCAGGTCGGCACCGACCACGCCGGCATCGCCACGCAGATGGTCGTCGAACGCCAGCTCAACGCGGCCGGCACGAACCGCCAGGCGCTCGGTCGAGATGCGTTCACGAAACGCGTCTGGGAGTGGAAGGAACAGTCCGGCGGCACGATCTGCCAGCAGTTGCGCCGCCTTGGCGCTTCCGTCGACTGGACGCGCGAGCGCTTCACGATGGACGAGCCGATGTCGAAGGCCGTCACGGAAGTCTTCGTGCGCCTGTACGAAGAGGGCCTGATCTACCGTGGCCAGCGCCTGGTGAACTGGGACCCGGTGCTGCTCACCGCGCTGTCCGACCTCGAGGTGCTGTCCGCGGAGGAACAGGGCAGCCTCTGGCACCTGCGATACCCGATGGAGGACGGCAGCGGCCATCTCGTCGTGGCGACGACGCGTCCTGAAACCCTGCTGGGCGACAGCGCCGTGGCCGTGCATCCGCAGGACGAGCGCTACGCGCACCTGATCGGCAAGCACGTGCGGTTGCCGATCGCCGACCGGCTGATCCCGGTCATCGGCGATGACTTCGTCGACCGCGAGTTCGGTTCCGGCTGCGTGAAGATCACGCCGGCCCATGACTTCACGGACTACGATGTCGGCCAGCGCCATGGCCTGCCGATGCTCAACATCCTCACGCCCGATGCGAAGCTCAACGACAACGTGCCGCCCCACCTGCGCGGCCTTGACCGCACCGTGGCACGCACGACGGTGCTGGCCGAACTCGAAGCCGCCGGCCTGCTCGAGCGCACCGACAAGCACACGCTGATGGTGCCGCGCGGTGACCGCAGCGGTGCGATCCTCGAGCCGTTCCTGACGGACCAGTGGTATGTGCGCATCGAGCCGCTCGCCAAGCCGGCCATCGAGGCCGTGGAGAGCGGCCGCGTGAAGTTCGTGCCGGAGAACTGGTCGAAGACCTACTTCGAGTGGATGCGCAACATCCGGGACTGGTGCATCAGCCGCCAGCTGTGGTGGGGCCACCAGGTGCCGGCCTGGTACGACGACGCGGGCAACGTCTATGTGGCACGCACGGAAGACGAGGCCAAATCTCAGGCCCGCGCGAAGCGCGGCACGGATGTCGCGCTCACGCGCGATGCCGACGTGCTCGACACCTGGTTCTCGTCGGCGCTGTGGCCGTTCTCGACGCTGGGCTGGCCGGAGAAAACCCCGGAGCTCGACCGCTACTACCCGGGCAACGTGCTCGTCACGGGCTTCGACATCATCTTCTTCTGGGTCGCCCGCATGATGATGTTCGGCCTGAAGTTCATGGGCGACGTGCCGTTCAAGGAAGTCTACGTGCACGGACTCGTGCGCGACGGCGAAGGCCAGAAGATGTCGAAGTCGAAGGGCAACGTCCTCGACCCGCTCGACATCGTCGACGGCATCACCCTCGAAGACCTGCTCGCCAAGCGCACCACCGGCCTCATGCAACCGCACCTGAAGCCGGCCATCGAAAAGGCGACGCGCAAGCAGTTCCCGGACGGCATCGAATCGCACGGCACGGACGCGCTCCGCTTCACTTTCGCGGCGCTCGCCACGCAGAGCCGCGACATCCGCTTCGACCTCGGGCGCGTCGGCGGGTACCGCAATTTCTGCAACAAACTGTGGAACGCGGCGCGCTTCGCACTGATGGTCACCGAGGACAAGGAGATCGCGCCGGCCGGCACCGCGCCGGCTTCCGCCGTGGACCGTTGGATCCTGTCCCGACTCGGCCAGGCCATAGAACGCGTCGAGACCGGCTTCGCGGAATACCGCTTCGACTACGCCTCGACGGCGCTGTACGAGTTCACCTGGTACGAGTTCTGCGACTGGTACCTCGAGCTCATCAAGCCCGTGCTCAACGGGGACGATGCGGCTGCCGCTGCCGCGACGCGCCGCACGCTGCTGACCGTGCTCGAGGCACTGCTGCGCGCCCTGCACCCGATCATGCCCTTCATCACCGAAGAGATCTGGCGCCGCGTCGCGCCGCTCGCCGGCGTGTCGGGAGAATCGGTGATGCTCGCGCCGTGGCCTGCGACGGCCGC
>JBDLPS010000215.1:0-14504 GCA_039800965.1 Pseudomonadota bacterium | reverse complement strand
ACACCCTGATGCTGCGCATGAAGGACGAGGACTGGGATGCTGTCCTCGACACCAACCTGTCGGCCAACTTCCGCCTGACGCGTACCGTGCTCAAGCCGATGTTCAAGGCCCGCCGCGGCAGGATCATCAGCATCACCTCGGTGGTCGGCCTCATGGGCAATGCCGGACAGGTGAACTACGCCTCGGCCAAGGCCGGCGTCATCGGCATGACCAAGTCCCTGGCCCGGGAGGTGGCGTCCCGCAACATCACCGTGAACGCCGTGGCCCCCGGATTCATTGACACGGACATGACGCGTTCGCTCGCGGATGCGCAAAAGGAAATGCTGCTGACGCAGATTCCGGCGGGCCGACTGGGCTCCCCGGAAGACATTGCCGAGGCAGTGCTGTTCCTGGCTTCGCCGGCCGCCGCCTACATCACGGGCCAGACCCTCAGCGTCAACGGCGGCATGCTGATGCCCTGACGAATTCGCCCCGATGGGGCGGATATTTACGTTATTGGCTTGAAAATCAAGGAGTCACGGCCCGGCTTGCCCCTTCATGCAGGTGGAATCCCGCCCGCCGTTCCCCTACAATACGCCGCCCGACCTGCCTAGGCGGTCGGGCAAAACGAACAATCGCACAAAGGATTCAAATCAGATGAGCAGCGTTGAACAGCAGGTGAAGGCCATTGTTGCCGAGCAGCTGGGCGTCAAGGCGGAGCAGGTGACCAACGATGCGTCCTTCGTCGACGACCTGGGTGCTGACTCGCTGGATACCGTCGAGCTCGTGATGGCCCTCGAAGAAGAGTTCGAGACCGAGATCCCGGACGAGGACGCCGAGAAGATCACGACCGTCCAGCAGGCGATCGACTACATCAACGAGCGCCGCAAGCAGGCCTGATCCGGCCTGACTGACTGGATCCGTCGATCATCGCGGCGCCCTAGACGGGCGCCGCAGTCTTTTCCGCGGTACTGGAGTTGCGCGTGAGCAAGCGTCGCGTCGTCGTCACGGGTATGGGCATCGTTTCGCCGGTCGGCAGCACGCTCGACTCGGCTTGGGCCAACGTCGTCAATGGCGTCAGCGGCATCGCGCCGATCACGCGTTTCGACGTGTCTGGCTTCCCCTGCCAGTTCGGCGGGGCCGTGAAGGACTTCAAGCTCGAGGATTATCTCGTGCCGAAGGAATCGCGGCGCATGGACCAGTTCATCCATTACGGCATCGCCGCCGGCGTGCAGGCGATGGCGGATTCAGGGCTCGACCTCGGCAGGATCGACCTCGATCGCGCCGGCGTCATCATGGGATCCGGCATCGGCGGCCTGCAGACGATCCAGGACGAGCACGACGCCTACCTCGCTGCACAGAGCCCGCGCAAGATTTCGCCGTTCTTCGTGCCGGCGTCGATCATCAACATGATTTCCGGTCACCTCTCGATCCGCTTCGGCCTGCGCGGCCCGAACCTCGGCGTCGTGACCGCCTGCACCACGTCCACCCACGCGATCGGTCTCGGCCTGCGCACCATCCAGTACGGCGATGCCGACATGGTGCTCGCCGGCGGCTCCGAGATGGCGACCACCATCATGGGTCTCGGCGGCTTCGGGCAGGCCAAGGCGCTTTCCACGCGCAATGATTCGCCGACCGAAGCCAGTCGCCCCTGGGATCGCGACCGGGACGGTTTCGTGCTCAGCGATGGCGGCGGCGCCCTCATGCTCGAGGAACTCGAGCATGCCAAGGCCCGCGGCGCCCGCATCTACGCCGAGCTGGCCGGCTTTGGCATGAGCGGCGACGCCCATCACATCACCGCACCGCCGGAAGACGGTAATGGCGCGCGCCGGGCGATGGAAGTCGCGCTGCGCGACGCGGGCCTGAACCCCGACCAGGTGCAGTACGTGAATGCCCACGCAACGTCCACGCCGCTCGGCGACCGGGCGGAGACGGCGGCCATCAAGCACGCCTTCGGTTCGGCGGCGTCCCGGATCGCCGTCAGCTCGACCAAGTCGGTCACCGGCCACCTGCTGGGTGCCGCGGGCGTGGTCGAGGCCATCTTCTCGGCCCTGGCCATCCGCGACCAGGTGGCACCGCCGACGATGAACCTGCACAACCCGGACGAGGGTTGCGACCTGGACTACGTGCCGCTCACCGCGCGCCAGATGAACATCGACGCTGCCGTGTCGAATTCATTCGGCTTCGGTGGCACCAACGGCTCGATCGTCCTGCGCCGGTTCAACGGCTGACCCTGGCCGGGATCCGAGGCGCATGGTTGCGCCGGCTCCATTCCTGAAGCCCCTGACGTTGCGGCCCGGCATCCTGCCGGCCCTTGCGGCTGCCTATCCGGATCGCTATCCCGTGCTGCTCGACAGCGCGGCGGATGGCGCACTGTCGCAGGCCAGCATCCTCGCGGCCTGGCCTCGCGCTAGCCTCTGGCGGGACGGGCAGGGTGGGCTGCATGCGGAACCGCCGGCGCTGCGCGATGTGATCGCGCCGGCGACCGGCTTCCTCGATGCCCTGGATCGCTGGATCGATCGGGAGGTCGTGGTGGCGACCTCGCCGGCGTTGCCATTCGCCGGCGGCTGGCTGGTATATCTCGCCTACGAGATGGCCGAAGAGATCGAACCACGCCTGCGCATGCCGCGCGGCGAGGCGATGACCGCTTTTGCATTGCGGATTCCGGTGGCCGTCGTCCTCAAGTCGGATGGCAGCGCCTGCCTCGTCGCCGAACCGGATGTCCCGTCGGCGCAGATCGAACAGCTGCTGCGCGACCTCGAAGAAACGCCGCTGCCCGTCGTGCCCGATACGCTCGATATCGTGGCTGTCGACGAGGAAGCGCCGGAGCTTTACCGCGAGCGCGTGCTGCGCGCGCAGGAGTACATCCGGGCGGGCGACATCTACCAGGCGAACCTGTCGCGCCCCTGGACCTTCACCTTGGCACCGGGCATCACCACGGGCGAACTCTATGGCCGCCTGCGCCGCGCCAACCCGGCGCCGTTTGCGGCGCTCGTGCAGTTCCGCGACCTCACGTTGCTGTCCTCCTCGCCGGAGCGACTCATCCGCATCCGCGACCGACGCATCGATTCCCGGCCCATTGCGGGTACGCATCCGCGTGGCGCGACGCCGGAGGAGGATCGCGAACTGGCTGCCGCGCTCATCGCCCACCCGAAGGAGCGCGCCGAGCACGTGATGCTGATCGACCTGGAGCGCAACGACCTGGGTCGGGTCTGCGAGGCGGGCAGCGTTCACGTGGACGAATACATGGGCGTCGAGACCTATGCCCACGTGCACCACATCGTATCGAATGTCACCGGCCGCCTTCGCGCGGACTCGGGACCCGTCGACGCACTCCGTGCGACCTTCCCCGGGGGAACCATCACGGGCTGCCCCAAGCTGCGTTGCATGGAAATCATCGCCGAGCTCGAAGCGGAACCCCGCGGCGGGTATACCGGCTCGCTCGGGTATATCAACCACGATGGAAGCGCCGACTTCAACATCCTCATCCGCACGATGACACTCGACGGCAACCGCATCGGGTTCCGCGCCGGTGCCGGCATCGTCGCCGACTCGGATCCCGGGCGTGAGCTGAACGAAACGCGCTCGAAGGCCCGCGGCATGATGCTCGCCCTCGGCGCGACGGGAGCGGCGCCGTGACTGGCAGCACCGAAGCCTGGCTGGACGGCGTCCCTGCTTCGGAGCCCTTGCTGCTGGATCGTGGCCTGCACTACGGCGACGGCCTCTTCGAGACCATGCTGTGCAGAGGGAGGGGCATCCGCTTCCACTCGCTTCACGCCGAGCGCCTGGCCGAGGGCTGCAGGCGCCTGGGCATCGCGCTGGATGCCCATGGCGCGCTCGAGCAGGCGGCAAGCCGCGCAGCGAACCAGCCCGGGATCCTGAAGCTCATCGTCACGCGTGGCAGCGCGACGGCGCGCGGCTACGCGCCGGCGGGCGACGAGCGGCCGCGGCAACTCCTGTTGCGTTACCCCTGGCCTCCTGCAGATGCCGTGGATGCGCCGACACCGGTCGTGCACCTGGACACACCGCTTGGCGAAAATCCGCTACTGGCGGGGATGAAACACCTCAACCGGCTCGAGCTGGTGCTTGCGCGGGCGCGTCTGCAGGGCCATGGGGCGTTCGAAGGACTGCTGTGTGGCAGCAGTGGGCGGCTCGCCTGCGGCACGATGACCAACGTGTTCGTGCTGCAGGATGGCGTGCTTCGCACGCCGCGCGTCGATCGCTGTGGCATCGCCGGCGTGATGCGTGCCGTCGTGATGCGTGAGGCGCGGATCCTCGGAATCGAAGCGGAAGAGGCTGATCTCGAGCCCGCATGCGTGGCGGAGGCGGATGAGGCCTTCCTCACCAATGTCCGTTACGGACTGCGCCCGATCACTTCCGTGGATGGACGACCGGTCGCCACTGGCGCCATTTCCCGACGCCTGCGCGAGCACATCGATGGCCTTGATGACTAGGCTGCCCCGCCTGCTGCTCTGGCTGCTGGTGCTGGCTGCGGCAGCGGCAATCGGGCTGCGGCATCTTTATGACCTCGCGCTGCAGCCGGCCACGTCGACCGAGGAGCGCAGGTTCAGCGTCCCAGCTGGCGCCGGACTCCGCACCACGCTGGACCAGCTGCACGCCGAGGGCCTGCTCGCGCATCCCCGTCTGTTCGAAGTCTGGCTTCGTATCCACCGCGCGCGCTACGGCCGGGCGTTGCCAGCCGTGCGCAAAGGCCGCTATCGGGTTCCGGCCGGTGCAGAGCCGCGCTGGATCCTCGAGCAGATGGAGCAGGGACGAGTGATCCTCGAGCAGTACACGATCGTCGAGGGCTGGACCTTCGCCCAGGCGAGGGCGGGACTTGCCTCGCTGGCGGCCGTCGAACCCACGCTGCGCGACCAGGATGACGCCGCGGTCATGGCCACGCTGGGCAAGGCGGACGTGCCGGCGGAGGGTCGCATCGCGCCGGACACCTATCGTTTCGCCGAGGGAAGCACGGACCGCGAGATCCTGCAGATCGCGCTGGCAGCCCAGGCTCGCACGCTGGAGCAGGCCTGGGCATCGCGTGATCCAGGACTGCCGCTGCGTTCTGCCGACGAGGTGCTGGTCCTCGCGTCCATCGTCGAGAAGGAAACCGGCCTGGCCGAGGAACGCCCCCGTATCGCGGGCGTATTCCTGAACCGGCTGCGCAGGGGGATGCGGCTGCAGTCCGACCCGACCGTGATCTACGGGCTGGGCGGGCGCTACGACGGCGACATCCGCGCGCGCGACCTGCATGAGGACACGCCGTGGAACACCTACACCCGGCCCGGTCTGCCGCCGACGCCGATCGCGCTGCCCGGCAAGGACGCGATCAACGCGGTCACCCACCCGGAGGCCACGGACGCGCTGTACTTCGTCGCCCTTGGCGACGGATCCGGTGGCCATCGATTTTCGGCAACGCTCGAAGAGCACAACAGGGCCGTGAAGCGGTACCTTCGACAGTCGAAGGCAAAGGGAGCAAGGCCGTGACATCGCAGGTCGTCGCGCGGGGTCGGTTCATCACGCTCGAAGGCGTGGAAGGCTCGGGCAAGTCGACGCTTGCCCGCGCCCTCGCCGATTGGCTGCGCGCGCAGGGCCATGTGGTGCACCTGACCCGCGAACCCGGTGGCACGCCGCTGGCGGAGCGCATCCGTTCAGTCGTGCTCGATCGCGGTACTGAGCCCATGCCGGCGGCAGCGGAACTCCTGCTGATGTTCGCGGCCCGGGCGGCTCACGTCGAGAACCTGATCCGGCCGGCCCTTGCCCGGGGCGACTGGGTGCTCTGCGATCGCTTCACCGATGCCACCGTGGCCTATCAGGGATCCGGGCGGGGCGTCGACCGGGAACAGATCCGCCAGTTGTCCGCCATGGCCCATCCGGGGCTGACGCCCGACCTGACGCTGCTGCTTGACCTGCCGCCGACCGAAGGGCTGCGTCGGGCAAGGGGGCGCGGCGACGGGGGCGACCGTTTCGAGGACGAGGCCATTGCCTTCTTCGAGCGGGTCCGGCGCGGGTACCTGGCGCTTGCTGCGGAGGAGCCCGGGCGTTTTCACCTCATCGACGCCACGCGTGCCCCGGAGGCCGTGCTCGCCCGCGCTTGTGAGGCCCTGGGCGGCGGCGGGAAGGGCGCATGATCGATCTGCCGTGGCTCGATGGCCCGTTTGCCGCGATCCGCGCGTCCGCCGCGGCGGGGCGACTGCCACAGGGCCTTCTGGTCCAGGAGGCGGCCGGCTCGGGCGCCCTCCGTCTCGTGAAGCGCATTGCCCAGCTGGTCCTCTGCCAGGCAGAGGGCGCCAAGGCACCCTGTGGCAGTTGCAGCAGTTGCCGACGCGTCGATGCCGGTGAGCACCCGGACCTGCTCCGCATCGCCCCGAAAGAAGAATCCAAGCTCCAGCAGATCACCGTGGACGATATCCGGGACGCCTGCGAGCAGTTGGTGATGACCAGCTACGAAGGCCGTGGCAGCGTGGCCGTCATCCACCCGGCCGATGCGATGAACGTGAACGCCGCGAATTCGCTCCTCAAGACGCTGGAGGAGCCACGACCGAACCTGCACCTCATACTGGTGACCAGCAGGCCCTCCGCACTGCCGGCCACCATCATCAGCCGTTGCCAGCGCCTGCGCATCCCTACGCCAGAGCGCGATGCCGTGCTCGACTGGCTGGGTCGCCAGCGACCCTCGCAGGACTGGCCGGCGGCGCTGGATGCGCTTGACGGCAGCGCGCTCGATGCGCTGGATTCCGACCCGGCGGCGCTGCGGCGCCTCCGCGAAGAGACCTGGCAGGCCCTGCGGGAGGGCCTGCGCGGCCGTCTCGACGTGGTGCGCACGGCGGACGCCTGGTCCCGGGACGAATTGCCGCTGCGGCTCAACTGTGCCGAGGCGTATTTCTCCCGCCGCGTGCTGGAGGGCCCCGAAACCGGGGGCGTCCTGCACGAAATGCGGGGTGGCGCACACTTGCAGGGGGCCGACATGGAATTGAATATGGCCACTGCGCTCGATCTGCTCGATGGCGTGCGGGACATCCGCCGGCAATCGGGCACGACGCTCAACAAAGCGCTGCTGGTCGAGAAGCTGCTCTGGCGGTTGTCCCGAGGCGGTGTACGGAGGAAGGCATCGGATGAGTCGTGACAGCACCACGCCGCGCGCCGGCAACACCAAGCCGGGCATGCTGACGCTCACCATCAAGGATCGTAGCGCGCTGTACCTCGCCTACATGCCTTTCGTCCGCAATGGCGGACTCTTCATTCCCACGCAGAGCAATTACCGCCTGGGAGACGAAGTCTTCATGCTGCTGAACCTGCTGGGCGACGAGGAGAAGATCCCCGTGGCCGGAAAGGTCATCTGGGTCACGCCGCGGGGCGCGCAAGGCAAGCGCACGGCCGGCGTCGGCGTGCAGTTCAGCGATCAGGACCGCGGCCAGACGCAGAAGCGCATCGAGGCCCACCTGGCGGGCGCGCTCTCGGGCGAGAAGTCCACCCACACCATGTAGGGCAGTGCGCCGCGGACGCGGCGCAGCCGTCGATCAGGCCTCGGCGGCGCGCCGCAGGCCGGAATCCACCGACCGGATGCCGCGATCGAGCACGCTCGCGTCGAACCCGCGTTCCTTGAGGATGTATGCGGCCGCAGCGCTCCGGCGACCGTCGCCGCAATACACGATGTACTGACGGCGGGGATCGAGGGCCTGCAGCTTCAGGCGCAGGAAATAGAGCGGGATGTTGACTGCGCCGTCGATCGCCAGATCCTGGTATTCCGCGGGCAGGCGTACATCGAGCATCTTGCCGCCCGAGGCGACGCGCTGCACGGCCTCGGCGTGGGGTATGCGCTGGATCAGCGGCTTGCCCAGCAACTCCAGGAAGTCCCGTTTGTGAAGGCGCATCGCCACGCCATCGGTCAAGGCCATCACCGTCGCGCTGCGTGGTGCATCGGAGATCAGGGCCTCTTCGCCGAACGTGTCGCCAGCGCCGAATTCCGCCAGCTTGATGCCGTTGCGGTTCAGGGGTGTCTCGCGCGTGACAACACAGCGGCCGGCCACCAGCGCGTAGAAATAGTCGCCCGCGTCGTCCTGGCGGATCAGCACGTCGCCCGCCTTGAGCGGCAGTCGCTGGAAGCGCTGGAACAATCCCTGCAGGTTGGCCGCCGGCAGGCGCTGCAGTGTCGGGTTGCGCAGCAGGGTCGTCATCCAGTCGCCGTCGTCGGCTGCCTGCAGTTCATCCTGCAGGTCTGCGACTTCGTAGATGCCGGTCTGGTCCCAGGTCAGCAGGAGATCCAGCTGGTCGCAGTCCAGCGAGAGGTATTCGATGGGCTCGAGGGCGACTGCGGTGCAGCGCCGTGGCGACTCGGGGCAGAGCGGATCGCGTGCCTGCGGCGTATCACCGCAGACGGTGCCGATCGACACGCCGTCGACGGCAAGCCCGGCACGACCGGAAACGAGCCAGACACACCGTCGGTCGTCCTGACCCTCGGTAAAGAGCGTCTCACCGGCGGCGAGCGTACGCACGTGCATCTTGCGGGCCAGCGACGCCTGGGTGTCGGGTTTCATCCCGGAGAGCGGGGCGAACCTCGCGAGCAACTCGACATCGGCCGAACGAATCTCTGTCATGGTGCCGCCGAGACTACCCACTGCCCCGGTGGCCGCGGGGGACTTGCGTCACAGTCCGCCCAACTCTCTTCAACCGCTGCGCCAGCCCGGGTCCGGGGTGAAGCGGGGACCTTCGCTCGCCGCCAGCTGTTGCAGCCGGGACAGGATCGCGGCGTGGCCCGTCTTTCCGGCCCAGGACAGCGGTCCGCCACGGAACGGCGCGAAGCCGGCACCGAAGACCAGTCCGGCATCCACGAGGTCGGCGTCGGCCACGATCCCTTCACGCACGCTGGCCTGGCATTCGTTCACCAGAGCGAGGATCAGGCGGTCCTGCAGGTTCGCCGGCACTGCCGCCGGATCGAAGGGCCGCCGCTGCGGCTTGCCGTCCCGCCAGACGTAGAACCCTTCGCCGCTCTTGCGCCCGAGCTTGCGGGCGGCGATCAGTGCGTCGATGCGCGACAACGGCATCGGCGGCCGGCGACCGGTCAGCTCGATGACGATATCCCCGACGTGACGGCAGACATCCAGTCCGACGACATCGGCCAGTTCCACAGGACCCATGGGCATGCCGAAGTCCTTCGCAGCCGCGTCGATCGCTTCCGCTGCGACGCCTTGTTCGAGCGCGATGAGGGCCTCGAGCAGGTAGGGCGCGAGCACCCGGTTGACGAGGAATCCGGGGGCACTGCGGCAGGGCAAGGGCAGGCGGTCGAGGCGGCGCGCAAAGGCCAGCGCGACGTCGAGCGCGTCCGCGTCCGTACCTTCGCCATGCACGATTTCCACCAAAGGCATCTGGGCGACTGGATTGAAGAAATGCAGGCCGACCAGGCGCGAGGGATTCGTCAGGACGGCTGCGATGGATTCGAGCGTCAGGCTCGACGTATTCGTGGCGAGCAGCGCCCCCGGCTTGAGTTGCGGTTCGAGCGATTGGAACAAGGCGTGCTTGGTGGCGAGGTCCTCGAAGATGGCTTCGATGACCACGTCCGCATCGACCACGCCCCGACCCTCGACGTCCGCACGCAGGCGGGTGAGGGCGGCCTCGCGATCCGCCACGACAGGGATGCGCTTCCCGAACAGCTCGCGCGCCCGCTGCAACGCGGGCTCGACCTGGGCGAGACTACGGTCCTGCAGCGTGACCTCGAAGCCCCGCAGCGCGCACCACGCGGCGATATCGCCGCCCATCACGCCGGCACCGACCACATGCACGCGATGCAGGCCCTTGGCCCTGTCGCTCCCGGCGCTCGCGAGGGCCTTCAGCCGGTCCTGCAGCTGGAAGACGCGAACCAGTCCTCGGGCCGTGTCGGTACCGAACAATCGGGCGATGGAGCGGGCTTCCGCGTCGTAGGCCCCCCGGCCGTGCGCGCCGTGCGACACCCATAGGTCGATGAGGGCGAAGGGGGCAGGGTAGTGCTCGCGGCGCACCCGTAGCGCGACCTGTCGCTCGAAGCTGGGCCGCAGCAGCCGTCGCAGGGGAGCCCGTGACAGGAGACGTTCGAGCAGCGGAGGGCGGCGTACCGCCGGCGCGGAACGCAGGATGGCCTCGCAGGCCGATTCGGCTTCCGCCACCGTCGCGACCAGGCGGTCGACCAAGCCGATGGCCCGCGCCCTCGATGCACGCAGCGACCGGCCGGTCAGCATGAGATCCATCGCAGGTCGCACGCCGAGCAGCCGGACCGCGCGTACCGTGCCGCCATAGCCAGGATGAATGCCGAGCTGCACCTCGGGCAGCCCGAGCGCGAGCTTGCCGTCGTCGACGGCGATCCGGTAGCGACACGCAAGGGCGAGCTCCAACCCGCCACCCAGCGCGAAGCCCTGCAGCAGCGCGACCGTCGGGCAGGACAGTGCCTCGATGCGGTCGAACAGCGCCTGGCCCCGCTTCACCATCGACAGCGCCTGTGTCTCGTCCGCAAGCGAAGTGAACTCGTTGACGTCGGCGCCCGCGATGAAACCGCTCGCCTTGCCGGACCGGATGACCAGCCCCGCAGGCGGGTCACGTTCCAGATGGTCGAGTCGTCCGGCGAGCTCTTCCAGCACCGCATTGGAGAGCGTGTTCGCCGAACGGCCGGGCACGTCCAGCGCGAGCGTGGCGATGCCCCGTCCGTCGGTGGTCAAGGTCCAGGCGTTGTTGCTCATGCTGAGGTCCCCCGGGAGTTCAGGCGCGCTGCCTGACAGTGAAGTCACAGACCACCGGGCGGTGGTCCGAAAGGCGGATGTCCGGCACCTGGAAGCCCGTGACCTCGATGCCGTCGCTCACCAGCACGAAGTCGAGCTCTGCACGCGGGCTTCGCGATGGATAGGTCGAGAGTCCCGACGCGTTCGCGCTGCGCAGGCCGGTGGCGCGCTGGAACAGGTACAGCTCATGCGAGCCCCAGAAGGTATTGAAGTCACCCGCGACGATGACCGGCTTGCGCGAGGCCGCGACGAGGTCGTGGAGGTGGCGCAACTGGTACTGGCGGTGGCGGTACTTCAGCGACAGGTGCACCAGGAACACGCAGACGTCATCCAGTTCGAGCTCGATGATCAGTCGCTTGATGCCGGAATCGAAGTAATGAAATCTTTCGTTCCGCACACGCGGGGCGGCAAGCAGGGCGTTGGACTGCTTGCGCACGATGGGCAGGAACTGGTTGATGGATGACTCGCCATACTTGCACTCGTAGGTCGAATAGTGGCCCAGCGCGCGGGCGATGCTCTCGGCCTGGTTCACCATCCCGCTGCGCACGGATCCGGTATCGACCTCGATCAGCCCGATCAGGTCGGCATCCAGGCCGCGAAGGAATTCCGTCAGGCGCGAGAGCACCCGGTTGCTGCTGCGCAGGTAACCCGCGCCCGGCACCGGCAGGTGGAAGGCCGGACCGGTGCCCGTCGCATAGCGGATGTTGTAGACGACGAGTCTCACGTGCGAGGGGCCTCCATGCCCCTAGTGTATTCCCCGCGGGATGCCGGTAGCATGCCCCGAAGATCCACGTGCCAGGCATCCGGACATGTCCCAGCAGGACCCCATCAGGCTGTTCGTGGCGCACGCGTGGCAGGAGTCGGACGACTACCACCGCGTCTTCGAGTACCTCGAAAGCGCCCGTAATTTCCGTTACCGCAACACCAGCCGTACCGACGTGCGTCCGGCCGGGGGGCTGGAATCGGAGCGGGATTCCCTGCGACTGCAGATCGGGGACGCGGAGATCGTCATCGCGCCCACGTCGTTGTACCGGCACGATCCCGAACTGCTGCTGTTCCAGCTGGAGCATGCCCGGCAGAACGGAAAACCCGTCCTGCTCATCAAGCCTTTCGGCCTCAACACCGTGGTGCCGGCGGCCGTGATGGCACTTGCCGATCGCGTGATCGGCTGGAACGAACGGGAAATCATCGACGCCATCCGGCAGCTCGCCCGCCAGGAGTCGACCGACCGCTACGAGACCGTGGAATTCTCGCCGGACGATTTCGCGGAGTTCAAGGACTTCAAGGTCCGGCGGTAAGGTCCGTGAATCCCTCCCTCCGCTGGCTGGTCCGCCGCACGCATCCGGAGCGGCTCGGCGCGGGCCTCATCACGGGCGCTGCCGACGACGATCCGAGCGGCATCGCGACCTACTCCCAGGCGGGCGCGCGCTTCGGCTATGGCCTCCTTTGGACGGTCATCTTCACATTCCCGCTGATGTCGGCCATCCAGATGGTCAGCGCGCGCATCGGCTACGTGACGCGCTGCGGGCTTGCGGCGAACATCCGGCGCGCCTATCCCCGCTGGGTCACGGCCGTCATCGTACTGCTGCTCGTTGCTGCGAACACGCTGAACATATCAGCCGACATCGCGGCGATGGGCGAGGCGCTGCGCCTGCTCGCCGGCGGCTCGGCACCGATCTATTCGATCACCTTCGGGCTGCTCTGCCTGGTGCTGCAGGTCTTCCTGCCGTACCGAACCTACGTGCGCTGGTTGAAGTGGCTGACGTTGTCCCTGTTGTCCTACGTGGCTGTGACGTTCCTGCTCGGCATCGAATGGCACGAGGTAGCCTGGAGTGTCTTCGTCCCGCCGCTCGAACTCGACCGCAAGGCGCTGCTGATGATCGTCGCAGTCTTCGGTACGACGATCAGCCCCTATCTGTTCTTCTGGCAGGCAGGGCAGGAGATGGAGGACGTGCGCAACAGCGGCGCCGCGCTTTCCAGTCCGCATGCGCGCCGCCATCTGCGCCGCATCCAGTGGGACACGATCGTGGGGATGGCCGTCTCCAACCTCATCGCCTTCTTCATCATCCTGTCCACGGCGGTCACGCTGCACCGGCCGGGCGGGCAGGGCATCGAGACGGCGGCGCAGGCGGCGGAAGCATTGCGGCCGCTGGCCGGCGAATTCACCTTCCTCCTTTTCAGCCTGGGCATCATCGGCACGGGCCTGCTTGCGGTGCCGGTGCTGGCAGGTTCGGCAGCCTATGCCGCGGCCGAAGCGATGGGTTTCGAGGGGACCCTCAGCGCGAGGCTGGAGCAGGGCGAGGGCAAGGGCTTCTACTCCATCGTCGCGCTTGCCACGCTCGGCGGCGTCGCCTTGTCGCTGTCTTCGATGGATGCCGTGGACGACCTCTTCTGGTCCGCCGTGCTCAACGGCATCGTCGCCGTGCCTATCATGGTGGTGATGATGCTCGTCGCCAGTCGGCGCGACGTCATGGGGGTCTATGCCGTCGGCGGCTGGCTGCGATGGCTGGGGTGGCTGAGCACCGCCGTCATGGGCGCGGCGGTACTGGGCATGTTCACGATGGGATGAGCAGCGCCGCGATGCCCGCCGCCAGCGTCGAGGCAAAAAGGCCGAGCCCCACGCGCCAGGCGTAGTGCCAACCCCCGCTGAGCGCTGCAACCACGGTCTTGGCGATCGACGCCGCAGCCAGCAGACCCACCATTCCCAGTCTGGCAGCCGGCAGCGGCAGGTCTCCCGCGGCGTATAGCTGCGAGAGGCTGGCCGTCGCTGCATGGATCTCTGCCAGCGCGACACAACCTGCGGCAACGAGCGCGCCCGCGACACCGAACCGGTGCTGCAGCCATGCGGAAACCAGCAAGAGGGCGGCGATCAGGGCCGCCAGCAACAGCGCATGGCTCACGCGGAACGCCCTGGCAGGGGGTTCGTGCGGCAGGACAGCACCGGCTTCACCGGCGCCGAGTCCGGATATGCCGCCCACGAGGAGCACCAGGCCGGCCGCCACCAAGGAACCGGCCATCGACCGAAGCAACGAGGGCGAACCGGCGCCGATGACACCCGCAATGAGGGCCAGCGAAGCAAGGTTGGCCAGCAATGCTGCGCCGACCGCCGGCCTCATCTGGGCGGCAGAATGCCGCGCTCGGTGACCAAAGCCTGCAATGGCAGCCGTCGACGAGGCGAAGCCCGCGAAGAATCCCGCCACGGGGAAACCCCAGCGTGCGCCGACGGCCCGCAGCGAGACATGACCGAGCATGCCGACGCCCATCACCAGCACCACCAGTCGCCATAGCCGCGACGGCACCAGCACGCCCCAGGGGTCGACGGGCGTCGAGGGCAGCAAGGGCAAGACCACCAGCGCGGCTCCCGCGAGCAGCAAGGCGTCCTGCATTTCACGGGCGCTGACGACCTCGCGCGCGAATCGATGCAAGGGAATCTTGGCCAGCAGCAAGCCGGCCACGACGACACCAAGGCCGGCCGCCAGCACGGCGTCCCGCTGGGCGAGCGCGGACAGGAGGACCGTCACCAGCAGTGCGATTTCACCTGTCAGCCCCTGATCCCGGTCTGCCGTCCGCAGATAGGCCGCGATGGCCAGTCCGCCGACGAGAAGCATCACGGCAACCAGCGCGGGCAGCCCGAAGCCCGTCGCCACGGCGGTCACGATGGCAACCAGTGCATGGGTCCGGATTCCCGCGATCGTGGCACCGTCGGCCTTGTGGAGCCGTTCCCGCACGACACCGATCAGCAGGCCGAGTCCGATTGCCGTGGCCAGCCCGCGAGGGCTC
>JBDLPS010000214.1:0-3873 GCA_039800965.1 Pseudomonadota bacterium | reverse complement strand
CTTCTAGCGTCACGCGCGCAGGCACGGGGCCGCGTCGCGGGGCCTATGGTAGCAAGCCTTGGCCACATCCCCCTCCGTCGTCTTCGACACCGACATCAAGAGTCTCGAGCGCCTGCATCGCGGCAAGGTCCGCGACGTATACGCGATCGATGCTGACAGCCTGCTCATCATCACGACGGACCGGTTGTCCGCCTTCGACGTGGTGCTGCCGGATCCGATCCCGGGCAAGGGGCAGGTACTGAACCGCATTTCGAACTTCTGGTTCGCCCGCACGCAGGGCATCGTCCCGAACCACTTGATCGACCGCCCCCTGGCCGAGGTGCTGCCGGATCCTGCCGAGCGCGCGCAGGCAGAGGGGCGCTGCATGATCGCCCGCCGACTGAAGGCCCTGCCGATCGAAGCGGTCGTGCGCGGCTACCTCATCGGCTCGGGCTGGAAGGACTACCAGGCCACCGGTGCCGTCTGCGGCATCACGCTGCCGAAGGGCCTGCGCCAGGCCGAAAGGCTGCCGGAACCCCTCTTCACGCCGGCCACCAAGGCGGCCGTGGGCGATCACGACGAGAACATCTCCTACGGAGAGGTGGAGAAGCTGATCGGCCCGGCGCTTGCCGTCAAGGTGCGCGACACGGCATTGGCGCTGTACGCCCACGCGGTCGACTACGCGCGCGAGCGCGGCATCATCATCGCGGACACGAAGTTCGAGTTCGGCCTCGCGCCGAACGGCGAACTGATCCTGATCGACGAGGCGCTGACGCCGGACTCCTCGCGGTTCTGGCCGGCGGACACCTATCAGGTCGGCACGAGCCCGCCGTCCTTCGACAAGCAGTACCTGCGGGACTACCTCGAGACGCTGGACTGGAACAAGACGGCGCCAGGCCCGAAGCTCCCGGCCGACGTCATCGCGCGCACGAGCGCGAAATACCACGAGGCGCTCGAAAGGCTGACCGGCCAGCGCTGACGCGGGCCATGCCGATCGCGTAGTCTCGGCGCGATGTGGCAACGCCTGTGGCAAGCCGTCGAATCGCAGCTTTACCTGGCCGGAACTGAGGGCGCGGGACCCGGCGCCCGACTGAGGCGCAGCCTGCGCTACCCGGCGGCCGTACTGCGGGACCTCGCAGGGGGCGACATCAACCTGCGGGCCATGGGCCTGGTCTACACGACCGTGCTGTCGCTGGTCCCCGCCGTCGCGCTCTCCTTCGTCGTCCTCCGCGCCTTCGGCCTGCACCGCGGGCTCGAACCCCTGTTGCTTGAATTCTTCAGCCCAGTCGGCGATGGCGCGCACGAACTCACGCAGCGCGTGATGCGCTTCGCCGACACGGTACGGACAGGGCTTGTCGGCTCCATCGGCCTGGCGCTGCTGCTGGTGACGCTGATGGACACGGTCCGCAAGGTCGAGGACGCCTTCAACTTCGTCTGGCGCGTTGCGAAGCCACGCGGTTTCACCAGAAGGGTGGCTGAATACGTGGCGTTGCTGCTGGCGGGCCCCGTCGTCGTGGTCGGAGTCATCGCCTTCTCGACCCTCGCACTCGATTCAGCGAACAGCCTGGCCCTGCAGGAAGCGCGTTTCATGGTGCGCGTGACACACCTGGCGATCCAGTTGGCACCATACGCCATGGTGACGCTGCTGTTCTGGGCGCTGTACCTGGTGATCCCCAACACGCGCGTGCGCCCAGGCCCCTCGCTCCTCGGCGCAGTGGCCGCCGGCGTGCTGTGGGCGGCCGCCGGAAAGCTGTTCACGGCCGTCGTGGTGTACACCTCGCGCTTCACGTTGATCTACGCCGGCTTCGCGCTCGGTGGCGCGTTCCTGCTGTGGACCTATCTGGGCTGGCTGATCCTGCTTGCCGGCGCCCGGTTGGCGTTCTACCTGCAGAACCCGGCCTGGCTCCGCCTGGGTTTGAAGCAACTGCTGCTGTCGCCGATGGAGCAGGAAAGACTGGGCTTCGCCATCCTGCTGCACATCGGTGGCAGCGGCACACCGGTCGGTTTCGACAGCCTCTGTCGCTCGCTGAACGCGCCCGGTGCTGCCGTTTCAGACACGCTGGCACTGCTGGCCCGCGACGGCCTGCTGAACGGCGTGGATGAGGGGCGACCGACGCTGGCCAGACCGGCTGCGGCGATACGACTGGAGGAGATCCTGGCTGCCCTCCGGCGCCCCGCCGGGAACCGGACGCCACTGTGCTCACCGCCGCCGGCGGCCGTGGCGCGCATCGAGGACGACGTGGCCGAGGCCTGGCGACGGTCAGCGGGAGAGCGCAGCCTGCAGGACTACCTGCAACCCTAGTCGCCCGCGATGGTCATGCCGTCGACGAGTACGGATCCGCAGCGGATCGTGCCCTGCGTGTCGATGTCACTGCCGATCGCGACAACGTCGCGGTACATCTGTCGAAGGTTCCCGGCGATCGTGACCTCGTGCACGGCCGGGCCCCGGACGCCACCGCTGATCCAGAAACCGGAGGCGCCGCGGGAGTAGTCACCGGTGACGCCGTTGACCCCCTGCCCGAGCAACTCGGTCACGTACAGGCCCTCGCCCATGCGGCGGAACAGAGCATCCAGATCCGGGGCGTCCGCACCGCCGTCAACGAGCAGGTTGTGGATGCCACCGGCATTGCCGGTGGTGCGCAACCCGAGCTTGCGGGCCGAATAGCTTCCCAGCACGTAACCGGTCAGCACGCCGTCCTTCACGAGACTCCGATCGCGAGTAGCGACACCCTCGCCGTCGAAGGGGCTGCTCGCGAGGGCGGCACGCAGGTGCGGCCTCTCCTGCATCTGGACGAACGAGGGCAGCACCTGTACGCCGGCGGCATCCAGGAGGAACGACGCCTTGCGGTACTGGCTGGAACCCCGAACGGCGGATACCAGATGCCCGAAGAACCCCCTCGCCACGTCGGCCGCGAAGATCACCGGGGCCTTGCGCGTACCGAGTTTCTGCGCCCCGAGACGGGCGACGGCGCGCTCACCGGCACGGCGGCCGATAGATTCCGCATCGTCGAGTGCCGCCGGATCTCGCGCCGCCGCGTACCAGTAGTCGCGCTGCATGTCATCGCCGGCCTGGGCGATCAGCGCGCAACTGATGCTGTGGCTGCTGGATGGGTAACCGGCCAGGAACCCGTGGCTGTTGCCATAGACGCGCACTCCGCGGTGCGTGGAAACGGAACCACCCTCGGAGTTTGTCAGGCGCCGGTCGAGCGCGAGACCGGCCGCCTCACAGCGCCGGGCGAGTTCGATGGCCTCCTCGGGCGACAGCGCCCACGGGTGGTCCAGTGCAAGGTCGGGAATATCCCGGGCGAGTTCGGCGGGATCGGCCAGGCCGGCGAATTCGTCGCGCGCCGTATGGCGCGCGATCGCACAGGCCTTAGCCACCATCTCCCGTACCGCCTCGGGCCGCAGGTCGGCACTGCTGGCAGACCCCTTGGCGCCGCCGAAATACACGGTGATGCCGAGGCCACGGTCGCGCTGGTATTCCAGCGTCTCGACCTCGCCGAGGCGTACGGTGACATTCAGTCCCTTCTGGAGGCTGACGTCGGCTTCGGCCTGGTCGGCGCCGGCCCGGCGGGCCTCGTCGAGGGCCTGCCGGACGATGTCCTGGAGGGCGGGAATGCGGGATGCGTCGACATCGTGGCTCATGAGGCACAATTGTACGGCATGAACAGGAACCCCGAAGAAAACGCCTGGGACGAGGAGGAAGACCTCGGGCCCAGCAAGAGCGCGCGCAAGCGCGAGGCCCATGCCCTGCAGAAACTGGGCGAGCATCTGGTCACCCTCAAGGAAACCGAACTCGCGCAGCTGCCGTTGCCGGACACGCTGCTGGAAGCGATCCGCGAAGCCAGGCGTCTCAAGAACCGCGGCGCCCTGCACCGCCAGCGGCAATACATC
>JBDLPS010000213.1:0-8998 GCA_039800965.1 Pseudomonadota bacterium | reverse complement strand
ACTGCCGGGCCAGCAGGCGGCCTTGTTCTGCCTCCACGCGCTGCAGGTCGATGCGCGCGGCATCACCCCGCGCCAGACGCCGCGTCACCGCCTCCAGCTCGCGCTGCCCCAGTTCAGCCTGCGCAGCGAGCGTCTGGGCAGCAGACTCCTCTCGCAGCCAACTGAACCACCCGGCCAACAGCACGCGTGCGGACTCGTGCCAGGCGTCGGCATAGGCATTCTCCCCGACCTCAAGCGCTGCAGCACCGATGCGGCGATCGAGGACCCCCTTGCCCGGCAGGCGCCAGCGACGCGACAGCTCGTACTGCTGCTCCGAATAGCGCAGACCGGTGGGTTCCTTCCGGTCCTGCGTCATCACCGCCGCCTCCCACTCGTAAGGACCGGCACGCAGGCGTTTGTTGCGCGCCTGGCCGATGGCCAGCTGCTCCTGACCGACCAGCACGCCCGCCGAACGCATCAGGGCCTGGCGTGCCACGGTATCGGGCGGCAGCATCGGCGGATACGGCGCCTCGGCGGCGAAGGCGCCTGCCAACAGGCCACAGCTGGCCAGAACCAGGTTTATCGCCGCGCGCATCAGGCAAACCTCCCGAATCCCGAGACAGGCACGGTCCACCAGGCCATCTCCGGACTGCGAAGCCGCGCACGCAGCGCGTCCAGCAGTGCGGGCACCTGCTCCTGCCGCATCAGCACCAGGGCGAGCCGACGGCGAGCGCGTCCACGCACCTGCTCCATCGTCGAGGCCAGGCGGGCACCGGCGCCGAATCCTTCCGCAGGGAGGATGGAAAAGCCGCTGACCAGCGCGGATTCCGCGCGCAGGATATCGATGAGCTCTTCCTCGACCTCGACGGGAAACGCCAGATGCAACTGGCAGTCGTAACGCGAATCCATGTCAGGTCCTCATGCCGAAGCGGCGGAACAGGCTCGGCAGCAGCACCAGCGTCAGCGCCGTGCTGCTCAGCAGGCCGCCGATGACGACGATTGCCAGCGGGCGCTGGATCTCCGACCCGGGGCCGGAGGCGAACAGCAGCGGCACGAGCCCGAAGGCGGTGATGCTGGCCGTCATGAGCACCGGACGCAGTCGGCGCAGCGCGCCCTGGCGCACCACCTCGTCCACGCCGAGGCCGCGCGCGCGGAGCTGGTTGAAGTAGGTAATCATCACCAGACCGTTCAACACCGCGATGCCCATCAGTGCGATGAAACCGACCGACGCAGGCACAGAGAGGTATTCGCGCGTCAGTGCGAGCGAGTACACGCCGCCGACGAGCGCGAAGGGAATGTTCGCGAACACCAGCGTCGCCTGCCGCACCGATCCGAAAGTGGCGAACAACAGCAGGAAGATCAGCGCGAGCGCGATGGGCACCACGACCGCCAGCCGCGCAGCCGTCCGCTGCTGGTTCTCGAAACTGCCGCCCCAACTCATGCGATAGCCGGCAGGCAGCTTCACCTCGGCAGCGACCTTCGCCCGCGCCTCGTCCACGAAGCCCACCAGGTCCCTGTCCCTGACGTTGGCGCGGATCACCACCATGCGCTGCGAATTCTCGCGCTCGACGCGCACGGGCCCCTCTACCGGCACCAGCCGGGCAAGCTGCGACAATGGCAGCGCGAGGCCCGGCGCGACAGGCAATCGAACCTGAGCGAAAGCTTCCGGTCCCGCGTTGATGCCATCGCCGCCGCGCAGGAGCAGCGGCAGGCGCCTTCCCTGCTCGATGACAACGCCCGCCTGCTTGCCCTCGACAAGAGCCCGCAGATCGTCCTGCACGGCCTCCACGGAAAGCCCCGCACGACCCGCGGCCACGCGGTCTATCTGGATCTGAAGGTACTGGACGCCCTCGTTGAGACCGGCCGTGACGTCCTGACTGCCGCGGATACCCTCCAGGATTCCGGTCACCTGGCTGGCAAGACCGTTCAGCGCAGCGATGTCCGTGCCGTAGACCTTGATGGCGAGATCACCCCGCGTGCCGGAGATCAGTTCCGAAACGCGCATCTCGATCGGCTGCGTGAAACTCACGTTCACGCCGGCGAAACGGTCGGTCACCTTGCGGATCTGGTCGACCAGCCATTCCTTGTCCGGCCTTCGCCACTGATCACGCGGCTTGAGCTTGGCGAAACCGTCGGTTTCGTTCGTCCCCATGGGATCGAGCCCGAGCTCGTCAGAACCGACGCGGGAAATGAAATGCTCGACTTCCGGCACCTCGGCCAGCACGGCTCCCTGGATCGCCAGGTCCGTTTCGGCAGAGCGCACAAGACCGATCGAAGGGAGCTTTTCGTGCTGGATAACGATGTCACCCTCGTCCATCGTCGGCATGAAGGACTTGCCGACGAACAGGAACAGTACCATCGCCAGCAGCATCGAACCGACCGCGACGCCATAAACCGGCTTGTCCCGCGCGAGCGTCCACTCCAGCAGTCGCCCGTAGCGCGATTCGAGCCAGGCGACCAATCGCGGCGTGCCCGAGTGCTGGTCCGCCAACAGGTAGGAGGTCGCGACCGGTATGACGGTCAGGGAGAGCACCAGTGACGACAGCAGCGCGAATACGATGGTGAGCGCGACCGGACCGAAGAGCTTGCCTTCAAGCCCCTGCAGGGACAGCAGGGGCAGGAACACTATGACGATCACGGCGATGCCCGACGTGACCGGCACCGCGACCTCGGCGGCAGCGCGATAGATCACATGCAACCGAGGGAGGCCGGGGCCGGCACGCGACTCGCCCTGGTGGGCCTCGACGTTCTCCACCACGACGACGGCCGCATCGACCAGCATGCCGATGGCGATCGCCAGTCCACCGAGCGACATGAGGTTCGCGGACAGGCCGTAGAAATGCATCGCGATGAAGGTCGCGAGCGAGGCGAGCGGCAGGATCAGCACCACGGCAACTGCAGCGCGAAGGTTGCCGAGGAACAGGAACAGCAACACGACGACCAGCAGGCTGGCTTCGCCCAGCGCATGCACGACTGTCGAGATGGAGCGCTCGACCAGGCTGCCACGGTCGTAGAAAGTCACCACCTTGAGGCCCGCCGGCAGGCTCGGCTGCAACTCGTCGAGCTTCGCGCGCACGGACTTCACCAGCTGCTGGGCATTCGCGCCGCGAAGTCCGACAACAAGGCCTTCGACGGCCTCGCCCTTGCCGTCTCGCGTCACCATGCCGTAGCGCGTCAAGGCGCCGATGCGCACCTGGGCCACGTCCGCCACCCGCACGACATGCCCGTCGTGCTCCGTGACGACGATCGCCCGGAGGTCATCAAGATTGCGCACGTCGCCGTCAGCCCGCAGCAGCCAGGTTTCCTCCTGGTCCTGCAGTCGGCCGGCGCCGTCACTGCGATTGTTGGTCTTGAGGGCCTCCTGCAGCTGCGTCAACGAGAGGCCCCGCGCGGTCAGCGCCTCGATGTCGGGCACGACCTCGAAGCTGCGCACCATGCCGCCGAGCGCGTTGACGTCCGCGACGCCCGGAAGGCTGCGCAACTGCGGCCGCAGCGTCCAGTCCAGGACCGTGCGCTTTTCCTCCAGCGACTGAGGGCCTTCCAGCGTGAACATGAACATGTCCGACAGCGGCGTGCTGATCGGCGCCAGGCCGCCACTGGCCGTCGACGGCAGGTTCGGCAGCACGCCCGAAAGCCGCTCGCTGACCTGCTGCCGCGCCCAGTAGATATCCGTTCCATCGACGAAATCGAGCGTGATGTCGGCGATGGCGTACTTGGACTTCGAACGCAGGATGGTCTGCCCGGGAATCCCGAGCAGTTCTTGTTCGATCGGCGCGGTGATGCGGGTCTCGACCTCCTCGGGCGTCATGCCCGGGGCTTTCATGATGATCTTGACCTGCGTATTGGAAATGTCAGGGTAAGCGTCGATGGGCAGACCGTATACGGCCCACGCTCCCGCACCGACCAGCGCAACGGTCGCCAGAAGCACCATGAGGCGCTGCGAGAGCGCCAGTGCGATGAGCCGGGCCAGCATCAGTCCGTACCCTTCACGCCGGCGCCGGATCCGAGCCCCTGCCAGCGACCCTTGAGTGCCGCGACACCGGCCGTCACGACCTTGGCGTCACGCAGCGCATCGGCCCGCAGCCAGGCGCGATCACCCTGGTGGCGTTCGATCTTCACGTCGACGACACGGAAGGCATCGCCCTGCTCGATGAAGACTGCATCGCGGCCACCGTGATGGAACAGCGCGCTGGCCGGAACGCTCAGCACGCCCTGCGGCGGCGTGGCAGCCGATACCGTCACCTGGACATACTGGTTGGGCGACACGCAGCGGCCGGCGCCTTCGAAACGGGCCCGGGCGGACGTCGTCTGGCTGGTGGCATCGAGCTGGATGCCGGCAGCGATCAGGCGCCCCGTCACCGCACAGCCCGGCAGACGCGCCTGGTCCCCGACCGCCAGCTGGGCGGCCTGGTCGCGCGTGGCCTGCAGGTCGACCCAGAGCTCATCAAGGGGGGCAACCGTGGCCAAGGGCGCACCAACCTCGATGCGATCGCCAGCACGTACATCGAGCGACAGCACGCGACCCGCATGGCGCGCTGCCAACGGCAGCAAGGGCGTCATGGCCTCGGCGGACTTCAGATCATCGATGGCGGCATCAGTCATGCCTCCGATGCGCAGCAGCTGACGCTGCTCCCGGAGGCTTGCCTGCGCCTGCATGCCGTCGGCACGCGTCGTCTCGACACGGCTGGCGCCAATGACACCGTCCTTGAACAGCGCCTCGTCGCGTGCCACGCGCAGGGCTACGACGCCGGCCTGCGCCTGTGCCGCCAGGTACGCCCGCTGCAGGGCAAGCAACTCGCCGCTGTGGACCCGCAGCAGCGGCTGACCGGCCCGCACGCTGTCTCCAGCGTTGACCAGCACGGCTTCCACGCGACCGGCCACGTTGGCGATCAGGACGTCCTGGCGCGCGTTGGGCAGGACAACGCGACCCGGGAGCCTGAGCCCTGCCGCACCGCTGCCGGCGTCACCGGCCTCGGCCACCCGAACGGGCTCCACCTTGATCCCCACCGTCTTGCGCTGGCCGGGTTCGATCTTCACGAGCAGCGGATCGACGGCCGCCGGCGCCATGGCCGGGTGGGCGGCGAGGCACGCCAGCAGCAGGACACGGCACAGGGGTGATCTGGGCATGGGCGGGCTCTCAGCTAGGTCAGGAACGGGATGCACTCCAACGGTGCAATTCTAGGGCATCCGGATGATTCCGTCCCCGACGGCCCACGCCGTCATCGCTATACTGCGCCCCCCTTCCCACCGGTCTTCCGACGCTGCGCGCATGTTCTTCAAGAATCTCGCCGTCTACCGCCTGCCCGCCGACTGGTCGATGTCTCCCGTCGATCTAGAGGAAAAGCTCATCACCCGGCGCCTGAAGCCCTGCGGGCCGTTCGAAATGAGCAGCCGGGGTTTCCTCAAGGTCACGAACGACGAGCGCCTCGTCTACACGGTGGGGCGGCAGCAGCTGATTGCCCTGGGCGTCGAACAGAAGCTCCTGCCGACATCCATCATCCGGCAGGTCGCACAGGAAAAGGCAGACAAGCAGGCCGCGGAACAGGGCTTCCCGGTGGGGCGCAAGCAGCTGCGGGACATCCGTTTCCAGGTCTCGGAGGAACTTCGCGCTCGGGCGCTCTCGCGGCGACGCATCACGCGCGCCTGGATCGATCCCGAAAATGGCTGGTTCGTCGTGGACGCAGCCGGTGGCAACCGCGCCGAAGAGATGCTCGAGACCCTCCGCGACGCCCTCGGCAGTTTTGCCGTGGTGCCGCTGGACCCGGAACGCTCTCCCCAGGCTTCGATGATCGCCTGGCTGACGGCCGGTGGCGCACCCTCGCCGTTCAACATCGACGACGACATCGAGCTGAAGGGCGTCGTGAAGTCCCGCGCCGTGGTGCGCTACGCCCATCATCCCGTGGACGACCGCGTGCTCGACGACGCGCTGAAGTCCGGCCTGGCGCCGACACGGCTCGGCCTGACCTGGAGCAGCCGCGTCTCCTTCGTCATGACCGACAAGCTCCAGCTCAAGCGCGTCCAGTTCCTCGAGCTCGACAAGGACCTCCCGGACGATGGCAGCGAAGCCAATTCCGCCGAGCAGTTCGACATCGATTTCACCGTCATGGCGGGGGAACTCTCCGCCCTGCTGGCCGATCTGGCGACCGTGCTGAAGGCCGCGCTGCGCACCGACGTAACGTGATACAAAACGGCAATCGCCCTGAGGTCAGGACCATGAAGCACGGAATCCTCGCGACGCTCGCCCTCGTCCTGCTGGCCGCCTGTGCCACGCCCCAGCCCCGCACCGACGCAGACCCGTCTGCGGATTTCGCCCGGCTGCACCGCTACGCCTGGCTCGCCGATGACCCGCTCTTCCAGCCCGGCGACGGCGACAAACCCTTGAGCCTGCTCAACCGACGCAGGGTGGTCGAGGCGATCGAGGCGACGCTTGCCTCCCGCGGCTTCGAGAAGGCCAGCTCCCGCGAAACGGCGGATTTCACGATCGCCTATGGCGTCGGAACGCGGGAAAGGCTCAGCGGCACCGTGTTTCCGGACACCCTCTACCGTCCGTGGAACTGGGGCTGGCCGTATTACGGCCACGACATGGGACTGAACGTGAGCAGCGACATCGAAGGTCGCCTCTCGATCGACGTACTGGACGCAACGAAGAAACCCATCTGGCACGGCGTGTCGGCCGACGTCCTGGGCGCCGCGGACCTCGAACGCTCCGGCGTGCGGGCGGTACGTTCCGCGCAATCCGTCATGGAGAAATTCCCGCCGCGCTGACCCACGGCGGGACGGGACGATTCAGGCGTCGCGCAGCACCTTCACGCGCTCGCCACCCACGACCAGCACGAAATCGTCCCCACCCAGTGGATCCAGCCTCTCGCCCGTCCGCAGATCGAAGCGACGGCTGACCTCCCGCGCATCCGCCAGGCTGCCGTCGGCGGCGACCCGACGCTCGAAGGTGACCCGCTCGAGGATCTCCACGTCCTTGCCGCCTTCGGTGCGGGCGGGATGACGATGCAGCGCTTCGTGGTACTTCACGCCGGGGTCCGGACCGTGGCTCATTTGCCCGCTCCCGGGGTGCCACCCTGCGGATACCAGAACACCTTGTGGCAGGCCTCGCAGGCTTCGTCGATGTCACCGCCCGCCTCGAGCAGCTTGTCCGTATCCCGGGCGTCGATCGCCTGCAGTGCCTGATCGCCGGTCTCGGCGAGCGCAAGCGCAAAGGCGTTGAAGCGCTTGCGATCCGCCTTGATGGCCGCCAATGACTGCTCCGGCGTGAGGTCGCCCGCACCTGGCGGATTTTCCCGCGGTTGGTTCGGGCGACCGACGACACGGCCCTCCATCATCAGGAGGTTCGCGCCCTCGATCATCAACAGCGCCTGGCGGCGCACTTCGGCCCATTCCTTGTCCGACTTCGGCGCGCGTTCCGTCGTGCCCTTGGCGTCGACCACGGTAGCCACCGACTCCCACATGAAGTCGGCGGCCGGATCCACCTGACCGGCCATGATGTCGATGATGCTGGCGACCGGTTTGAACGGAGGCGCCTCCGGAGCGGTCGCGGTCGGTGCCTTGCCGGCGCAGGCGGTCAAGGCAGACAGGACGGCAAGCCACAGGGCGAATTGTGTGGTTTTCATGACACGCAAGCATGAACCCAACATGGATGTTTGCCTAGTACGTGGGCGGTGACCGTCCCGTAGGATGCCGAGGAGCGCGCGAAAGACGCGCATCAGGGAGATGCATGGCTGTGTCGACGATTTCCTTCGCGCATGAAAAGCGCCGGCTCGTACGGGAGTACGCGCGACCGACCAATGCCCAGGGCCTCTGGCAGGCAACCACCACGCTGGTGCCGCTTGCAGCGCTCTTCGCCACCATGGCCCTGCTGGCAGGCCCCCATCCTGGATGGGCAGCCGCCCTGGGCGTGCCGCTCACCCTGGTGTTCATCCGGGTCTTCTCGCTGATGCACGACAGCGGGCACGGCAGCCTGTTCCGCTCCCGCAGGCTGAACAAGGCTTTCGGCTTCCTGTTCGGGGTACTGGCGGGGATGCCGCAGTACGTGTGGTCGCAGCGCCATGCCTACCACCACAAGACCAATGGCGATTGGGAACGTTTTCGCGGCCCGCTGACGACCTTGTCAACCGCGGAGTACGACGCGTTGACGGATGCGCAGCGGCGACGATGGCGCGGCAGCCGCTCCATGGCGCTCGCCCCGCTGGGCGGTTTCATCTACCTGGCGTTCAATCCGCGCTTCAACTGGCTGCGAGGCAACCTCGCCATGGTCTGGCAGGTGCTGCGCGGTCGCGGTGGTTTCACATCGCACCAATCCCGCCTGTGGAAGAACTGGCGGGAGTACCGCCACATGACCGGCAACAATATCGTGCTGCTGGCGCTGTGGGGCCTCGCCTGGCAGCTGCCCGGCGCCTTCTTCGCCACCTATCTCTGCGCGCTTTCCATTGCCGGTGGCGCGGGTATCGCGCTGTTCACGGTGCAGCACAACTTCGAGGGTTCCTACGCGAGCGACAGCGCGCACTGGGATGTCGATGCCGGCTCGTTGCGGGGCACGAGCTTCCTGGTGCTGCCGGGCTGGCTCAACTGGGTGACGGCCAACATCGGCTATCACCACGTGCACCATCTCTCGTCATCGATCCCGTTGTACCGGTTGCGGGAATGTCACCAGCGCAACGCGCAGCTGTTCACCGATGTGCGTCGCATCCGACTGGCGGAAGTGCCGCACCATCTGGACTACCTGCTGTGGGATCGCGATGCAGGACGCATCGTGTCGATCCGGGAGCACGACCGGCGGCGCGCCGGGGCCTGAGACCCCGGTCCGCCGGCCGTCCTTGAGCGCCTCAGGCCTTCAGACCAGCGCCTTCTTGAACATCGCAAGCATCTTGCCCCAGGCCTTCTCGGCCTGGTCCTTGTTGTAGACCTGCGAGTCGATCGCACACCAGCCGTGCATCGCACCGGCATAGACCTCGATCTCGGCCGGGAGCTTGGCCGCATCGAAGGCCGCGCGCAGGAGATCCTTGGCCTT
>JBDLPS010000212.1:0-2653 GCA_039800965.1 Pseudomonadota bacterium | reverse complement strand
CGTCAGGATTCCCTTGCGCAGGTCCGCGGGCTGGTTCTGCTCCGCATAGGCCGCCTTGGGCGCGAGCGGCAGTGACTCCGGATCGCCCATGCCCTGGGCGGCGAGGTAGCGGTCCACGGCACTCATCAGCGAAGCGCGGGTGCACGCGGCCTGGACCGGCGCGGCAAGCGCAGCCGTCAGGGCGAGGCAAGCGAGGGCTGCGAATGGGGATCGACGGAACATCGACGTCCTTGGCGGCGACTGCCGTGGCAGTCTAGGGACGCCGAGGATAGCGTATGGTCCCCGGGTTGCTGACAAGAACAAGGATCGGGGTGGGGCGTGAAGAACACAGTCCGGATGATGGGGTTCGTGTTGGCGCTGGGTGCCGCGTGCCAGGCCGCGGCAGCCGATCAGGGCGTGGCCCTGCCGCAGCCGAACAGCGGGCCGACGACGATTGTCCTGGCCCATGACGGGAAAGTCTGGTTCACCGAGAGCAGCGGCAACCGCATCGGGCGCATGAATGCCGACGGTGGCGAGCTGGTCGAATTTGCGTTGCCGAAGCCGGGCAGCGGCCCGCGCATCCTCTCGCGAGGCAGTGACGGCAATCTCTGGTTCTCGGAACACGACGGCAACCGCATCGGCCGCATCACGCCTGCGGGCGCAATCACAGAGTTCGACATCCCGACGCCGGACAGCCACCCGCGTGCGATCGCACTGGGCGCGGACGGCAACATCTGGTTCGGTGAGTTCACGGGCAACAAGATCGGTCGCATCACGCCGGCCGGTGTCATCACCGAATTCCCGGTGCCGACGCCGGATGCCGGGCCGCGCGCGCTGGCCGCGGGTCCGGATGGCAACATCTGGTTCTCCGAATACCGCCGCAACAAGATCGGCCGCATCACGCCAGCGGGCGTGATCACCGAATACACCTTGCCGCGTCCGAACTCGGGCCCCGGCGACATCACCGTGGGTGCCGATGGCGCGCTGTGGTTCGTGGAGCTTTCTGGCGGCATGGATGGCATCAACACGGATGGCAACCGCGTCGGGCGAATCACGGTCGACGGCCGGATCAGCGAGTACGCGATGCCCGCCGGTGGGCCTTCGGCGGTCAATATCGCCGCGGGTCCGGACGGCGCTGTCTGGTACACGCGGGGCGAGAAGCTGGGCCGCGTGACGATGCAGGGCGTGGTCACCGAACAGACGCTGGCCGCAGGTGCGCGCGGCGTGGGCCTGTCTGCGGGTGCGGATCGCGAACCGCCGGCGCGACTGGTCAATCGACTGTACGTGGCGGACGGCGCGCGCAATCGCATTGCCTGGCTCGACTTCGACGGGCTGTCGACGCCCACGCCTGCAGGCAAACCGCTGCCAGCGGTTGCACCGGTGATGGCCTGCGAAGCCTTGGCCAGCCAGGCCATCGCGCTCGATGACGGCACGCCTGCGCGCATCGAGTCCGCCGCGAAAATGGTGGTCGATGGCAATCCCTTCTGCGTGCTGAAGGGTTACGTCGCGCCGCAGGTGCGCTTCGAACTGCGCCTGCCGGTCGAGAAATGGCAGCAGCGCCTGCTCTACACGGGCTGCGGCGGCTTCTGCGGCAGCGTGAACATCCGCGTGCAGGCAGCCGAGCGTTGCACGGCGACGGACCGCGGCGAGATGGCCCTGGTGACGAGCGATCTGGGCCATGCGTCCGTCGGCAACGACACGCTCTGGGCCGCGGGCAATCCGCAGGGTCTCGCGGATTACAGCCATCGCGCCGTGCATGTGGTGACCCAGGCCGCGAAGGCGCTGGCCAAGCGCTATTACGGACAGGCGCCGCGATACAGCTATTTCTCCGGCTGTTCCGATGGTGGCCGCGAAGGCGTGGTCGCCGCGATGCGCTATCCGAAGGACTTCGATGGCATCGTCGCGGGTGCGCCGGTCGTGAACGTCGCGATGAACAACTCGCTCTACCACGCCTGGCTGGTGCGCAATCTTTCGCGTCGCGACGGCTCGCTGGTGTTCAGCGACGCGGATCTCAAGCGCCTGTATGACGCACAGTTGAAGGCCTGTCCGCTGACGGCGGGCGGCGTGATCGCAGACCCGCTGGCCTGCAAGCTGGATCTGTCGACGGTGGGGCTGACGCCCGAACAGCTCGCGGCTGCAAAGGCGCTCTACAGCGGTCCTGTTGATGAGCAGGGCAAGCCGCTCTACTTCGGTGCACCGCCGGGCAGCGAGCTCACCTGGAACCAGCAGGTGCCCGGTTCGCGTTACTTCGCGACGAGCTTCATCTCCTACGTCGCCAGCAGCCCGCCGCTGAAGGACTTCGATCTCTGGACGGTGAAGTTCGATCGCAAGACCGCTGCGGCCTACACGCGCGTGTCCTCGGTGATCGGTGCGGTGGACCCGGACCTGTCCGCGTTCAGGAAGGCGGGTGGCAAGCTGATCCTCTGGCATGGCTGGGGTGATGCGGGCGTGCCGGCCGGCGGCACCGTGAAGCTCTACGAAGGCCTGCGGCAGCGCCTCGGCGCGGGCAGTGGCGATATGCTCAAGCTGTACATGCTGCCGGGCGTCTATCATTGCGGGAATGGGCCAGGCCCGGACCGCGTGGACCTGCTGTCGCCGATGATGGACTGGGTGGAATCGGGGCTGTCCCCTTCTGCAGTGAAGGCGGTGTCGCGCGCGGGGGCGCAGGCCGCAA
>JBDLPS010000211.1:0-7260 GCA_039800965.1 Pseudomonadota bacterium | reverse complement strand
GGTAGCTGTAGCGGTCGCCTTCGAACACGATCGTGCGGATCGTGATCGCCTGGTCCATGTCGCCCTGCGCACCGAAGTAGCCGATCGTGCCGCCGTACAGGCCGCGCGCCACGGGCTCGAGCTCCTCGATGATCTGCATCGCGCGCACCTTCGGCGCACCGACCAGCGTGCCCGCGGGGAAGGTCGCGGCGAACAGGTCGAAGGCATCCTTGCCCGGGGCGATCTCGCCGTGCACGCCGCTCACGATGTGCATGACGTGGCTGTAACGCTCGATCGCGCGGTAGGGCTTCACGTGCACGCTGCCCGCCTTCGCGACGCGACCGAGGTCATTGCGCGCGAGGTCGACCAGCATCACGTGCTCGGCGTTTTCCTTCGGATCGGCCAGCAGGCGGCGCTCGTTGGCCTGATCGGCCTCCGTGTCCGCCATGCGCGGCAGCGTGCCCGCGATGGGACGCAGTTCTGCCTTGCCACCGTGCAGGCGCACCAGCGCCTCCGGCGACGATCCCACCACCTCGATGCCACCGAGCTTCACGTAGTACATGTAGGGCGACGGGTTGATGAGCCGCAGCGCGCGATAGACCTGGAAGGGGTCGAGGTCGTGCGTGCCCGTGAACTGCGACGAAAGCACCAGCTGGTAGACATCGCCCGAGGCGATGTATTCCTGCGCTGACCGAACCCCCGCCATGTAGGCCTCGCGCGTCAGCGAAACCTGCGGGTCGCTGAAGCGCCCGCCCTTGCGGATCGCCGGCAGCGGGCCGCGCAGCGCGGTGATGACCTGGCTGCGCAGGGCCAGACGCTCGGCTTCCGTGCCCGCATGCAGCAGCGCGATACCCCGCGTCAGGTGATCGAAGACCAGCAGCGACTTCGGCGCCACGTAGTGGAGGATCGGCGCCGATGACGGCACGTTCTCGGCAGGAATTTTCTCGAAGAAGCGGACCACCTCGTAGGAGGTGAAGCCCACCAGACCACCCGCCAGCGGCACGCCCGGCACTTCGGGCAGCGGCCGGGGCGCGCGGGCCAGTGCGCGGCGCAACTGGTCCAGCAGCTCCTGTTGGTCCTTCGGGACAGGGTGGCGCTCGTCGCCCACCGTCAGGCCCTCCGGTGTGAGCCGGACCTCGAGACCCTCGCCGAAGCCGATGAACGAGTAGCGCGCCAGCCGCTCCCCGCCCTCGACGCTTTCCAGCAGGAAGCGCGGATTGAACGCCGCCAGCTTCGCGAAGGCCGAAACAGGCGTATCCAGGTCCCCTGCGATGTCGAACGGTGCTTTCAGAACGTATTCCTCAAGGCAACAAAAAACCCATCCCGGTTTGCGCCGGAGATGGGTTCTGGTTCGGGAAATCGGAAATCTAGTAGATCGCGATGACGCCCAGTGCCCCACTCCGTCAGGAGCGCGGCCACCACCAGCGTACGGAGGCGTGTTTGGCGATCATTGGATGAGTATGGCGACGGCCCCGACGCCCCGTCAAGGGCGGGAATCCCCGCGGTTTCGTACACTTGGCGCCCCGTCTGCCGACGCCCCGCCGGCCCGCCCCGAGGACCCCGCAATGCCCTCCTTCGACGTCGTTTCCGAGATCGATCGCCACGAGCTGACCAACGCCGTGGACCAGTCCAACCGCGAGCTCGCGCAGCGCTTCGACTTCCGCGGCAAGAAGTGCAGCTTCGACCGCGACCCCAAGGAGGAATTCGTCGTCCACCTGAAGGCCGAGGCCGAGCCGCAGCTGCGCCAGATGCACGACATCCTGATCATGCGGCTGGTGAAGCGCGGGATCGAAACCCGCAGCATCGAGACCAAGGACGTCGAGAAGAACATCGCCGAAGCCCGCCAGACGGTCGTGCTCAAGCATGGCATCGACCAGGAGTCGGGCAAGAAGGTGAACAAGCTGATCAAGGACTCGAAGCTGAAAGTGACCTCGCAGATCCAGGGCGACAAGGTGCGGGTCACCGGCAAGAGCCGCGACGACCTGCAGGCCGTCATCGCCCTGCTGCGCAAGGACGACGTCGGCGTGCCGCTGCAGTTCGAGAATTTCAGGGACTGATCGGGCAGCAACATGACATCACCCATCGACAGTCTCCTGTCCCGCAGCTCGCTCGCCGGTGCCTTCATGAAAGGCCCGGCGCCCGATGACGAACAGTTGCGGCAGATCCTCGGGGCCGCCCAGCGCGCGGCGGACCACGGACGGCTGCGGCCCTGGCGCTTCTTCATCGTGCGGCAGCCGGATTACGACACGTTCTTCGACCGCATGGCGGCGGCAGCCACCCGCCAGCAGGGCGACCCATCGCGTTACGAACAGAATCGCGAGAAGTACCGCATGACGGCCCGCGCCCCCTTGCTGGTGGTGGCGGCTGCAAAGATCGACACCACGCACAAGGTGCCGTCGATCGAGCAGGCTTTCGCGGCGGCGGGCGCGACGCAATTGGTGCTGAACGCTGCGCATGCGCTGGGATTCGCGGCCTTCCTTTTCTCCGGGGCCGGCGTCTTCGATGCGCAGTTCAAGGGCGAACTGGGGCTGGGGAGCGACGACCACCTGATCGGGGTGATCTGCCTCGGGACGGCGAGCGGCCCCGGCAAACCGGGACCGGGCGCAGCGGGGGCCGTGGACGCCGGGTTGGAGTCGACGGCGAAACAATGGGCTGCTTCGGGCGAATTCCAGCCGCTCTTTGCCCCGAAGGAGCGCTCGAAAAGCTGACATTGACAAGGTGTCAATGATTCAGCAGCCTGTCAGGCATGAACCTGCTGGCAGAACGACGTCGCGAAGAAAAAGAGCGCCGCCGGGACGAGATCCTGGACGCCGCAGCCGCGGTTGCGGCCGAATCGGGCATCGACGCGGTCACCATGGACCAGGTGGCACAGCGGGCACGGCTGTCGCGCGCGCTGCTCTATGTCTATTTCCATGACCGCCAGGACCTGCAGCTCGGGCTCTGCACGCGCTCGCTGGAGCTGTTGATCGAGCGCTTCGCCAAGGTCGTCGGCACCGCACCGACCGGCCGGGATCGTCTGGCAGGCATGGGCCTTGCCTATGTGGAGTTCGCCCGCGAACTGCCGGTGTACTTCGAAGTGCTCGCCCGCTTCGAGGCCGCGCGCCGCAGCGACATCGAGCCTGCACCCGAAGGCAGCCACCTCGCCAGCTGCCTCGCGCTTGGCGATGCGGTACATCGCATGCTGACGGATGCCCTGCAGGCCGGTATGGCGGATGGCTCCGTGCGCACCGATGTGGGCGACGCCGATGGCGTCGCCACGGTGCTCTGGGGTTTCATGCACGGCGCCATCCAGCTCGCATCGACGAAGCAGGCGTTGCTGGACCGGAGGGGCCTCACGGCCGATGCCATGCTGCAGCAGGCGCTCGACCTGGCACTGCATTCGCTCGCGGGAACGCAGCGATGACGGGCCTGACGCCGCGCACGGCGCTGGTGCTGGCCCTGCTTGTCGCCGCACCCTGCACGGAGGCGCAGCCGGCGCCGAAATCGTTCGAGGCAGTGGTTCGCGAGCACGTTTCCATCGCGCTGGGCGACAACCTGGCGTTGCAACGCCAGGACATGGCGGTGGAGGAAAGCCTGGCTGCACTCGACGCCGTGCGGGCCCGCTACTTCCCGGAGATCGCGCTGAACGCGCGATACACGCGCGCGGACGGCGGACGACAGATCGATTTCCCCCTCGGCGCCTTGCTCAACCCTGCCTACCAGACGCTGAACCAGTTGCTGGTGGCACAGGGGCAGGCACCGCGCTTCCCGTCGATCGGCGACCAGTCCTTCGCGTTCCAGCGTCCACGCGAGCAGGACACCCGCGTCACGCTGCGTCAGCCCCTGTACCAACCGGCGATCCCGGCTGCGGTCGCCGCGCAACGCGAACTGCTCGGCGTGCAACGTTTTGCGCGCGAGGCCTTCGCACGGCAACTGCTGCGCGACGTCACCACAGGCTATGCCCAGTACCTCAAGGCGCGCCGCGCGACGGCCATCGTGCGTTCTGCGCTGGCGTTGCTCGACGAGAACCAGCGCGTCACGGATTCCCTGTTCCGCAATGGGCGCATCACGCAGGACCAGGTGCTGCGTGCGCGGTCGGAGCGGCTTGCGGCCGAACAACAGCTGCGTGAAACGGAAAGCGCCGCAAACCAGGCGGCGGCCTACGTCAACTTCCTGCTCAACCGGGCGCAGGACACGCCCCTTGACGAGGCCGATGCCCCGCAGGAAGGCACCCTGGAAACAGACCTGCGCGCCGCTCGCGACAGTGCATTGCGACAGAGGCCCGAACTGGAGCAGCTCGACGCACTGGGGCGTGCGGCGGATGCAAGCCAACGCATCGCCAGGGCCGCGCTGGGTCCGCAACTCGCACTGGGCGTGGATGCGGGGACCCAGGGCGAGCAGTACCGAATGGGCAGCGGCTACAACTATGTAGCTGCATCGCTGGTGCTGACGTGGAAGCTGTTCGACGGCGGCGCAGCGCGCGCCGAAGCAGGCAAGGCGCGCCTGGCGGCGCGGGACGTCCGCCTGCAACGCGAGGATGCGCTGCAACGCGTGCAGCTCGAGGTGCAGCAGGCTGTCGACCGGCTGCGTACCGCGCACGATTCGCTGGCCACCGCGCAGGCGCGTGAAGAAGCGGCTGCGGCCACATTCCGCATCGCCGCGCGCAAGCGCGATGAAGGCGCGATCAGCCAGATGGAATTCCTCGATGCGCGCAATGCATTGACCAGCGCGCAGCTCAACCTGAACGTCACCCGCTATGCACTGGCCGCCTGCCGTGCCGAGCTCGACCATGCCACCGGCAGCGGAACGCTGCCGCCACCCGGGCACGATGCCGAAGGGCCGCCTCGATGATCACCCGCCTCACCCTCCTGTCCGCGCTCGCGTGCGCCGGCCTGCTCCTTGCAGGCTGCGGGCACCGGGAATCCGATGCACCCCCCACCGTGGCGTTGGTGCAAATCGCCAAAGCCTCCGGGGGTCCAGCCGTGCCGGCATTCAGCGCAAGCGGCGTCGTGATGGCCAAGGACGAAATGCGGCTGTCGTTCAAGGTCGGCGGCGTCATCAGCAAGCTCTCCGTAAGAGCCGGCGAGCGTGTGCGGCAGGGCCAGCTGCTCGCGCAGATCGATCCGGCGGAGATCGATGCACAGGTCGAGCAGGTGCGACAGCTGGCGGACAAGGCCGCGCGCGACCTCGCGCGTGGCGAGGCGCTGCATGCCGACCAGGTCATCCCCCTCGAACAGCTGCAGAACCTGCGCACCCAGGCCGACGTGACGCGGGCCCAGCTGCGTGCAGCTCAATTCAACCGCGGATACGCGGCCATCATCGCGCCGCGCGATGCGATCGTGCTGCGACGCCTCGCCGAGCCGCTGGAACTGGTGCCACCTGGCCAGCCAGTCCTCGTGCTCGGTGCCGAAGACAGCGGCTTCATCGTGCGCACCGGGCTGTCGGACCGTGACGTCGTGCGCATCCGGCACGGTGATGTCGTGGACGTGCGGCTCGATGCCTGGCGCGATGCAGTGCTGCCGGCGCGGATCACGGATATCGCGGGGGCCGCCGACGAACGCAGCGGACTCTTCGCGGTCGAGGCCCGCATCGAACAGGCCGCCGGCGATGTCCACCCGCTGGTGACCGGCATGGTCGCGCACATGACACTGCATCCAGCCGCGGGCAATGCCCGGCGGCTGGTCTACGTGCCGGTCGCTGCGGTCATCGACGCCGATGGCGGCAAGGCAAGCGTTTTCGTGGTGGACAAAGGCAAGGCCAGACGACGGAACGTCGAGGTCGCTTTCATCACGCCGGAAGGCGTCGCCTTGCGCAGCGGGCTTTCCGAGGGCGATGAGGTCGTGACGGCGGGCGCCGCCTGGCTCGACGACGGCGACCCGATCCGCGCACCGTGAAGCTGCTCGAGTTTCCCATCCGGCGCCATCAGTTCACGCTGGTCGCCTTCCTGTGCCTCGCTGCGGTCGGCTGGTATGCCTTCACCAGCCTGCCGCGGGAGGAAGATCCGCACATCAAGTATCCCGCCGCCTTCGTCACCGGCATCTATCCCGGCGCAGACCCGGTCGATCTGGAGCGACTTTTTGCCAAGCCGGTCGAGGATAGAATCGCGGCGCTGGACGACGTCAAGAAGCTGGAGACGACGATCATCGATGGCGTCGCAGCCGTCGGCATCGAATTCCAGGCGGACGCGGATGCAGACAAGAAATTCGACGAGGTGACACGCGAAGTCAACGCGCTGCGCGGCCAGTTGCCGCCGGAAATAGCACGCATCGAGGTGCGGCGCATGTCGCCCGCCATGGTGAACGTGATGCAGGTCGCGCTCGTCTCCCCGGACTCACCGTATTCGGAGCTGGAGGACTACGCCAGGGCGCTGGAAGACCTGCTCAAGGCCGTGCCCGGCGTGCGCACGGCCGAGCGCTGGGCCCATCCGCCGCGCGAACTTCGGGTGGCGGTAGATCCGGATCGACTGGCGGCACTGCATCTGGTGCCGCAACAGGTCGTCCAGGCGCTGCAAAGTGAAAACGCGAACATCCCGGCGGGAATCGTCGACATCGGCAGCCGCAGTTTCAGCCTGCAGACCTCCGGTTCCTTCCGCAACCTCGAGGCCGTGCGCGACACCGTCGTGGCACAGTCCTCGGGGCACGTGACAAAGGTGCGCGACGTCGCTGACGTGGCGTGGTCCGACCAGCCGCTGAACCATGTCGGGCGCTATAACGGGAAGCGGGCCGTCTTCGTCACCGCGAACCAGAAAGATGGCTACAACGTCATCGAGGTGCAGCATGCGATCGATGCCGCCCTCTCGCATTTTGCCGAGGGCCTGCCCAAGCGCATCCGCCTGGAGCACGGCTTTGCCCAGAGCGAGAACGTCGACCGGCGACTTGGGCGCCTCTACGCAGATTTCGGCATCGCCATCGCGCTGGTGCTGCTGACCTTGCTGCCGCTCGGACTGCGCGCCGCCGGCATCGTGATGCTGTCCGTGCCTCTGTCTCTGGCCATCGGGCTCGCATCGCTCTACTTCCTGGATTACTCGCTGAACCAGATCACGATCGCGGGCTTCGTGCTCTCCCTCGGCCTGCTGGTGGACGACTCTATCGTCGTCGTCGAGAACATCGCCCGGCACCTGCGGATGGGCCATTCGCGGACCGAGGCAGCCCTAGCCGGCACGCGTCAGATCTTCGAGGCGATCATCGGCTGCACCGCCACGCTGGTATTCGCCTTCCTGCCTCTGGCGGTGCTGCCCGGCGGCCCGGGAAAGTTCATCCGCGTACTGCCGGTGACGATCATGTCGACGATCCTCGGGTCGTT
>JBDLPS010000210.1:0-9248 GCA_039800965.1 Pseudomonadota bacterium | reverse complement strand
CGGCCAGTGCCATCAGCAGCGAGAACGCCCCGAACAACACGAAGCTGCCGCGCCAGCCCAGGCTGGGCAGAAGTCCCGCCAGGAGCACGGAGCCGAGCATGCCGCCGATTGGCGTGCCGATGGACATCAGGCTGATGCCCCGGGCCCGCAGCGGCATCGGCAGCCATTCACTCAGCAACGAGATGGTATTGGGCGCCGTGGCGCCGAAGGCGAAGCCGCCTGCCAACCGCAACGCGACCAGCGCGGGCATGCCATGCGTGAGCGCCACGAGCAAGGTCGACACCCCGAAGACGAGCACCGACGCCACCAGCACGGCCTTGCGTCCGAGACGATCGCCGAGCCAGCCGCCAGCGACGGCGCCAGCGGACATGCCGATGAGCGCGGCGGACATGGCCGGACCGAACGATGCCTTGTCGATGTGCCAGTCGGACAGGATCAGCGGGGCAACCAGCGACAGCAACTGCATGTCGAGGCCGTCCACGATCATCGCCAGCACGAGCACGGCCAGCAGCCCGTACTCGAAAAGGCCCGGTCGGCGCCGGATTTCCTCGGTCATTTCTGGTACTCCCCCGTTCGCCCGAGCATGCCAGATTGACCCGGACCCCGCGAACGTCTTGAAATGGCCCCGGGACGGGGGCCGCCCCACCGGGAGAGCCATGATGTTCCAGTCCGATTTTCGCCAGGTGGTGTACGCCTTGTCCGACGCACTGGACCTCGTCGGCGTGGACGACGTGGCGCATGGCAAGCGCGTGGGCGTCATGGCAGCGGAATGCGCGAAGGCGCTCGGGCTGTCGCAGGACGAGGTGCAGTTCTTCTTCGACCTGGGACTGCTGCACGACGTCGGCGTCTCGACGACCACGGTGCACCAGCACCTGGTCACGGAATTCGACTGGGAGGGCTCGCAGGAGCATGCGATCGTCGGCTACGACCTGCTCAAGGACTTCCGGCCGCTGGCGCCGTTCGCGCTGCCGATCCGCTACCACCACACGCGCTGGGACCACCTGCTGGCCGAGGGCGTCGGCGCCGCCGTCCGGCGCCAGGCGAACCTGATCCTGCTGGTCGATCGCGTCGATGCGATCGCGGCGCCCCACTACGCGACCGGGCAGGTGCTGCAGAACTCGCGCCGGATCCGCGCGGAGATCGAATCCCGGCGTGGCACGTATTTCGATCCGGAGCTGGTCGACATCTTCATGAAAGTGTCGAAGCACGAGGCTTTCTGGCTCTACCTCGAACCGGCCGCCCTCGCGGGCTACCTGCAGGACATGATGGCATCGGGCCGCCCGATCGGCGCATCGCACGCCGAGATGCTGCAGCTGGCGCGCGTCTTCTCGACGATCGTCGACGCCAAGAGCCCGTTCACGGCGGAACACTCGAAGGGCGTGGCACGCGTGGCACGCGCGTTGGGACAGCGATTGGGCCTGGACCCTGACCGCTGCGACGAACTGGAAATGGCCGCGCTGCTGCACGACCTCGGCAAGCTGCGCATCCCGGACGCCATCCTCGACAAGCCCGGGCCGCTCGACGAGGACGAGCGCTTCGTGATGAACACGCACAGCTTCCAGACGCTGCAGATCCTGCGCAAGATCCAGGGCTTCGAATCCATCGCATCCTGGGCGGCCAACCATCATGAGGCGCCCGGCGGCAGCGGCTATCCCTACGGACTGGACGGGGCTGCGCTGCCGCTGGAGGCCCGCGTGCTGCGGGTGGCAGACATGTTCCAGGCGATGGCCCAGGACCGCCCGTACCGCAAAGGCCTGTCGGCCGGCGCGATCGCGGACTTCATGAAGGCGCAACGGGAGCGCGGCAACATCGACGGCCTCATCACGGACGTGCTGCTGGCAGACCTGGACGGGATGATGAAAACGGCGACGCAACCGGTCGGCTAGGCACCTTGCCGCCGCGAAATGGTACGGTTGCGCCCTCCCACACCGGCGACCGCAGCAGGACACCCATGACCGCCCCGCACGACCCCTACGCTCCGCAACTGGAATTCGCCCTGGAAGTACGCCTGCGCTTCCGTCCGCTGCCCAAGGTCCAGCACATGCCGAGCGGCGGCAGTCGCGGCATGGTGGCGCTCGACGGCGGCGAATTCGAAGGCCCGCTGCTGGCGGGCAAGGCCTTGCCGATGAGCGGTGGCGACTTCTGCCTGTTCCGCGAAGACGGCGTGCTGGCCGCGGACGCCCGCTACCTCCTGCAGGAAGACGACGGCAGCTGCTTCATGCTGCAGACGCGCGGCTACATCTGGGGCCGGACACCCGAGGTCATGCAGCAATTCGAGCGCGTCGCGCACGGGCTCACCAAGGAAGCACCGACCTTCGAGCAGGTGTACTTCCGCACGGTCACGACCTTCGAGGCCCCGATCGGCAAGCATGACTGGCTCGCGAAGCACTGCTTCGTCGGCGTCGGCCGCCGCACGGAACTCGGCAACACGATCCGGTACTACAAAGTCCTGTAGGCCGGGCGCGACGATCATGGAACACCCCGAGGACTGGCTCGACGAGGACGAGGACCACGATCCGGCCAAGGATGCAGCCGTACAGCGCAGCACCTGGACCAGCGTCGCGGTGAACCTCGGGCTGACGGTCGTGCAGGTCGTCGCGGGCGTACTGACCGGTTCGCAGGGCCTGGTATCGGACGGTGTGCATTCCCTGTCCGACCTGTCCGCGGATTTTGTGGTGCTGCTGGCCGCGCGCCACAGCGGCAAGGCCGCGGACGCGGACCACCCCTATGGGCATCGCCGCTATGAGAACGCAGCCTCGCTCGTCCTGGGCCTGATGCTGCTGATGGTGGGACTCGGCATGGCCTGGTCCGCCGTCGGCAAGCTGCGCGATCCGGACACGATCGCATCGGTGCATGTCGTCGCTCTGTGGGTGGCGCTGGGAGCGCTGCTCGTCAAGGAAGGCCTCTTCCGCTACATGCTGGCGGCCGCACACCGTGTGAAATCCAGCCTGCTGGTCGCCAACGCCTGGCACGCGCGGTCCGATGCCGCCTCCTCGCTGGTCGTGGCACTCGGCATCGGCGGCAACCTGCTGGGACTGCCGCTGCTCGACCCGATCGCCGCGCTGGTCGTCGGACTGATGGTCGGCCGGATGGGATGGCGCTTCGCGTGGGAAGCCATCCACGACCTCACCGACCGCTCCGCGACCGAAGAAGAGATCGCGCGGATCCGCGACGAGATCCTGGCCACGCCGGGCGTTCTGGGGCTGCACGACGTGCATACGCGCAAGGCCGGCGACCTTCTGCTCGTCGACGCGCACCTCGAAGTGGATGGCGGGCTCACCGTGCGCGAAGGCCACGACATCGCCTTCGAGGCGCGCCGCCGCGTGATGGAACGCCACCCCGTGCTCAATATGATGACCCACGTGGATCCGGTCGAACCGACCGGCACGTCGGACCACTGACCCCCATGGCGACGCCAGCGCCGCCCTCGCTGTCGCGCCGGAGCCTGCTCGCCGGCAGCCTCGCCCTGATGGCTCCCGTCGTCCATGCCACCGGCACCGACGACGCCGCCCGCTTCGACCGCCGCATCCTCGGATGGGCCAACGACTTCAAGGAAGGCGATGCCATCGCCGGCCTCGCTGCAGCGGACGATACGCAGCGGGCGAAGGCTCGGACACAGCTGGCAGCACTGCTGCTGCGCGACGTCGACGACAACCCTTTGCTCGACGACGACCTGCAGCGGGCGCTGCGCGGCAGCCTGGACGCCGGCGCGCATGGCACCACCTCGTCGTGGACCTTCGGGGAACTCAAGGCCTTCCTGCTTGCCAGCGACGGCATGCAGATCGCGGCGATCGCGCGCGGACTCTCCAGCGATGCGATCGGCTGCGTCGTGAAGCTGATGGACAACGCCGAACTCACCGCGGTCTCGGCGAAGCTCTTCAATCCCCTGCCCGGCACCCGCATCGGTGCACGAGGCTACCTGGGCGCACGCATCCAGCCGAACTCGCCGACCGACAACCCCGATGACATCCGCTGGCAGGTCTTCGACGCGTGGTCGCATGCCGTCGGCGACCTGCTGCTCGGCACGAACCCGGTCAGCAGCGAACCGGAGCAGGTGCACGCCGTGGAAGCCGCGCTGCAGGAAGTCCTGCACAGCTTCGCGCTCGAAGAGAGGCTGCCGCACTGCGTGCTCGCGCACATCGACGTGCAGGCGGAGGTCGAAAGCCGCTGGCCCGGCAGCACCGCACTGTGGTTCCAGAGCATCGCGGGCAGCGATGCAGCGAACGCGACCTTCGACCTGACGCTCCAGCGACTGCTGGCCCATGCCGATTCGCGCAAGGGCCGCTACGGCTTGTATTTCGAGACGGGCCAGGGCGCAGACTGCACCAACGGGCACGCGCAAGGCATGGACATGGTGCTGCACGAATCGCGCAAGTATGGACTTGCCCGCCTGCTGGCGCAGCGCGTTGCCGTCGCCCGCGGCGGCCCGCCGTGGGTTCATCTGAACGACGTGGCCGGCTTCATCGGTCCGGAAGTGTTCCGCACCCGCGGACAACTGGTGCGGTGCTGCCTCGAAGACCTCGTGATGGGCAAGCTGCACGGCCTGTGCATCGGCCTCGACATCTGCTCGACGCTGCACATGGACGTGACGCTCGACGACCTCGACTGGTGCCAGAACGCCATCGCCCCGGCCCAACCCGCCTACCTGATGGCACTGCCCACGCGCATCGACCCGATGCTGGGCTATCTCACCACCGCCTACGCGGACCATGTGCGCCTGCGCGAACGATTCGGCCTGCGCATCGAACCCGGGATGGAAGCGTTCTTCCGCGAACTGGGCGTGCTGGACGCCCAGGGCAAGCCCGGCGCACGCTTCGGCGACACCGCCTGGGTATATCTGCAATACCGCCGCCGCAAAGGGGACGTCCGGCCGGAACGCAGGATCCGCGCCGAAGCGCTGCGCCGCATGGCCGCAGTCAGGGCGCGGGGCGTATTCCTCGCCGGCAACGCGGTGCCGACGCTGGCGGACGACGTCCGGCGCATCTACGACGACGGCAAGCGCAGCATCCGTGCCGAATTCGATGATGCCTTCCGGCGCGACATGGCCGCTTCGGTGATGCTGCGCACGCAGGCACGGAACCGCGATGACTACCTCCTGCATCCCGGTGGCGGCGAGACGCTGGACGACGCCTCGGTGGCAGCGATCGACGCCCTGCGACAGGCACAGGGCGATCGCCACGACGTGCAGATCCTGGTGTCGGACGGACTCAATGCCCTCGCCCTCAACGATGCCGCGCAACGCAACGCGTTCCTCTCGCGCCTGCGGGAAGCATTGCAGCGTGATGGCCGGCGCGTGGCGCCGGGGCAGATCGTCATCGAACGCGGCCGCGTGCGCGCCGGATACCGCATCGGCGAACGACTGTTCGGCGGACGTGCCGGGCGTCACGCGATCCTGCACGTCATCGGTGAGCGACCCGGCACCGGGCACCACGCCTTCTCGATCTACATGACCGTGGCGACCGGCGAAACCTGGGGCAAGGCCGGCAAGGTCGACCACGACATCACGCGCGTGGTGGCAGGCATCGCAGCAACCGCACTGGATCCACGGCGCGCCGCGGACGACGCCGCGAGGATCCTGGCGACGCGGTGGCAGGGAGGCTGAAACAAAAAGCCCCCATGAAGGGGGCTTTTTGTCTGAACTGGCGGAGAGGGTGGGATTCGAACCCACGGTGGGCTTGCGCCCACGCCTGATTTCGAGTCAGGTACATTCGACCACTCTGCCACCTCTCCGGTGGGGGCCGCATTGTACACGTCCCGGGCCACGGGGCCAGCCTGATATCCTTGCGCCCTTGCCCCGGCCCGCGGGAGGTCGAAACGTGTTGATGATGGCGACCTTGCGCACGCGATCGCTGGCCATGGTGGCCGCCGGGGCCCTGCTCGCGGCCTGCAGCAAGGGGCCGCCGGCGCTGGAATCGATCAAGTCGCGCCAGCAGCTCAACGTCGCCACCCTCAACGGCCCGACCACCTACTACCAGGGCGCGCACGGCCAGCAGGGTGCCGAATACCAGCTGGCACTGGCCTTCGCCAAATCGCTGGGCGTCCGGTTGAACCTCTACACGGTGCCCAGTCGGGCCGCGCTGCGCGAAGAACTCAGGTCCGGTCGCGCGGACATCGTGGCCGCGGGGCTCACGCCGGACAAATCCTGGCGCAAGGTCGGCCGCCAGTGCTCGAGCTATCAGGAGATCGAGCAGCTCGTGGTCGGGCGCCGGGGACAGACCCTGATACGCCGCCCCGCCCTCCTCGTCGGCAAGCGCATCGTCGTTGGCAAGGACAGTCCGCAGGTGCAGATCCTGGACGCCCTGCGCTCGGGCGGCTTGCGCGCGCTGCAGTGGGAAGTGGTCACGCATCCCCAGGCTGACCCGCTGGACCTCGTCGCGGATGGCAAGGCGGACTACGCGGTGGTGGATGCGAACGATTTCCTCTACGCGCAGCACCTGTATCCCGACGTGGCCGTGGCCTTCACGCTGCCGTCGACCCGCGAGGCCCGCTGGCTGGTGGGGCGCGATGCGGCGGACCTGCTCAAGCGCGTGAACGCCTTCCTCGACGCGCTGCGCGACAACAACGGCCTGGCACCGCTGCTGGCGGCGGCGGCACCTGAAAGCCCGGAGTTCGAATTCGTCCTGTCGCAACGCCTGCAGCGCGATTTCGAGCTTGAACTGCCCGCCCTGAGGCCCCACTTCGAGGAAGCGGCACGGGCCACCGGTACCGACTGGCGCATCCTCGCGGCGCTCGGCTATGCGGAATCCAAATGGCAACGCACCGCGGTATCGGCGGACGGTGCGGTGGGCGTGATGATGCTGTTGCCGGACACGGCGACACAGCTTGGGCTGGAGGACCGGAACGACGCGCGCGAGAACATCCTCGCCGGCGCACGCTATTTCAACCGCGTGCGGGACCAGATCCCGGACGTGATCACGGAACCGGACCGCACGTGGTTCGCGCTGGCGGCCTACAACGTGGGCTACAGCCACCTCGAGGATGCGCGGGTCCTCGCGCAGCGTCGCGGCAAGGATCCCAACTCCTGGGCAGACGTGCGCGAGGCGTTGCCGCTGCTGGCACGCGACGAGTACTACCCGTCGACCAAGCACGGCTACGCGCGCGGCTGGGAGCCGGTGAGGATGGTGGAGAACGTGCGGCTGTTCCTGAAGCTGCTCGAATGGCGCGGCGAACCGGACGCCTCGAAGAAATCCGGCACGGAGAAGCACTAGATGGAACCGGAGAAGATCACTTTCCCCTGCGACTACCCCGTGAAGGTGGTCACGCGCGCCAGCGATGGCCTGCGCGAGCGGCTGGACTCGATCTTCGCTGGCCACTTCGGCGATTTCGCGGCGGAGCGTGTCTCGGTGAGGGCGTCCGCACAGTCCAATTTCGTGGCCTACACCTACCTGATGGTGGTGCAGCACGTGGACCAGCTGTCGGCCATCCACGTGGAACTGCGCGAGATGGACGGCGTGATGATGGTGCTCTAGGCGCCTCGCGCCGCCGCGGCCTCGAGGCTGCGCACCACGCCCGGCCCGAGCGCCTCGGCCACCGTCCTCAAGTCCGCGGGACCACCCAGCTCCGACAACTGCGTCACCTGCAGCCCGGCCATGCCACAGGGATTGATGCGCGCGAAGGGGGCCAGGTCCATCGCCACGTTCATCGCCAGGCCGTGGTAGCTCGCATGGCGACGGATGCGCAGGCCCACGCTCGCGAGCTTGCGGCCATCCACGTAGACGCCGGGCGCGCCACGGCGACCGATCGCGGTGATGCCGAAACCCGCGACGTAATCGATCACCGCGCGCTCGAGCGCCGTCACCAGGCCACGCACGCTGATGCCGAGGCGCCGCACATCCACCAGAGGGTAGACGACGAGCTGGCCGGGACCGTGGTAGGTCACCTGGCCACCCCGGTCGATCTGCACGATGGGGATATCACCCGGCGCCAGCACATGGGATGGATCCGCCGCGAGGCCAAGGGTGAACACGGGTGGATGCTCGAGCAGCCAGAGCTCGTCCGGCGTATCGGGGCCGCGCTCTTCGGTGAAGCGTTGCATCGCGCGCCACGTGGGCTCGTAATCGACGCGCCCGAGCCAACGCAGTATCACGGGCGGTCGCCCATCAGCCGCCCTTGATGCCGCCACTGGCGAGCCCGACATTGTTGCCGGCCAGCGCCTGCTCGGCACGGTAACTGGAACGCACCATCGGGCCAGACACGCATTCGCGGAAACCGCGGCGGAGCCCTTCTTCGCGGTAACGCTCGAACTCTTCCGGCGTGATGAACCGCGCGACGGGCTGGTGGTTCGGCGTCGGACGCAGGTACTGGCCCAGCGTGAGGATGTCGACGTTCACGGCGCGAAGGTCATCCATGCACTGCAGGATCTCTTCCGGTGTTTCACCGAGACCGAGCATGAGGCTCGACTTCGTGAGCACGTCGGGGCGGCGAGCCTTCGCATGCTTCAGCACGGCGAGCGTCTGCGCATAGCCGGCACGCGCGTCGCGGATGGGGTGGGTCAGGCGTTCGACCGTCTCGACGTTCTGGGCAAAGACCTCGAGGCCGGAATCGACGACGGTCTCGACGTCCTTCAGGACGCCCTGGAAATCCGGGGTCAGCGCCTCGACAGCGGTCTGCGGGCTGCGCTGCTTGATCGCGCGGATGCAGGCCGCGTAATGGGCCGCCCCGCCGTCCGGCAGGTCATCGCGGTTCACCGAGGTGAGCACGATGTAGTTGAGCCGCATGAGCGCGACGCTCTCGGCGACGTTGGCCGGCTCGTCGGCGTCGAGCCAGCCGCGCGGATTGCCGGTATCGACCGAGCAGAAGCGGCAGGCGCGCGTGCAGACGGCGCCCATCAGCATCACGGTGGCGGTGCCGGCGTTCCAGCACTCGCCGATGTTCGGGCACTTGGCTTCTTCGCAGACCGTGGCGAGACGGTGCTGGTGCACCGTGCGGCGCACGAAGTCATAGCCCTCGCCGCTCGCGGGCTGGGCCTTGAGCCAGCGCGGCTTGCCGGAACTGCTGTTCACGCCGACGCCGAGGGCCGCCGCATCGCGCGGCTTCTGGCCATCGCGGATCGCCGTGAAGCCTTGGGGCGTCTGGTATTTCTCGCCGCTGCGCGCCTCGGTGCCGAAGGGCGCCGAGGGCTCGACGACGACGCCGATGCCTTTGAGGTCAGCCATGCACGCCATCCTGGGAGGGGGCGGAATCCTCGCACGTGGCCAGAAAGGCGTCGAGTTCGGCCAGACGCTCCGGCGTGCCGACATCGATCCACA
>JBDLPS010000209.1:0-9271 GCA_039800965.1 Pseudomonadota bacterium | reverse complement strand
CCAGCGCAGGAGGGCTGACATCCAGGATCACTTCCTTGCCCGAGGCGATGCTCACCTTGTCGCCTGCCGCCGGAACCTTGCCGTTCGGCCAGCTCGCACGGTCCGACCACCGCGTCGCCTTCACGGGCGCCGCATGCGCGACCGCGGATGCGTTGACGAGAGATGCGGCTGAAATTGCCAGTGCACAAATCAACGAGTGCGCTTTCAGGCTCATGGCATCGACCCCCGGCTTATCTGTTTTGCGGAGGATAGCGCGATTGGTCGTGCGATAGACCCTGCCGTATTCAGCAGGCCCAGTCTGGCGGCGGCGCCGTGAACGTCATGGTTTCACCACTCGCGGGGTGCGCGAAGCGGATCTTCCACGCGTGCAGGCACAAAGGCGCTTCGTCCAGTTCCCGTGTCAGCCGAGGCGATGCATAGCCCGCCTGATACGCCCCATCGCCCACTACCGGATGGCCCAGGAACGCACAATGGATGCGGATCTGGTTCGTGCGTCCGGTCAGCGGTCGTGCCTCGAGCAGGCTCGTGCCGTCCGGCAAGCGCCGCAGCACATCGAACTCCGTGATCGCCGCGTCGCCGTACTGCTCATCGACCTCGCGCTTCCCGGCCGCGCGAGCTTCCTTGCCGATGGGCGCATCGCACTGGAACCCGTCGGCCTGCGGGTGCCCGTGCACGCGCACGAGGTAGGTCTTGCCCACCTGGCCGTCGGCGAACTGGCTCTGCAGCCTGCCGGCGAAGTGGCGGTTGCGCGCCACGATGACGAGGCCCGTGGTGTTGGCGTCGAGTCGGTGTGCGGGCTTGGGCTTCTGGGGCCGGTAGACGGTGTTCAGGACGTGTTGCAAGGTGTTGCGCGTGTAGCGGCCGCCGGGATGCATGGGCAGGGGCGCGGGCTTGTTCAGGACCAGCAGCGCCTCGTCTTCGTACAGCACCGCGACGTCGCCGTTCACCGTCGGCTCGACGGTCTGCGGTTGCCGATGCAGCAGCCTGTCGCCGGCGCGCACGACAGCCGTGGCACCAAGCACCTGATGCCGCGAATCAAGCAGATTCCCGACGCGACATTCCGTTTCCCAGTAGCTGGCGGGCAGATGTGCCACCAGGCGACCGAAGGTCTCCAGCACGGACAACCCATCGCAATCCTGCGGAACGCGCAGCGGACGGAACACATCGGCAGGCAGGCTGCCCGGCAATGGGCTCATCGCCTCGCGAATCGCGTGATTGCGTCGTTGCAGCAATGCCGTGGCTTCTTCAGCCGGACTGCGGTAGCACCACGGGCAGGAGCGGCCGGCGACATAGCGCGCGTCGCGCTGCTCTTCCGCGGTCAGCGGCGAGAGGCACTTGAAGCACTGCGCCGCGTCGGACTCATGCAGCGCGGGGTCGACGCCGACACGCTGGTCGAACACGAAGCATTCGCCGCGATAGTGGGCCCCGCCGCATTCTTCGAAATACTTGAGGATGCCGCCTTCAAGCTGCAGCACGTTGCGGAAGCCCTGCGATTCCATGTACGGACCGGCTTTCTCGCAGCGGATGCCACCGGTGCAGAACATGACGATGGTCTCGTCCTTGAGTTCCTCCGGCAAACGGGCCACCGCCGCGGGAAAATCGCGAAAATGGTCCACGCCGGCCGGCAGCGCATTCTCGAAGGTGCCCAGTTTCACCTCGTAATCGTTGCGTGTGTCGAGCAGCGTGAGTGGCCGTCCCTCGTCCAGCCAGGCCTTCAGTTGCTGCGGAGAGAGCTTGGGTGACGTGCGTCGCGCAGGGTCGATGCCCGGCACGCCGAAGGCGATGATTTCACGCTTGAGCCGCACCAGCATGCGCCGGAAAGGCTGCTGCGCCGTGTGGCTGTATTTTGCTTCAAGCGGTTCAAGGCCCGGGATGGCCCGCAGGCGCTCCAGCAGGGCTTCGACCGACGCCGCTTCGCCGGCGATGAAGAGGTTGATGCCCTCCGTGCTCAGCAGGATCGTTCCGCGCAGCTGCCTTGAACGGCAGAACGCCAGCAGTTCGGTGCGCAGCGCAGGAAGGTCCTGCAGCGGTGCGAACCGGTAGGCCGCGATATTGACGATGGGGAGCGGGAGCGAGGTGCTGGCGTCGGGTACGGAGTTCACGGCGTCAATGATAAGGGATCGGCGAGGGCCTGCTGGTACTCGGCCTCGCTGATCGCCTCGACGGACCGCAGCTTCGCCAGCAGCTTGTCGATCAGTACGCGCAAGCCGGGGCCCGGCGTGCCCTCCGCCAACGAACGTTGGTACAGGATCGGGCCAGGGATGATCGAGACCAGGAATGCGATCTGTGCAGGCGTCAGCGCACCGGGTTCGCGATTGAAGTAGTGGCGCGCAGCGGGCCGCAGGCCGCGCAGCCCTGGGCCCCACTCGATGATGTTCAGGTAGATCTCGAGGATGCGTTCCTTGCCGAGCGCCGACTCGAGCAGGAAGGTCAGGGCCAGCTCCTGCAGCTTGCGTCCGACCTGCTTGTCGCGAGCGAGGAAGAGGTTCTTCGCCAGTTGCTGGGAGATCGTCGAGGCACCGCGCGCGGCACCACCGCGGGACCAGTTGGTGATCAGCGCGGCAGGCATTTCGCGCAGGTCGATCCCGCGATGCCCGTAGAAGCCGGCATCCTCCGCAAGCAGCAGCGTGCGCAGGAACAAAGGCGGCACATCTTTCAGCGCGATGAAATCCGGCGAGGTGGATGAAACGTCGATGGGCGTGTCCTGACCGGTACCGGCAACGGGCGTGAACACGAAGTCGTCGCGCAGACGCGTGATGCCGGGTGGCAGTTCGCGCGGCGGGGCGAACGCGATCTTCTGGGTCACGGCAAACGAAGCGGGATCCGCCAGGCGTCCGCGGACCTGCACGTCGAAGCTCGCCGCGCCAAGGCCAGGGCTGTGCCCTGCGGGCAGTCCCAGGCTGTCGGGTACTTCGAGTCCCGATGCCCCCATCAGCTGCGCGAAATCCATCTGCCGCAGGCCCAGCGCCAGATCGATCCCCGGGTCGGTGTCGAGATCCGGCAGTGCGAGGGAGCCCGAGAGTTCGGCGCCGGCGAGCCCCGCGTGGATCTCTGGAATATCGATCTGGCCTGATTTCCGCTGCCAGTTGCCGTCGCATCGCAGCGTCACGTCGGTCGGTTCGCCAAGCTGCGGATCATCGGCGGCATTGCCCGCCAGCGCACCCGCCCGCAGTCCGCGCACGGCGAGATCCACATGGAAGCGGAGCGTCTCTCCGTCGGATTCCAGGCCTATTTGCCCATTGGTCAGTCCGCCATCGAGCAGGGGCATGGCGTTGCGCCGAATATCGAGCAGGCGTCCGACGTGGAGGTCGTGTATCTCGATGGACCAGGTGCTGTGCCCTGCAGGATCTGCCATTCTCCGTATGGCCAGCCCCGCCTGGGGCTCCAGCAGGGTCAACCGCAGTTCGTCGCCGAAAGCACTGCCGACCCGCCAGGCCGTCGCCGGGGAGCGGATTTCGACCCCACCCGGGACCTTGAGCGCAGCGCCGCGCACCGAAATCCGCAGGGGGAGGCCCCAGGTGGCGCTCACCGCCTCCGCCCGCATGGTCGAGCCGTGGCCGAGGTCGAGCGTGACCCCTTGAAGCCTCAGTAACGGCCAGAGGCCGAGGTGTACCGCCCCGAACCGCGCCACCATGCCATGTCGACGGGCGGCCTCCTCGATACGGTCCCGGACAGCGTGCTCGAGTGCGGGTTTCGCGCACCAGGCGCACAGTCCGGCGCCCAGCCCGGCGGCGGCCGCCCGGAACCACCACTGCCGCGCTGCCGCTCGTAACCGCTCCATCGGGGCGAGGATGCCACAGCGGCGCATGCCCGGCCCCGGGCCTGTTACTGGTGCTACTAGGATCCGGTGCAGGCTCGTTTCGGCGACCCGGGCAGCGCAGAATCGGCAGGAATTCAGGGCGACCGTAGATCGCCCGGCGATGCGTGCTCGATCATCGTTCCAAGGCAGGGGTGTTATGCGGTTGATGACTGTGTTGATGCTCGCGGGTGCCACCGCGCTTTCCCAGGTTGCCGTTGCCCAGCGCAGTACCTTGGACAGTGGCGCCCTGATCGAGAAATACTGCACCGGCTGCCACAACGGCGAGGACTTCGCTGGCGGACTCGACCTGCTGGCTGCCAGCGCCCACACCCTTGCTGACAAGGCTGACGTCGGCGAGCGGGTGATCAAGCGCCTGCGGGCGGGCATGATGCCGCCGGTGGGCAAGGATCGCCCGTCCTACGACACCGTGCAGGAGCTGGCCCGCGCCCTTGAACAGGGCATCGACAAGCATGCGGCCACCCAGGTCTCGCATCTGCCGGCGCCTGGTCTGCACCGCCTCAATCGCACCGAATACAGCAACGCCGTCCGTGACCTGCTGGCGCTCAACATCGATGCGGCGCGGTTCCTGCCGTCCGACGATTCCAGCCACGGCTTCGACAACATGGCTGGCACGCTCACGACGTCGCCTGCGTTGATGGAGGCGTACCTGTCCGCCGCAGGCAGGATCAGTCGCCTCGCCATCGGCACCGAGACGGCTCCCACGCTGGCGGTTTTCGATGCTCCCCACGACACCAGCCAGAACGAATATGTCGAAGGCCTGCCTTTCGGCACGCGTGGCGGCATGCTGATCGAGCACGAATTCCCTGCCGACGGCGAGTACACGCTCACCGTGAAGGGCATGACGGGCTACTTCACCGCCGTGCTTGGCAACGTGAAGGGCGAGAAGCTCGAAGTCACCGTCGACGGCAAGCGGGTCTACCTCTACGACTGGGATACCGAGATCGCGACCAAGCGCAGTGATGGTGGCAAGACGCCGGCGCTGCCGATCAAGGCCGGATTCCATCGCATCGGCGTGGCATTCCTCGCGACCAGCGACCTGCCGGATACCGGCCTCAACAAGTCTTTCCAGCGAACGATGAATTCGCCGGGCGCGATTTCCGGCTATACGTTCTATCCGCACGTGGGCCAGGTTTTCGTCGAAGGGCCGTTCAGGGGCGTTGCGGCCGCCGATACGCAGAGCCGGCGCAGGATCTTCGAGTGCTACCCGAAGGCCGCCGCCGAGGAAGCCGACTGCGCGCGCAAGATCATCACGACCCTGACCACGAAGGCTTTCCGTCGTCCGGCAAGCGCGGAAGACATCAAGGTCATGATGTCCTTCTACCGCGGCGCGAGGGAGCGGGGTGGCAGATTCGACAGCGGCATCGAGGCCGTGATCCAGCGCCTGCTGACCGATCCGGATTTCATCTACCGCGCGGAGATCGAACCGGCCAAGGTGGCCGCCGGTACCGCCTACCGGATCAGCGACCTTGAGCTGGCGTCGCGCCTTTCTTTCTTCCTGTGGAGCAGCATTCCGGACCTGGAGTTGATCGAACTTGCTTCGGCCAACAGGCTGCATCGGCCGGAGGTGCTCAGGAGGCAGGTCGCCCGGATGGTCGCCGATCCGCGCTCGCAGGCCCTGGTGCGGAACTTCACCGGGCAGTGGCTGAACATCCGCGGCATCGCCGCCAGCGAACCGGTGGTCAACCTGTTCCCTGACTTCGACAGCACCTTGCGCGACGCGTTCAGGCGGGAGGTGGAACTGTTCTTCGGCAGCATCATTCAGGAAGACCGCGGGGTGCATGACCTGCTCACGGCGGATTACACTTTCGTCAACGAGCGCCTCGCCAGGCATTACGGCATTCCCGGTGTCTACGGGCCGCAATTCCGCCGGGTCAGGCTGGGTCCGGACCAGGACATGCGCAAGGGCCTGCTAGGCAAGGGCGCGCTGATGACCGTCACCTCCGATGCGGCGCGCACGTCGCCCGTGAAGCGGGGCAAGTGGTTCCTGCAGACCTTCTTCGGCGTCAGTCCGCCGGATCCGCCGCCTGGCGTGGAGGTCAAGCTGGACCAGAAGGCCGGAGAGGCCCCGAAAACCATGCGGGAGCGACTCGTCCTGCACAGCACGAGCCCCAGTTGCGCGAGTTGCCACAAGCAGTTCGAGCCCATGGGTCTGGCGATGGAGAACTTCGACGCCGTGGGCCAGTGGCGCATGACGGAAGTCGGCAACCCGATCGACTCGGTCGCAACGATCAACGACGGTACCCGTATCGAAGGTATCCGCGGGCTGCGCGACCTGACGATTCGCAACCGCGAAATGTTCGCGGAAGTGGTATTGGAAAACCTGCTCACCTACGCCATCGGCCGCGGCCTCGATTACAAGGACATGCCGCTGGTCCGGTCGTTGGTGCGAGATGCAGGCAAGGATGGTTACAGGTTCTCGTCGCTCATCATGGGCGTTGTCCAGAGCCCGGCTTTCAACATGAACATGAAGGCGACGGACGTCAAAGTGGCTGCCGTTACGACGAGAGGGGAGTAGATCCATGTTCATCACCAAGAAGCACATCGATCGGCGCAGCGTGCTGCGCGGTGCCGGCGCCACGCTCGCGCTTCCCCTGCTGGATGCGATGATTCCCGCCATGACGGCGGAGTCGAAGACGGCTGCCAAGGCGCCGCCGCGCTTCTTCGCTGGCTTCGTGCCGCACGGCGCGGCGCCGGGTTACTGGATTCCAGAAAAGGCCGGTGCGCTGCCCGCGGAACTGCCTTTCATCTGGAAGCCGCTGGAGCCGTACCGCCAGCACCTGAACATCCTGACCGGGCTGCATTCGCGCTCTGCCGAGCCGCCTCCGGGCGAGACGGGTGCGGACCACTGGGTCGCCGCCGCCTACCTGTGCGCGCAGAAGCCGCGCAAGACCGCGGGCGCCGACGTCTACGCCGGCCAGACCATCGACCAGATCATCGCCGCCAAGTACGGGCAGGAAACGCTGCTGCCGTCCCTGGAGATCTCGGTGGAAGACCCGGGTTCGGGCTCCAGCAACTGCGGCGAGGGCTACAGCTGCGTCTACACGAACACGATTTCCTGGGCATCGCCGACCACGCCGCTGCCCATGGAGCTGAACCCGCAGGTCGTGTTCGAGCGCATGTTCGGCAGCGGCAGCACGGCGGAGCAGCGCGCCATTCGCCGTGAGCGCAACCAGAGCATCCTCGATTCGGTCAACGACAAGATCCGGGGCGTGCGCAGCACGATCAGCGCCACGGATCGCGCCCGCCTGGACTCCTTCACCGACAACGTGCGCGAAATCGAGCGCCGCCTGAAGATCGCGGCCAGCGCGACCACTGCTGCGCCGGAGAATTTCGCGGTGCCGCCGGGCATCCCGCAGTCCTTCGACCAGCACATCAAGTTCATGTTCGACCTGATGGTGCTCGGTTTCCAGGCCGACATCACCCGCGTCGGCACCATGCTGTTCGCGCGCGACCTCACGGGCCGCGTCTATCCGGAAAGCGAATCGCCGACGCTGGGTTTCCACGGCGGCTCGCACCATGGCGAGGATCCGAACCTCATCAAGCAGCTGTCCAAGATCAACCAGTACCACGTCAAGATGATGGCCTACTTCGTCGACAAGCTGGCCAACACCAACGACGGGGACGGTTCGCTCCTCGACCACTCCCTGCTCATGTACGGCAGCAACATGGGCAACCCCAACCAGCATGCGCACTACGACGTGCCGCATATCCTGATCGGTGGCAACAACGGCAAGCTCAAGGGTGGCCGCCATCTGGCTTTCCCGACCAAGCAGGTGCCGACGGGCAACCTGCTGCTGAGCCTCCTCGACCAGTTCGACATCCACCGTGAAAGTTTCGGTGACAGCACCGGCCGTCTGCCTGGCCTGGTGTGACGACCCCGAGGATGAAAACGATGCGTAGCTTTGCCTGGAAGGCGCTTTCGACGGTGCTGCTGTCGGTGATGGCGGGCACCGCGTATTCGCAAGCGGAGATCGTCGATGCCGCGAGCCGCGGCGACAAGGCGGAAATAGAGCGACTGCTGAAAAGCGGCGCCGACGTCAACGCGCAGCAGTTGGACGGGGCCACGGCGCTGCAGTGGGCAGCCTATCGTGGCGACGCCGCGCTGGCGGAACGCCTATTAAAGGCGGGCGCCAAGCCGGGCCTGGCCAACCACAACGGCGCCACGCCCTTGTGGCTTGCCGCGTCGCGCGGTGAGGCGTCCGTGGTCCGGGCCCTGCTCAAGGGTGGCGCGGATGCCAACGAAAAGCTGCCGCTCGGCCGGCGTCCGCTGATGCTGGCCGCGAGGGCCGGCAGCGTCGACGCCGTGCGCGCGCTGCTCGAGCGCGGCGCGGAAGTGAACGCCAGCGAGTCCGAGCGCGGCACGAACGCGCTGATGCAGGCGGCCGACCAGGGCCATGCGGCCGTGATCAAGGAGCTGCTGCTGCACGGGGCCAATGTGGCGGCGGTGTCGAAGGCCGTGATGCGCGACGGGCGCTCGGCGGCGCTGGGCAATTCCGAGGATCCCCGCCGTGCCGTCAGGCAGCAGAACATTGCGGCGCTGTGCGAAGCCAAGAGTCCCAATCTGGACGAAGTGCGGGCGCAACGTGTCCTGTTGATGGGTGAAAGCCAGAAGACGCTTCCGGCCGCTGAACTGTGCAAGGGCATTCAGCGCACCGGTCTCGGCTTCGTGACCATCGCGGGTGCCGGTGGCAACGCCGGCGCGGGTGTCGGCGGCGAGGTGGCCTTCGAGGTCGATGCGAACGGCAACCTGGTCCTGGACGCAAACGGCGATCCGGTGCCGGTCCGGACCAATCGCCGTGCCCCGCGTGAAGCCGACGGCGGTGAGCTGACCGCGTTGGTCTACGCCGCCCGTACCGGCAGCATCGACGCTGCGCGCGCGCTGCTGGACGGCGGCGCCAACGTGAACCAGACGACCCGCTACGGCTGGAGCCCGCTGCTTGCGGCGACGCAGAACCAGAACTACCAGATGGCGAAGTTCCTCATCGAGCACGGTGCCGATGTGAACCTTGCCAACAAGGGTGGCTGGACGCCGCTGTATCTCGCCACCGACAACCGCAACATCGAAGGCGGCGACTACCCGACGCGCGAGGCCGACATGGACAGCCTCGCCTTCATCACCTATCTGCTGGACAAGGGTGCCAACGTCAACGCGCGTATCACCGAGAGCACGGAAACGCGCACGGTGTTCACCAACCAGTGGCTGAACGAGGACGGCGCCACGGCCTTCCTGCGCGCGGCGCAGTCCGGCGACCTGGAGCTGCTGAAGCTGCTGGTCTCGCGGGGCGCCGATCCGAAGATCAACACCAGGCTGGGCATCACGCCGCTGGCCGTGGCGGCCGGCATCGGCTGGGTGGAAGGCGTCACCCGCGAACACTCCACGGAGGAGACGGTCGCGACCGTGAAGTACCTGCTGTCGCTCGGCATCGACCCCAACTTCCAGGCCAACACCGG
>JBDLPS010000208.1:0-4647 GCA_039800965.1 Pseudomonadota bacterium | reverse complement strand
CGCCCCTGAGCGGTGGCGGCCCTCCGGTCCGGAGGGCGCGACGATCGGGCTGTCCGCGCTCGAGCAGCGACAGCTTGTCCGGCTTGCCCGTCCAGTCGTCGGCGTCCGCCGGCGCGGGCTTCTTTTCGGTGATCACCGGCCACTGCTTTGCCAGGTCCGCGTTGAGCTTGGCGAAAGCTTCCTGGCCCTTGGGGACTTCTTCTTCGGAGAAGATCGCCTCGGCGGGACACTCCGGCTCGCAGAGCGTGCAGTCGATGCATTCATCCGGGTCGATCACGAGAAAGTTGGGGCCCTCGTGGAAACAGTCCACCGGGCAGACTTCCACGCAGTCCATGAACTTGCACTTGATGCAGTTTTCCGTGACGACGAATGCCATGCGAAATCCTCTGGGCAGGTCAGCCCCTTATTCTGCCATGCGCGGGGCGAGCTCGGTGAGGTGGTGCCCCTCGCGTCCCGCCGCGCGGTCTGACAGGTAACGCTCCAGGGCGAAGCGCGTGGACGAAAAGGCGATGTCCGCCCACGGTATGTCGGCCGGGTCGACAAGCGCGGTTTCCAGGCTTTCGGGGCCCGGGCCATGCAGCGGGGAGGGCAGCGCCGCGCGGAAGAACACATGCACCTGGTGCGCGTAGGTCACGTTCACCACGGCCAGCAGCGAGCCGATGCGGACCTCTGCCATCGCTTCTTCCAGGCATTCCCGGGCGGCGCCTTGTTCGAGTGTCTCGCCGTTCTCGAGGAAGCCCGCCGGGATCGTCCAGAAACCGTGCCGGGGTTCGATGGCCCGACGGCAGATGAGGATCCGGCCGTCGTGCTCGGGTACGCAGCCGACCACGATCCGGGGGTTCTGGTAATGGACGATGCCGCAGTCATCGCAGACCTGCCGCGGAAGGTGATCGCCCTCCGGTATCCGGGTCGTGGTCCGTGCCCCGCAATGGCTGCAGAAGGAGGGTTCGGTCATCTGGATTGTCCTGCCGGTGGTCGGACTCGAACCGACACATGGTCGCCCATGGCAGATTTTGAGTCTGCTGCGTCTACCAGTTTCGCCACACCGGCGCGGGGAACGCGCGCATGGTAAGAAATTTTTCCCGTCAGGTGCGTAAACTTTTTGGCCCGAGCACCGTTCCAATACCCAGCGTATCCCTGATCGACCGAGGTGAAGCGATGGACCTGACGACCAAATCCCCGCGCCGCGGGCTGTTCCTCTCCCTGGCGATCGCGCTGGGAATGGTGGGCACTGCGGGCGCCATGGCGCCGCCTGCCGCCGAGGTGCCCACGCCGGAGCAGCAGCAACTCAAGGCAGCGCAGGAAAGGCTGGAGGCCGCCGCCCGCGAGGTGGCCGAACTTTCGTCCAAGGCCGGCCCGGGCGCCCCGCGCGTCCAAGTGCGCATCCAGCGCATGGGCGGTCCGGAGCAGCGCGAGGTGGAGGTGAAGGCCGAGGTGCAGCAGGGCGGGCCGGGCCCCATGGGGGGCATGGGGCGGATGGGCGGCATGGCCCTGCCGGATGGCCATCCGCGGGTGGGTGAGTTCCAGCGTCTTGCCGGCTTCGCCGCCGCGGGGCTGCGGCTGGCCCCGCTCTCGCCACGCCTGGGCAGCTATTTCGGCGCCAAGGGTGGCGTGCTGGTGGTGAAGGCCGACAACCCTTCGCTCAAGCTGGAGGACGGTGACGTGATCACCTCGATCGGGGGGCGCGAGCCCGCTTCGCCTGCCCACGCGGCCCGCATCCTGGGCTCCTACGAACCCGGCGAAAAGATTCCGCTGAAGCTGCTGCGCGACCGCAAGGCGCTGTCCGTCGAGGTCACCATGCCCGCGCAGGCGCGGCGCTTCGAATTGCGGCGCGTGGAGGGTGGTCCTGCCCCCATGGGTTCCCCGCGTTCGGCGGCTGCGCCGCACGAACACGCGCACGACTGACGTCGCGGTTGCCTGTGCGCGGCCGGGGCCCGATCATTCGGGCCCCGTGCAACGCGCCGACTTCCAATTCGAACTGCCTGCCGAACTGATCGCGCAGGCGCCGCTGCCGGAGCGTTCCGCCAGCCGCCTGCTGACGCTCGATGGTGCCACTGGCGCCCTGTCGGATCGGCGTTTCACCGACCTTCCCGAATTGTTGCGTGCCGAGGACCTGCTGGTCTTCAACGATACGCGCGTGGTGGCTGCGCGCGTGTTCGGTTCGAAGCCTTCGGGCGGCCGTGTCGAGATTTTCCTGGAGCGCGCTCTTTCGGAGCGCCGGGCGCTGGCGCACCTGCGTGCCAGCAAGGCGATCCGTCCTGGCCTCGAGGTGTCGACGCCGGGTGGCCTGCTGCGTGTCATGGGCCGCGCCGACGACCTGTGGGAGATCGAGACGCCGGACGAGGTGCTGGCCTGGTTCGATGCCCACGGACAGATGCCCCTGCCGCCCTACATCGGCCGCATGCCCGATGCATCGGACCGTGATCGCTACCAGAGCCTGCTGGCCCGCGTGCCCGGCGCGGTGGCCGCGCCCACTGCCAGCCTGCATTTCGATGCCGCGCTGCTCGAGCGCGTCGCCGCGGCCGGGGTGGAGCGCGCGCAGGTGACGCTGCACGTGGGCGCCGGGACCTTCCAGCCCCTGCGTGTCGATGATCTCTCTCAGCACGTGATGCATGCCGAGCGCTTCGTCGTGGACGAGGCGCTGGTCGATGCGGTGTGTCGGTGCCGGGCCCGCGGCGGGCGCGTGGTGGCCGTGGGAACGACGGCGCTGCGCGCGCTGGAGTCCGCGGCCGCTGGCGGCCAGCTGGCGGCGGGTCGCGGCGACACGCGCCTGTTCATCACGCCGGGGTACCGGTTCCGCGTGGTCGATGCGCTGGTGACCAACTTCCACCTGCCGGAGTCGACGCTGCTCATGCTGGTCTCCGCGTTCGCCGGGCACGCCAACGTCCTCGCTGCCTATGCCCATGCGGTGCGCGACGGTTACAGGTTCTTCAGTTACGGCGATGCCATGTTCCTGTTGCCCGCGTGACTTGCGCGGTGCCTTCGCCTACCGTCGGCAGAAAACGGGGGCGTCCACCATGCGGTTTCCGGTCCAGGGTATTGCGTTGCTGATGCTGCTTGCCGTCGGGCCCGCCGTGGGGGCGGGCGTCTGGAAGCCGACCCCTTACCAGCCGGTCTCGCGCCGTGATTTCACCGGCATCTGGGAGAATCGCGGCGGAATAGGCTGGCGCCAGGGCATACCGCCCGGCATCAGGCAGGACCCGCCTCTCACGCCGGCTTACCGGGCGGTCTGGCAGCGGCACCTCGACAATGCCGCGGCCGGCCACCCCACCGGCGATCCGACCGCCGGCTGCCTTCCGCAGGGCATGCCTCGGATCATGACGATGACCTATCCGATGGAAATCGTGATGAACGCCCGGCAGGTGAACATCTTTGCCGAGTGGAACGGCCAGACGCGCCGCATATTCACCGACGGACGATCCCTGCCTGCGCCGGACGACGTCGAGGTCACGTTCAATGGCACGTCTGTCGGACACTGGGAGGGCGATGTGCTGGTTGCCACCACCGTTGGCATGCGTCCGGAGACGAACCTCGAATCCTCCGGTCTGCCGCACTCCGACGTGCTGGTGGTGAAGGAGCGCATCTGGCTGGACGGCGACGACCTCCTGAAGGACGAGATCACCCTGGTGGACGCCAAGGCATATACCCAGCCGTGGACCGTCACGAAGGCCTATCATCGCGCCGCGCCGGGCGCCGAGCTGATCGAATACGTCTGCCTCGAGAACCAGCGCAACCCCGTCAACGCCGCGGGCGAGATCGGCGTGATCCTGGCACCACAGAAACCCTGACGTGATTTCATTCGACCTGATCAAGCGCGAAGGCACTGCCCGTCGCGGCCGCCTCACGCTCGACCGTGGCGTCATCGAGACGCCTGCCTTCATGCCCGTCGGCACCTACGGCACGGTGAAGGCCATGACGCCCGAGGAGCTCACCGGCATCGGCGCGCAGATCATCCTCGGCAACACGTTCCACCTGATGCTGCGTCCGGGCACGGGCGTGATCGATGCGCACGGTGGCCTGCATGGCTTCATGCACTGGGAGAAGCCGATCCTCACGGATTCGGGCGGCTTCCAGGTCTTCAGCCTGAAGGACCTGCGCAAGATCACCGAGGAGGGCGTGAAGTTCCGTTCGCCCATCGATGGCAGCGAGGTGCGCCTGACGCCGGAAGATTCCATGGACGTGCAGCGTGCGCTGGGCTCGGATATCGCCATGGCCTTCGATGACTGCACGCCCTGGCCCGCCACGGAAAAGCAGGCGCGGGACTCGATGGAGCGCTCGATGCGCTGGGCGGCGCGGGGCCACCGCCATTACTACCGGGAGGACCCTGCGCCGCCGCGCGGCAACCTCTTCGGCATCATCCAGGGTGGCATGTATGCCCCGCTGCGCGAGGCCTCGCTGGAGGCGCTGCTGCAGATCGGCTTCCCCGGCTATGCCATCGGCGGGTTGGCCGTCGGCGAACCCGAAGAAGTGCGCCTGGGCGTGATCGAGGCGATCGAGCCGCATATCCCCGCCGACAGGCCCCGCTACCTCATGGGCGTCGGCCGGCCGGAGGACCTCATCCAGGCCGTGGCCCGCGGCGTCGACATGTTCGACTGCGTCATGCCCACCCGCCACGCCCGCAACGGCCACTTGTTCACGCACGACGGC
>JBDLPS010000207.1:0-4399 GCA_039800965.1 Pseudomonadota bacterium | reverse complement strand
CCAGCGCAGGAGGGCTGACATCCAGGATCACTTCCTTGCCCGAGGCGATGCTCACCTTGTCGCCTGCCGCCGGAACCTTGCCGTTCGGCCAGCTCGCACGGTCCGACCACCGCGTCGCCTTGACGGGCGCCGCATCCACAACCGTGGTGGCGCTGATCAGCGCAAGGGCAGGAACACACAGCGCAAGCAGGAAATGCCGGTATTCTTTTTTCATGGCACCAAATCCCCCGGTTGATTCTGTCGCGAGGATAACGCGGTTTTCTGGGCTAGACTCCCCCCGGATCCATCCCTGCAGGCCTCGGGCCTCCGGAGACCGCCGAGCATGTCCGCCTTTCGCCGCCGCCTTTTGATTGCCGCCGCCACCCTGCTGCCGACCCTGGGCGCTGCGGCCCCGAAGCCGGACATCGAGAACGGCAGGGCGACGTTCAACACCATGTGCAGCGTCTGTCATTCCACGCAGAAGACGGGCGGCCCGAACGAGGGGCCCAATCTCATCGGCGTGGTGGGGCGCAAGGCCGGCAGCCAGCCGGAGTTCGCCAAGTACTCCAAGGCACTCCAGGCTTCCGGTCTTGTCTGGAGCGTGAAGACGCTGAACAGCTTCCTGACCAGTCCCTGGGAAAAGGTGCCGGGCACTTTCATGCCGATGCAGATCCCGGACAACAAGACCCGCGCCGACGTGGTCGCTTTTCTGGCGACGCTGAAGGACTAGGCCTGCCGCCGACGCGGCGCTTACACCGCGGCCATCAACTGGTCGTAGAGTTTCAGGTCGAAGTTGCCTGGCAGCAGCGAATCGATCGACCGCGCGTAATCGCGCGTCTCCTGCAGCATGCGGTGCGTGAAGCGCCTGCCCGCCGCCTCGCCGAGGCCGGGATCGAAGCCCATGCTCAAGGGGTCGAAGGGCACGGCGGCGCCCTTGGTCGGCAGGTACTGCGCGATCGACAGGAGCGGACCCATCATGATCGCTTGGGCGAGCGCGGTTTCGGTCTTCGACTTGCGCCGGTAGCCGGTGTCCAGCAGCAGCAATTGGCACCAGTAGTTCAGGTTGCCGAGCCAGGCCAGGGACCTCAGGGCCGGATCCTTGATGGTGTTCGGGCGACCCTCGTAAGCCGTGGGATTCACCGGCACCGGGTAACAAGGGTGGCGCTCGTCCGACTCAGGCAGCTGCCAGACGTCTGGAACTTCCTTCAGCAGGGGATGCGCGCCCTCGTAGAGCGACTGGAAAAACCTGAAATGGCCGAATTCGCCATCGGCCTTGATGTTGCCGAGTCCTTCGTACCAGGCGTCGTAATCGAGCTTCACGCCGCCGGCCTTTTTCACCTCGAGGATCGTCTCGATGATGGCGTCGTAAAGGGACCCGACGTGGTTGGGCGCGATACCGCTGCCAAGCGACGCCTTGAGTTTGTCGATGAGGTAGGCCGAGTCGTCGGTGACCGACCGTGCGCGTTTCAGGCGGGTCTTGTCCGCTTCGCAGTAGACGAACTTGGCGAGGTTGGCCTGGCCCAGCGGTGCCATCTCGAAGGGGAAGGGATAGACATCGGTCTCGTAGGGGAAGTCCTGGCGCGTGAGCACGGGCCGGGCTTCCAGTTCCACCAACAGGCGGTTCACCGCCGCAAGGTGGTGCATCTCCTCGACGATGACCCCCATGAGCGAGGTCGCATTGGGCTGCGGCGTGCCGACGATTCCCGCGTACGCCGGTCGAAGCGAGAACGCGCCGTACAGGTACTGCACCATGAGGTCGTGCTCGATCTCGGCGCCTTCCTTGAGCAGACGGATGAGTTCGAGGTAGGGATCGGAAAAATCACGCTGAACCGGCGAGAACGTGTGGGTCTTCGCGAAAGCCAGGCCCGGTCCAGCCGTGATCCCCAGTGCCGCCATTCCACCCAGCAAGGCTCGGCGTGACAGGCCTTTGTCTCTCATCCGACGTCTCCTGCTACCGGCTGACCTTGACGCTCGCACCGCCGGCAGTTGGCCCGGCGCGGCCCGAATCGCCGGCGGAAACGATCTTCACGTAGAGCGAATCCTTGCCCTTGTAGTAGGACGTTTCACCGGCCTTGCGCAGGGCGTCCAGGCTGTCCTGGGGCGTACCTGACCCGGCGGTATTGAATCCGGGCAGTTCCAGGACGACCCATGAGCCCTTGTCCAGTTCCTGCACGTTGAGGAATACGGTGGGTCGCTGCGTGTTGACCCTGATCTCCGTGCCCGCCCGGATGTTGCTGGTCGTGCCCGCGACTTCCTTGCCGTTGCGGCTCAGCACTACGGGTGGCGGCGGGGTGGCCGAGCCCGGCCGATTGACCACCACGCCACCACCCCCGCCGGTGCCCGGCAGAGCGGGGGCGGCATTCAGGGCGGCGCCCGCGATATCCAGGCGCCCGTAATCACCCTTGCACACGGCCGCGTTCCAGGCCGGCTTGATCTCGCAAGCCTCGTCGACGGCGATACCGTTGTTGATGAGGATGAAGGAGTGGGGGATGCCGCCGACGGAGCCGTCCCGGTCCTGGAAGACCGAGGTCAGATAGCTTCCGTTGCCGTAATCGTCATTGCTCCACTTGTGCTGGATCGGTGGGAAGTACACCGGCTTGGCGTTCACGAACTTCGCCCGCTCGATCGTGTTGTTGGAGCTCATGCCGAAGCTCGTGAACAGCAGGTAGGACACCGCGCCCGTCCTGCGGGTGGCATTGTCCTGGTAGTTCACGAACGTGACGTTGTCCAGGTGATGGAGGTAGTCGTAGAACTCGTAGCCCCGGATCGGGTAATCCGCCAGCTCCGGAAACGGCAGACTGCGGCCGTAGGCCTTTTCGGACGCCGCCCTGGGGTTGCCGATGTTTTCGGTTTCGCCGACGAACAACGAGTCGAGCACCTTCGACGTATACGCATACCGCCCGAAGTTGCCCGATGCGTGGGTGTAGCCGATGGCGTTGTCGGCGAGCTTCAGGTTCCTGAACAGGTGCATTTCGCCGCGGGTCCACATGCCGCCGTTGCGGTTCTTGTAGCTCGTGAAATCCTCGATGACCGTCTCTACCGGCGCGCTGGCCGGGTCGGCTGGATCGGCGATGGCGATATGACCGCCGGTGGCGAAATGACCATCGGCTCGAGGGCCGCGGTCAGCCATGAAGCCGTCGATGTTCGAGTGCGAGACGTTGCCTTTGAACTCGCGAAGCGCCATGCGGCGGGGCCAGGTCGCCTTGCTCTGGTCCGAGCCTTCGAACGCGCCGGTTGGATGTTCCGGGAAGGCGAGCCAGAAGCCGGTCGCATCGGACCCTGCGGCCACGTTGTCGCGGTAGGTGTTGTCCGGGTTCGTGATCCAGAAGCTCGACACGGTGTTGTCGGATGGGATCAGGACGTCCTTGGAGTTCTGGCCCGCCGTCTTGAAGTTCTTGCCGCCCTCTACCATGAACGGGGCAAGGTTCGTCGGGTCGCAGGGCTTGCTGGTGTGGCACTTGGTCTGGATGGCGAGGTTGTGCACGAACTGGTTGCCGTGCTCGATGCCGTCCTCGAGGAAGAAGCAGTGACCCACGGTGTTGTAGGTGACGTTGTTCTGCACCTGCAGGTTGTGCGTGCCGTGCACGGTCACGCAGCGGTTGTAGGTGTCGTGGATCGATGCGTTGCGGATGTACTGGCCCTTGGCGTCGCCCACCAGATGCCAGTGGATCGGATAGCGCGCGAGCTCCAGATTCTGGCCCATGCGGTTGAGCTCGACGCCCTCGACGAACATCCGGCTCGTCACCATCGCCATGATGTGGCCGCCGAAGAACGTCTGTTCCGCGTCCGGCGAGGCCTGGATCTTGATGTTGCGCGTCAGCAGGCCCACTTCGCCGCGTTCATCCACGTCGAAGCTGATCTTGCCGAAGTGCATGTAGTCGAGCTTGCGGTCCAGTGTGAGCGTGTTGCCGCTGACGGCGGCGATGCTGCGGCGCTCGGCCTGTCGGGGGTCGTAATCCGTCGAGGCCAGGACGATCTCGTCGCCGACGCGCCATCCGGCGGCGTCCAGCACCTCGATCGTGCTGCTGCCGGCCTCGGCGGTTTTCGCAAGCTTGGTCCAGCTGTGGGTGCGGTCACCGTGCAGGTTCAGGGTGCCGCCGGAGATCATGATCCCGCGGTCGCCCATGCCCATCATCTCTTCTTCTTTTTTCTCGTTGACGAAGGTGATGGTGGCCTTGTGGGTGTGGGGCTTTGCCTCGGTGCCGATTTCCAGCTCGCCGTGCAGCATGATCCACTCGGTGGTGAGGGCCAGGTCTGCGGTATCGGCGAAGCGCAGCGTGCCGTTGATGGTCAGGCCGCCCAGCGCAGGAGGGCTGACATCCAGGATCACTTCCTTGCCCGAGGCGATGCTCACCTTGTCGCCTGCCGCCGGAACCTTGCCGTTCGGCCAGCTCGCACGGTCCGACCACCGCGTCGCCTT
>JBDLPS010000206.1:0-3507 GCA_039800965.1 Pseudomonadota bacterium | reverse complement strand
CGCTGCTGGGCGGCGCGTACTGCCTGCTGGCCACGCCGGTGTACGAAGCCAACATCATGGTCCAGGTGGAGGACAGCCCCACGTCGGCCAACAGCATGCTGGGCCAGATGTCGGCGCTCTTCGACACCAAGACGGCCGCCAGCGCCGAAATCGAGATCCTGCGTTCGCGCATGGTGCTGTCGCGCGCGGCCGAATCGTTGAAGCTGCCGATCAGCGCCGAGCCGCGCTACCTGCCGGTGGTCGGCCGCTGGCTGTCGCGCCACGGCCAGGGCCTGTCCAACCCGGGCTTCCTCGGCATGCAGGGCTACGTGCACGGCCAGGAAGCGATCGAGATCAACCATTTCGAAGTGCCGGAATCGCTGCTCGGCCGCGAGTTCACGCTGGTCGCCGGCATGAAGCCCGGCAGCTACGAACTGCGCAGCCCCGCGGGCGACCTGCGCGTCAGCGGCGAAGCCGGAAAGGTCGCGCACTGGGAAACGCCGGAGGGCGAGATCACCCTGGACGTGACCGCGCTGGCGGGCAAGCCCGGCGCGCAGTTCCTGCTCAAGCGCCAGTCCATGCTGCCGCTCATCAACCTGCTGCAGAAGAACCTGAAGATCGCCGAGAAAGGCCGCCAGTCCGGCGTCATCGGCGTCACGCTGGCGGGCACGAACCCGCGGCAGATCACCGACGTGCTCAACGCGATCGCCCGCGAATACGTGCGGCAAAACGTGGACCGCAAGACCGAGGACGCGGCCGGCTCGCTGCACTTCCTCGAAGAGCAGTTGCCGCAGCTCAAGCGCAGCCTCGAGACGGCCGAAGCCGCATTCGGCGATTTCCGCCGCGAGCACGGCACGGTCGACCTCTCCGAGGAGAGCAAGACGCTGCTGGAACAGATGGTCCAGGCGCGCACGCGCCTTGTCGAAGCGCAGCAGAAGCGCACGGAACTGCTGGTGCGCTTCACGTCCACGCACCCGCTGGTGGTCGCGCTCGACAACCAGATCCGCGAGGGCAAGGAACTCATCGCCTCGCTCGAGAACGAGATCAAGCGACTGCCCGGCATCGAGCAGGACACGCTCCGCATCACCCGCGACGTCAAGGTGAACAACGAGCTCTACGTGGCGCTGCTCAACAGCGCGCAGCAGTTGCGCCTGATCCGCGCCGGCAAGGTGGGCAACGTCCGCCTCGTCGATCCTGCGCTGATCCCTGAAAAGGCGGTCCGCCCGGTCAAGCAGCTGATCCTGTCGCTCTCGCTGGTGCTGGGCCTTGCCCTCGGCGTCGTCGCGGCCTTCGTGCTGCGCATGCTCCGCGGCGGCGTGGACAATCCGTCCGAGGTGGAGCGCGAGACGGGCCTCGCCGTCTACGCCACGCTGACGCACAGCCGGTCGCAGGATTCGCTGGCGCGTCGCATCCGCGGCAAGGAAACGGGCACCTTCATCCTGGCCCACGTCGACAGCACGGACCCGGCGGTCGAAGCCCTGCGGAGCCTGCGCACCGCCCTGCAGTTCGCAATGCTCGACGCGCCGAACAACATCATGCTGATCACCGGCGCGACGCCGGGCCTCGGCAAGTCCTTCGTGACCGTCAACCTGGCGGCCGTGCTCGCGGCCGGCGGCAAGCGCGTGCTGCTGATCGACGCCGACCTGCGGCGCGGCCACCTGAACCAGTACGTCGGCCGCGGCCGCGACAAGGGCCTGTCCGAACTCATCGCCGGCGCCGCCATCGACGGCTGCATCCATCCGCAGGTGCTGCCCAACCTCGACTTCCTGCCTACCGGCCAGCTGCCGCCCAACCCGGCCGAACTGCTGCTGAGCCCGCACCTGCCGCAGGTGCTCAAGGACCTGGCGTCCCGTTACGACCTCGTGCTGATCGACTCGGCGCCGGTGCTGGCCGTGACCGATACGGCCGTCATCGGCCGACACGTCGGCACGACCTTCATGGTGGTGCGCGAGGCGAACACGCGCATCGACGACCTCATGGAAGCCACCACGCGCCTGACGCGGGCCGGCGTTGCCGTGAAGGGCGTGATCTACAACGACATCCGCCCGAAGGCCATGGAATACGGCTACGGGTATGGCTATGGCTATGGATACGGCTACAAGTCGCGCTACAGCCGGCCGCAGGGCCGTTACGAGCGGGATCCGCGGGACAACGAAGCCTGACGGCCGTCAGCCTGCGGACTCGGCGAGTTTCACCGCCAGATAGAACGCCAGCAGGATCGCGACGGTCACCACGCCGACCGCGATGAACTGGTGCCGCCGACCATACAGGCGGCGCTTCCATGAACGCCGCGACTTCGTGCGCTCTCCCATGACCCCTCCGTCAGAACCGGTAGGACACGCGGATGCCGGTGCCACCCGGCTCCACGAAGGGCGTGATCGCGAGCCGCTCGTCATCGACGGCGGATTGCGTCACCACGCGGCCGATGGCGGTGCCAACGAGCGCACCGGCCACCATGTCCGACACCCAGTGATGGTGCCCGCGTACGTTTGATGCCAGTCCGACGGCCGCCAGGCCATACGGCCACCAGGCGTCGTCGTTCATGCGCGAATACACGGTGGCCACCGAGAAGAACATCGTGAAGTGGAAGGACGGCATCGAGGAATCCCGGGCGTCGCTGTTCCACTGGGGCGCGTGCACGTGCCCGAAGTCATAAGGATTGCGCGTGCGTATGCCGTCCGGCTGCCCGTCGGAAAGACTGTCCAGCGGACGCCGACGCCCCGTCAGGCTCTTCAGCAGCAGCTGGGACACCACGTAGGAATAGGTCACGGCCTTGGTCGCGCGGATGCCGGTCTCCTGCGCCTTGCCGTCATCCAGCGCGAAGCCATAGAGATAGGTCGCGCCGACACCCGCCAGCAGCCAGCCATCCTCGCCGGCAGCGTGGCCATTGGTGATGGAATGCAGGGGCGAGCGCGGCAGCTGGAACCCGTCCAGCGAAGTCTCGATGTGGTCCTGCCAGTACCGCGTCAGCGGCTTGTCCGCCGCCACCAGCGCACCCACCAGCAGCAGGCCATTGCGCGTCTCGCGCCAGTGATCGACCGGATAGCGCGCGATGCCGCCAAGATCGTCCGGCACCGACCGGAAAGCCTGGCCGATGCGCTCGAAGCGCGTGGGCGTGTCGTCGTCCGCCGCGCCCCGGGCTGGCGCCGACGCGACGGCACCCAGGGCAAGGCACAGCGGAAGGACAGGATGGCGGGAGGGCAACGCGGACCGCCTAGCGCTTGACCAGTTCGACACGACGGTTCTGCGTGCGCCCTGCCTCGGTGCGATTGTCCGCCACGGGCCTGGAGGCGCCGAAGCCCTGAGCCACGAGGCGCGGGGCGGCGATACCATGGCCCAGCAGCCACTGGCGCACGCTCTCCGCACGACGCCTGGACAAGCCATCGTTGGCCGCCGCGTCACCGGCATTGTCCGTGTGGCCGTCGATGGACAGGTTCAGCTTCGGGTTGTCGCGCAGCAGCGCCAGCACCTCGTTGAGCAGCGCTTCGGACTCCGGCTTGATCTGGTCCTTGCCGGTGTCGAACAGGA
>JBDLPS010000205.1:0-2543 GCA_039800965.1 Pseudomonadota bacterium | reverse complement strand
TCGTGATTCCAGTCCTTGGCGTTGACCATGTCGGCATCGATCATGAGGACCGGAACACCTGCCGCCTCGAGCGAACGGCAGGTCAGCTTCGTGCCGGACTGGGACAGACGGTTTTCCGGGGGCACGAGCATGACCGCGGCATCGATGCCGAAGCGTTTCGCCTCGCTCGTCATCCAGCCGTTCATCCACGGCGGCAGGTGCAGCACCTCGTTCATCGCGCAGATACGACTGGCCAGCGCCTCGAACGGCTTTCCCTTGAGATGCCGGATGTATTGCGGACCGGCGAATGGCAGGTACATCGACCAGACGAACACGGCACCCAGCCGTTCTTCCATCGCCTGGTAGAAACTCATGTCATGCCAGAGGCCGGCCCCGATCCACATCAGGCGCAAGCGTTCGTTCGTTGCCACGCCGACACCCTGCGCGACACGTTCTGCCACTTCGTCCCTGAAACGCTTCGCATGGGCCACGGCCCAGTCCGAGCCGCGATGCCACTGGGGGATCATCGTGTTGGGCATCTGGTCCGCGATCGACACGGGACATGGCCGGGCTGTGGCGATCAGTTCGGCGGTTTCGGCGAGATAGCCTTCCTGCTCGTTGATGCGTTCCATGAGGCGCGTCAGCGCGGCCTCGTCGAAGCGGCGCCCGGTCTTCCGCTCGATTACCGCGATCAGTTCACGCATTTCCTCGACCATCAGGCCGATGCGTTCCCTGCCGTAGACGGCGTCCCAGTCCGCATTGGAGTGCAGGAACCATTTCGGATCCTTGTGCTCCCAGGCCGGTGCCTCCATCGCGAAGAATTCCGAGCCCAGGGCAGTCGCCCACTGGGAAAACACCTGCTGCACGCAATCGCAGGTCAGGCGCGCGACCATCACGGTCGGCTTTGGCAGTCCGCCCCAGGGCGCCGTCGCAGGATCGTTGGACAGCGTGCAACCGAGGCCCAGCGAGCAGTAGCTACAGCGATTGGAGGGATAGCCCAGCGCATCGAGCGTGCCGGAATACTTGCCTGACAGGCGCTTGGCGGAGATGTACGCGGACCACCACTGGTTCGTGACCAGCGGGATGTCCATGACGTGAAACAGCTCGTGCGGCGTGTCGGCCTGGGCGAGCGCGAAGGGCTCGCCCTTCTCCACGACACGCTCGCGCAGCTCCGCGCCGAAAGCCTTCTGGTATGCGGTTGCCGCAGCCGTGCAGGCCAGATCCTTGCGCGCGCCGGTGCCGCTCACGTGAACACCCCTTCCGCCTCGAGGGCATCGACCCTCGAAGCCAGCAGGCCGGCTACCTCGATCGCCACCTGCCGACTGTGTTCGCCGATACCCGGTGGTCGAAACGCGTCAATACGGTCCTGCGAGAACGTCATCGGCGCGCGCACATGGCCGAAAAGGCCGAGCTTCGCATGCTCTATCGGCATCAGCGCACCGCGGGCCATCAGGCCCGGATCCCGTTCGAACAGGTCCTCGATGTCCTGCACGGCACCGGCTGCAATGCCGGCAGCCTGCAATCGTGCAGCCAGCGCGTGCGCATCCTGTGTCGCCGTCCAGCCACCGATGTCGGCCGTACCCGCCAGCTCGTGCAGCGTATTCCGTTGCGCCGCATCCCGCAGGCTGATCGCGATCCAGCGATCCTCGCCGGCCGCCGGATAGACATCCTGGTGGTGAACTGCCGCATCGGCATTTCCGGTTCGCAGAACCTCATGGCCCGCCTGTGCCTGACAGATCGCCGGCCACATCTGCTGCACGCAGATTTCATACATCGACGCATCGATGTGAGCGCCGCGACCGGTCTCGCGCCGATGTTGCAGGGCAGCCGCAACCGTTGCGGCCATCACGTAGGGCACGATCACGTCACCGTAGGGCACTGCGCCGGGAATCACCGGATCCCGATCCGCCCAACCCGTCAGGTAGGTACGACCGGACAACGCTGCGCCCGTGCCATCCACCCCCCATTCCTGGGCCAGCGGTCCGGTCTGGCCGTAGACGCTGCCTGACACCATCACGAGGCCCGGGTTGTGCTTCACGAGGCTGTCGTAATCCAGACCGAGCTTGGCCATCGTGCCGGGCGAGAAGTTCTCGACCACCACGTCAGCCCATTCGAGCAAGGGGCCGAGCACCTCGCGCGAGGCCGGCTTCTTCATGTCGAGCGCCAGACTGCGCTTGGAGGAATTCAGGTGGGCGAACCAGGGCTTGTCATCAAAATCGCCGGGCGACGACGCAGACACCTGCACATCGATGCGCGACAAACAGGGTCGGGTTCGGCTCTCTACCTTGATGACTTCGGCACCGAGGTCGCCAAGGATCTTCGTGGTGATGGAGCCCACGAGCGCCCAGGCGAAATCCAGAACGCGCACGCCGGCCAGCGGTCCCGGGCGTTTCGCAGGCGCGGCGGCTCGCGCGACGGCACTTGTCGCGCCCTCGCGGAAGGCCGCGAAGCGCGCGGGCACCCGCGCACCGATCCCGCCGTTCCAGAATGAACGAGCGTCCAGGTGCGGATCGTGCAGCACGTCATCGGGTGTCGCGACGGCGCAGGCATTGGTGCCACGGCGA
>JBDLPS010000204.1:0-4026 GCA_039800965.1 Pseudomonadota bacterium | reverse complement strand
CTCTGCGCGATGGCGCGCTGGAACAGGCCTTTCGCGAGCGGGGTCGCGATCAGGTGGTGCACGGAGGCCGCGCCCGCGGACTGGCCCGCGACCGTCACCTGCTTCTGGTCGCCGCCGAAGGCCGCGATGTTCCGCTGCACCCACTGCAGTGCGGCCACCTGGTCGAGCAGGCCGGCATTGTCCGCGGCCTGCGGATGCGCGAGGAAACCCTGCAGTCCGACGCGGTAATTCAGGCTCACGACGACGATGCCCTGCGCGGCCAGCGCGCGGCCGTCGTAGATGTCGACCGAGGAACCGCCCGAGCCGAAACCACCGCCATAGATCCAGACGAGCACGGCGCGTGGTTCACGTTTCGATACGCCAGCGCCAGGCGCGGGCGTCCAGACGTTCACGCTGAGGCAGTCTTCGTCGACGGCGTTCTGGATGACGTACTCCGGCGTCCAGGGGCCGAAGCCCTTCGGGGTCAGCGCCTGCGGGCAACTCGGGCCGAAGCGCGTCGCATCGCGTGTGCCTTGCCAGGGCGCGGCAGGCTGCGGCGCCTTCCAGCGGTTTTCGCCGGCGGTCGATGCCGCGAAGGGAATGCCGAGGAAGCGCTCGACAGCGCCGTCGCTCGCGCCTTCGACAAGCCCGGTGCCGGTCGTTGCCGTGGGGCCGGCCCAGGCCGCAGCGGGCAGCAGGGACAGCAGTGCAAGGCGGCGCAGTATTGAGCGGAACGTCAGCGTCATGGGGATCTCCCGAGATGTCCGTCGAGGAAGCCGAGCGCCGCGCCCACTGCGGCCGGATCGCGCAGCAGGCCGCTGTGGCCAAAGCCCTGCGTCAGGAACAGCGCAGCCTGAGGCAGCAGCGGCGTGACGCGCTCAGCATGCGCGACGGGCGTGATGTCGTCGTCGCGGTCATGGAGCAGCAGCAGGGGCGTCCTGATCTGCGGCGCGAGCGACAGGCTGTCGAAGGCCGAGGCGGGGCGGCCGAAGCGCTGCGTGAAACGCGCATGCGTGCGCGCGGCCAGATCCTCCTCGGCGCCAATCATCTGCAGGAAGGTGTCGAGCAGGTAGCCGAGGTCCGGCGGCAGGCTCGCGAGCACCGCGGCACGCGGCGCGGGGCTTGCGACGTCGGCCAGGCGCTGCGCCAGCGCGAGCGCGCCCAGCGAATGCGCGACGATGGCATCGAAGGGCCCGGCCTCCGCGATGACGCGATCGAGTGCGCCACGGAACTGGCACAGCGAAGAGCGCGACCCTTCCGATCGGCCATGCGCCGGTGCATCGAAGGCGACGGCGCGCCAGCCGCGCGCGACGATGCCATCAATGAAGCTCGTCCAGCGTGGCGCATGCGAACCCCAGCCATGCAGCAGCAATACGCTGCGTTCAGCGGTGTCGGCGCTCGGGCCCCATTCGTAAAGCTGCAGCGCGCGGCCCTCGAAGTCGATACGGCGCAAGCGTGCCGCGGCGAGCGTGGGTGCGTCGACGGCGTCGAGCTGTCGGCGCGACGGGCGCATGAAGAAATCGAGCGCGAGGCGGGAGGCCAGCGCGGGGCTGATGAAACGGACGATGCGGAAGAGCTGTCGCAGCCGCGCGAGTTTCGCGGGCGACAGGTGCGGGAGCGTGCGCGCCGGAGCGGCTACGCGCGCTCCTCGCGGGCGATGGCGCGGTAACCGATGTCGCGCCGGGCCTGCAGGCCTGTGAAGCCGATGGCATCCACCAGTGTATAGGCCTGGGCCTGGGCCGCGCGGACCGTGTCACCGAGGCCGACGGCGCAAAGCACGCGACCGCCGCTCGTCACGACCTGGCCGTCCTTCAGCGCGGTGCCGGCGTGGAAGACCTTGCCCGGCAGCTTTGCCGCGGTATCAAGGCCGCTGATCGCATCGCCCTTGCGCACGTCGTCCGGATAGCCGCCGGCGGCGATCACGACGCCCAGCGCCGCCCGCGGATCCCAGTCGGCCTGCACGGTATCGAGCCTGCCGGCGAGCGCCGCCTCGCAGAGCACGGTGAGGTCCGAGCGCAGCCGCGACAGGATCGGCTGCGTTTCCGGGTCGCCGAAGCGCACGTTGTATTCGATGACCTTCGGCGAGCCGTCGGCAGCGATCATGAGGCCGGCATACAGGAAGCCGACGAAGGGCATGCCATCGGCGGCAAGGCCGGCAACGGTCGGTTCGATCACGGTCTTCATGACGCGCGCGTGCACGTCAGGCGTAACGACTGGTGCAGGCGAGTAGGCGCCCATGCCGCCCGTGTTCGGGCCGGTGTCGCCATCGCCGATGCGCTTGTGGTCCTGCGACGTGGCCATGGGCACGACGTGCTTGCCGTCGCACATGACGATGAAGCTGGCTTCCTCGCCGTCGAGGAATTCCTCGATGACGACTTCAGCGCCGGAATCGCCGAAGCGACCCGAGAACAGCATGGACTCCGCGGCCTCGACGGCTTCCGCGGCGGTCTGCGCGATGATCACGCCCTTGCCCGCGGCCAAGCCGCTGGCCTTCACGACGATGGGCGCGCGCTGCGCGACCAACCAGGCCTTGTCGAAGTTGTCGCGGTTGAAAGTTCGGTAACCGGCGGTCGGTATGCCATGCCGCGCGAGGAATTCCTTGGTGAAGGCCTTCGAGCCTTCGAGCTGCGACGCCGCCTTCGACGGGCCGAAGCAGGCCAGGCCGCGCGAAGCAAACAGGTCCGTGATCCCCAGCACCAGCGGCACTTCGGGGCCGACGATGGTCAGCGCGACGCCTTCGCGCTCTGCCAGCCTGGCTAGACCCTCGAGGTCGTCCGCCGCAATGGCGACGTTGCGCACACGGGCTTCCGTGGCCGTGCCGGCATTGCCCGGGGCCACGATAACTTCGGTGACACGTGGTGAGTTCGCGCACTTCCAGGCGAGCGCGTGTTCGCGTCCGCCGCTGCCGATGATGAGGACCTTCATGCGCGCGCTCCGTGAATCAATGGCGGAAGTGGCGCATGCCGGTGAAGAGCATCGCGATGCCGTGCTCGTTCGCGGCGCCGATGACTTCATCGTCGCGCATCGAGCCGCCCGGCTGGATCACGGCGGTAACGCCGTTGGAGGCCGCCACGTCGATGCCGTCGCGGAAGGGGAAGAAGGCATCCGAGGCCATCACGCCACCCTTTACCACGAGGCCGGCGTCTTCCGCCTTGATGGCGGCAATGCGGCTGGAATAGACGCGGCTCATCTGGCCTGCGCCCACGCCGACGGTGGCTTCGTCCTTCACGAAGACGATTGCGTTCGACTTCACGTACTTCGCCACGCGCCACGCGAAAGCGAGGTCGCGCCGTTCCGCGGCTGTGGGCTGGCGTGTCGTCACGCAGCGCAGGGCATCGTTGCCGACCATGCCGTAGTCCGCGTCCTGCACCAGCAGTCCGCCGCCAACGCTGCGGTATTCCAGCGTGGCGCCGCCGGCGCGGGCGAGGTCGCCCGTCAGCAGCACGCGCACGTTCGGCTTCGTGGCCAGCGCTTCTGCAGCGCCCGGCAGCAGCGCCGGCGCGACGAGCACCTCGACGAACTGCTGCCCGAGGATGCGCTGCACGGTCGCTGCATCCACAGGCGCGTTGAAGGCGATGATGCCGCCGAAGGCGGAGGTCGGGTCCGTGCGGTAGGCCGTGTCATACGCAGCGCCGAGCGAGGCCGCGACGGCAACGCCGCAGGGGTTCGCGTGCTTCACGATCACGCAGGCCGGCGCGTCGAACTGGCGCACGCACTCGAGCGCGGTGTCCGCATCGGCGATGTTGTTGAACGAGAGTTCCTTGCCCTGCACGACGCGCGCGCTGGCGATGCTCGCGCCCTGGCCGTCGCGACGGCGGTAGAAGGCGCCGCGCTGGTGCGGGTTCTCGCCATAACGCAGGGTCGATACCCGATCGAGCTGCAGCGTCAGCGTGGCCGGGAAAACCTCCGCCTGCGCACCGACCTGTCGCTGCAGGTAGTCCGCGACGAGCGCGTCGTAACCTGCCGTGTGCGCATAGGCCTTGGCCGCGAGGCGCTGGCGCAGCGCGAAGCTCGTGCCGCCCCGGGCATTCAGTTCATCGAGCAGGG
>JBDLPS010000203.1:0-4320 GCA_039800965.1 Pseudomonadota bacterium | reverse complement strand
TGCCACGACCGTTGCCGAGCAGTTCGGCAAGGGCGGAAAGTTCAAGACCCCGAAGGTCGAAAGCACGGGCACTGGCGGTGGCTTCAAGCTGTTCTGCAGCGGCGTCGGCGCCCAGTACCCGGACATCAGCAACGCTTCGCGCGCCATCAAGTCCAGCGAGCGTGATGCCTGCAACAAGGCGGGCGTGAAGGACATCGCCGAGGTGAAGATCGGCTATGACGGCATCGCCGTCGCGAACTCGAAGAAGGGTCCGCTGTTCAAGGTCACCCGCAAGGAGCTCTACCTGGCGCTGGCCAAGCAGGTGCCGGATCCGTCCAACACCCAGAACCTGGTCGCGAACCCCTACAAGACCTGGAACCAGATCAACAAGGCGCTTCCGGCCGAGAAGATCGAGGTCCTGGGCCCGCCGCCGTCGTCTGGTACCCGCGATGCCTTCGTCGAACTGGTGCTCCAGGATGGCTGCAACAGCTTCGGCTGGATCAAGTCGCTGAAGGATGTCGACGAGGGCCGCTACAACAAGGTCTGCAATTCGATCCGCGAGGACGGGGGCTACATCGACGCCGGCGAGAACGACAACCTGATCGTGCAGAAGCTGGACAGCAACCCGAAGGCCCTGGGCATCTTCGGCTACAGCTTCCTCGAGGAGAACCAGAGCAAGATCCAGGGTTCGTTCATCGATGGTGTCGCCCCGACCTTCGAGAACATCGCCTCGGCCAAGTATCCGGTCTCGCGTCCGTTGTATTTCTACGTGAAGGTCGCGCACGTCGGCGTCATTCCGGGCATCCAGGAGTACGTCAACGAGTTCACCAGCGACCGCGCGATGGGTGGCGAAGGCTACCTGTCGAACAAGGGTCTCGTGCCGCTCCCGGCCGCCGAAATCGCCAAGGTCCGCAAGTCGGTCGCGAACCTGAAGAAGTAATCAAGTTTCGAATCACGGAGTCTCAAAAGAATGAATTCCCGCATCACCGCCACCGCGCTCGCCAGCATCCTGGCCCTGGGCGCCGGCATCGCCCCCGCCTGCGCCGACGAAGTCAGTGAGCTGAAGGCTGCGCTGCAGGCTCTGCAGAAGCGTCTGGACACCCTGGAAACCAAGGCCAAGGAAGTCGAGGACACGAATGACCGCCAGACGGACCAGATCGCCAAGGTCCGCAGCAACGTCGGGTCCTGGGTGGGCAATTTCACCTGGAAGGGTGACATGCGCTACCGCAACGAAACCATCGACCAGGAATACGTCGCGAACCGCAACCGCGACCGTATCCGCCTGCGCACGGGCTTCGTCGCCAAGGTCAACGACACGATCAAGACGGAAGTGCAGCTCGCCACGAGCGAGGCCGCGGCCGTCGGCGCCGCCGACCCGCGCTCGTCGAACCAGACGCTCACGGGCGAGAACACCCGCAAGGGCATCTACGTCGACCTGGCCTATGTCGAATGGCAGCCGCATGCCGACTGGAAGTTCATCGGCGGCAAGATGAAGTACCCCTGGGTCCGCCCGGCGGCCAACGGCTACTTCTTCGACAACGACGTGAACCCGGAAGGCCTCGCGGTGAATTTCGCCCACGGTGGCCTGTTCATCAACGGCGTCTACAACATCCTCCAGGAGCGCGGCCCGGCCGCGGCCAGCCTCACGACGCCGCGCGTCGCGAACGCCGAATCGACGCTGGTCGGTGGGCAGCTGGGCTACAAGTTCACGCTCAACGACAGCACGAAGCTGACGCTGGCCACGGCTTATTTCAGCCACAATGCGATCAAGGGCTGGAACGGTGCGTACAATTCGGCTTTCAACGGCAACACGACCGGTGCGACCGGCTGCCATACGGGCATCGCGACCTGCTATGCCTATGGCTATCAGGTCTGGGAGACCTTCGGCGAGCTCAGCACGACGATGGCGAACCGCCCGTTGGTCGCGCATGTCGACTACGCCAAGAACTCCGAAGCCGGCAACGGCCTCGACACGGCCTACAGCCTTGGCCTGACGTATGGCAAGGCCAGCGATCCGGGCACCTGGGAAGTGGGCTACATCTGGAACCACATCGAGAAGGATTCGCTGTACGGCCAGTACGTCGACTCCGACTTCGGCGCGGGCAACACGGATGCCGAGGGCAGCGTGTTCAAGTTCGGCTACGCGCCGGCCAGGAACTGGACGCTGAATGCCACGTACTTCGTCAACCAGACGAACATCGACAAGTCGTTCACGGTCGGTACGCTGACGGGCTTCAACCGCGGTTACAACCGCCTGCAGCTGGACCTGAACTTCAAGTTCTGACGTCCTGAAGGGGCGAGGGGGCGCCATGGTCTTGCCATGGCGATCCCCTCTGCCTGACCATACGTAAAAGGCCACGCAACGCTTCCATGTCGCACTCCGTACTCCTGCTCGCACTCGTCGTGGCAGCCATCCTGGCGTACTGGGTCGGCAAGTCGCGCGCACTCTCCCTCGTCGGCGGCAACCGGGGCATCCGCCACCTGCACTCGCTGCCCTCCTATTACGGTTTCCTCGCGGCGCTCTGGTGCGCCATCCCGGCGCTCATCGTCATGGCCCTCTGGCTGGCGGCGCAGGACAGCATCATCTCCAGCCTCGTCATGTCGCGCCTGCCGGCGGACATGCAGCAGCTCGATGCTGGTCAGCTCAGCCTCCTCAAGAACGACATCCGCAATGTCGTCTCCGGCGCCATTCCCCCGGATGCCTCGCGGCCCGAGGTGGCCCTCGCTGCCGCGGCCTACCGCCAGTTCCGCGGCATCGCCGATCTGTCGCTTGCCGGTGTGATGCTGGTGGCGTGCAGCGTGGGGCTGTTGCTGGCGCGCGCACGCATTTCCCCGCAGCTGCGTGCGCGCAACGCCGTCGAGCGCGTGGTCGAAATCCTGCTGCTGGCTTGCTCGACGCTCGCCATCTTCGTGACCATCGGCATCGTGCTGTCGGTCCTGTACGAAGCGCTGCGTTTCTTCCATGTCGTGCCGCCGCACGAGTTCGTCTTCGGCCTGCAGTGGAGTCCGCAGATCGCGATGCGCGCCGATCAGGTCGGCAGTTCCGGTGCCTTCGGAGCCGTGCCGCTGTTCCTTGGTACCGCAGTGATCTCCGGCATCGCCATGGTCGTGGCAGTACCCATCGGCCTGTTTTCCGCCATCTACCTCGCCGAATATGCCGATCGCCGCTTCCGCGCCTGGGTCAAGCCCGTGCTGGAGATCCTGGCCGGCATCCCGACGGTCGTGTATGGATTCTTTGCCGCGCTGACGCTGGGCCCCTTCATACGGCACGTAGGCGAGTCCATCGGCCTCGAGGTCGCCTCCGAGAGCGCGCTGTCCGCCGGCCTCGTCATGGGCATCATGATCATCCCGTTCATCTCGTCGCTGGCCGACGACATGATCACCGCCGTTCCCCAGTCGCTGCGGGATGGTGCGTACGCCCTGGGTGCGACGCGGTCCGAGACCATCAGGCAGGTCGTCCTGCGCGCCGCGCTCCCCGGTATCGTCGGCGGGGTTTTGCTCGCGATCTCCCGTGCGATCGGCGAAACCATGATCGTGGTGATGGCGGCGGGGCTTTCGGCGAACCTGACGGCAAATCCGCTCGCGGCCCTCACGACCGTCACGGTGCAGATCGTGTCGCTGCTGACGGGCGACCAGGAATTCGACAGCCCGAAGACGCTGGCAGCCTTCGCGCTCGGACTGGTGCTGTTCGGTGTCACCCTGCTGCTCAACTTCGTCGCATTGCGCGTGGTCCGCAAGTACCGGGAGCAGTATGAGTAATCCTGGAGCCGACACCCGCGCGAAGGTCGAGGCCAGCCTGCGCCGGCGATATGCGGCGGAGCGCCGCTTCCGGGCCTACGGTATCGGCGCCGTATGCCTCGGTATCGCATTTGTTTTCCTGCTCTTCGGCACGCTCGTGTCCCAGGGCTGGTCCGCGTTCCGTCAGGCCTACGTCACCCTCGACATACAGTACGACGGGGTGGTCATCGACCCGGATGGGACGCGCCAGGCAGAAGCCCTCGGCGTGGCGGATTACGCCGCGCTGGTCCGGGCCTCCCTGAAGTCCCGGTTCCCCGGGGTGGAGGGAAGGCAGGAAGTCCGCGCTCTGTCATCGCTGGTCAGCAGTTCGGCGGCCCAAGTGGTGCAGGCACGGGTTCAGGCGGACCCTTCGCTGATCGGCGGGCATGAACGATTGACCTTCCTTGCCAACGATCGCGTCGACCAGCTGATGAAGGGGCGGTTAGACCGGTCGCTCGACGAAGCGAGTCGCTCCCTCACCGACCAGCAGATCGCCTGGGTCGATGCGCTGGTCGCCGACGGTAGTCTTTCACTGCGCTTCAACAAGGGCTTCTTCACCAAGGG
>JBDLPS010000202.1:0-6351 GCA_039800965.1 Pseudomonadota bacterium | reverse complement strand
GACTGTTCGTGGCGCACGCCCGTCACCCAGGCCTTGAAGCCGGCAATGCCGCGCTTGAACGGCAGGATCTTGCGCACGTGGCAGCAGGCGTGGCGCTGCTCGATGCCGTTGTAAAACCCGTTGATGCCATGCTCGCGTGCATAGGCCTCGATGTCCGCCGCCTCCGGATGCACGATGCGGATCCGCCGCTTGTAACGGCCCTCGAGACGGTCCACCAGCGTGTAGGTCTCTTCGTTCAGTCGCCCGGTATCGAGCGTGAAGATGTCGATCTCCGGCACGTGGGTCCAGATCAGGTCGGTCAGGACCATGGATTCGGCACCGAGGCTGTTCGAGTAGGTCACCTGACCGTATTCAGCGACAGCGGCCTTGAGCCGCTCCACCGACGCGGCGGCCTTGGCCTGCTGGTGCTCTGTGAGGGACGGCGTTGCGACCTGCTGCGACATGGAAAAAGCCTGCGGGACGGGGACGGTGGGAGGCGACATTCTCCCGAGACGGCTCATAACATTGGTGCATATTCTGAAATCCACGCATCCAGGGCGGGTTATCAGGCGCCGACGCGGAACGGACGGAAATCTGGCAGGATTCGACTGCCCGGAAACGGGGATTCCTTGCTTCGCACACACCCGGTACACCATGAGCCGAATCAGCCTCAGGCGCCTGCGCCAGGACGCCCACATCCGCGCCCTCACGCGCGAGGTGCGTCCCTCACCCGAACAGTTCATCCAGCCCCTGTTCGTCGTCGAGGGCCTCCAGGCCCGCGAGGAGGTGCCGGGCCTGACCGGCGTCTACCGCGACACGCCGGCTTCTCTGCTGAAGCAGATCGAATCCGACCTCGAGGCGGGGGTGAGCAAGTTCCTGCTGTTCGGCGTGCCGCAGGGCCGGTCCACGCATGACATCGACTGGTCCTTCGACGCCGGCCAGATCGCCGCCATCAAGCGGCGCTTCGGTTCGGACATCTGGCTCGCCGTGGACGTCTGCCTGTGCTCGTCCACCCCCCATGGCCACTGCGGCGTGCTCAACCCCGAAGGGGACCACCTCGACAACCGCGCGAGCGTGAAGGAACTGGCTGCCGCGGCGGCCGCCTATGCGCAGGCCGGTGCAGACTGCGTCGCTCCCTCGGACATGATGGATGGCCGCATCGGCGCGATCCGCCAGGCGCTGGAAGACGCCGGCCGCGACCGGACGCTGCTGATGAGCTATGCGGCCAAGTTCCACTCCAACTTTTATGGCCCCTTCCGCGTCGCCGCCGATTCGGCGCCGAAGCAGGCCAGCAAGCTTGCCGACCGCTCGAGCTACCAGATAGACCCGGCCCGCCCGGGCGACGCCCTGCTCTCCGTCGAACGCGACGTGGCCGAAGGCGCGGACATCCTCATGGTGAAGCCGGGCATGCCCTACCTCGACATCCTCGCGGACCTGTCGCGGCAGTTCCCCCAGCCCTGGGCCGTGTACGAAGTCAGCGGCGAATACGCGGCCATCGAGCTGCTCGCGCAGCAGGGCCTCACGAACCGCATCGGCGCCCACAAGGAAGCCTGGACCGCGCTCGTCCGCGCCGGCGCCTCGATGATCATCAGCTACGGTGCGCGGCACGCCCGCGAATGGTTGTCCGCATGAGCACTTCAGCAGACCTCTTCGAACGTTCCAAGCGCGTTTCCCCCGGTGGCGTGCACTCGCCCGTCCGCGCGTTCAAGGGCGTCGGTGGCACGCCGCGTTTCATGACCGGCGGCAACGGCGCGTTGATCCGGGACGTGGACGGCCGCGACATCGTCGATTACTGCATGGCCTTCGGCCCGCTGATACTCGGGCACGGCAATTCGCTGGTCCGCGATGCCGCGGTGGAAGCGATCGATCGCGGATGGAGCCTCGGCACCTGCGAGCCCTACTCGCTCGAACTCGCGGAGTTCATGACGAAGCGCATCCCCTGGGTACAGAGCGTGCGCTTCGTGAACTCCGGCACCGAAGCCGTGATGTCGGCGCTGCGCGTGGCACGCGGCGCCACGGGCCGCGACAAGATCCTGAAGTTCGACGGCTGCTACCACGGCCACACCGACGCGATGCTGATCAAGTCGGGCTCAGGCCTTGCCGAGGCGACGGCGCCGGACAGCGCCGGCCTCGACCACGCGACGCTTTCGGGCACGGTCGTCGCGCCACTGGATGACGACGCCGCGCTGGAAGCCGTGTTCGAACGCCATGGCAAGGACATCGCCGCGGCCATCATCGAGCCGGTGCCGGCGAACTACGGCCTGCTGCCGCAGCGCCGTGAATACCTGCAGCGCCTCGCGGACCTGTGCAAAAAGCACGGTTCGCTGCTCATCTTCGACGAGGTGATCAGCGGCTTCCGCGTGGGATTCCAGGGTGCCGCGGGCCTGTACGGCTTCGAGCCGGACCTCGTGACCTACGGCAAGGTGATCGGCGGCGGCTTCCCCGTCGGCGCCTATGGCGGCAAGCGCGAGTACATGGAACTGGTCGCGCCGGTGGGCCCGGTCTACCAGGCCGGCACGCTGTCGGCGAACCCGGTGGCGATGTGCGCGGGCCTTGCCGTGCTGCGCCAGCTTGCCGACGGTAGCGTGTACACGAAGCTCGAGGCGCTCGGCCAGCAACTGGATGCGGCCGTGGCCGGTACCGACAAGTTCCAGATGCAGCGCATCGGCTCGCTGTTCTGGTTCTTCCTCGACAAACCGGGCGCGCCGATCCGCAGCCTCAATGACATGCAGTCGCGGAACGCGCGGCCGTTCGGACCGGTGTTCCACACCCTGCTGGATGGCGGAATCTACCTTGCGCCGAGCGCGTTCGAGGTGGGTTTCCTGTCGGCGGCGCACACGGATGTCCACGTGGAAGCGCTCGCCCGGGCGATGCTCGCGGCGGCCTGACCGAGCAGCTTCAGCTGCGGTGATGCAGCCAGTCGGGGTACCAGATCTCCCGCGTTGAGAATTGGTACCGCGAGAGCAGGACGACCAGATAAGCCAGACCCATCGCGACGGCGACAGCATGCGGCTCATGCTCGAACCGGTTCGCGACAGACAGGAACAGCGCCAGCGCCGCACCACCCAGCAGGGTCGATTCATCCAGGATCTTGTTGCGGAACGCAATGGGATTTCGGCCGATCACCACGTCGCGGACGATCGCGCCACCATTGCAGCTGAGCCAGGCAAAGAACGGCGCCCAGTACCAGGCCAGACCAACGACAAGAGGCACCACGGCGCCGTAGATGGCCACCGCCGAGTAGCCCAGCAGCTCGGACCAGCGCTTGACGGCCTGAAACGTCGGATTCTTCACGCCTTTCGCGAGCACCGCGGAAAAGGCACTTGCCAGCAGGACGACCACCAGCACCCCGACAGGCAGCAGGGGATCCTTGAGGAAGGTCGGCGGCATGCGTTCCCCGCCGATCAGGATATCGCGCATGATGCCGCCTCCCAGGCAGGCGATGCCCGAGGTCGCCACTCGGCCGACGATATTAAGACCCAGTTCGGTGGCGAGCAGCGCACCGGCCAGCGCGTAGATCCAGATGCCCAGCACCACCGCATAGCGAAAGCCCTGGCTGGCCACGACCTGCCGCAGGTAGTGGGACGTCGCGTTGGCAAGCAGGCGCCCGGATCCGCGCGCCTCCTGCACCAGATCCATGACCGCACCCGTCCATCCGTGCGCCTGCGCGCCCCCGGCGACCGGCCTGCCGGAATCGACGCCACGCTCGACGCGCGAAACATGGGCGACGTCTATCGCCCCGAGCGCATCAACATCCGCCGGCAACAGGACAAGGATGCGGTCCAGCATGCGCCGCTGGTGTTCGACATCCGCTCCACCGGACCGGCGCATCGTCAGCAGCAGGGCCGCGGCAGGGGCCTCGCGCACCTTCTTCCATCCCCGCTGCAGCGCGAGCACGAATGCAGCCAGGCGCTTGCGGCCTTCCGGGTCCCGCAGTGCAGACTCGCGCGCGAACAATCCATCGACCTCGTACGGAACAGCCAGATCCATCGGCTGGACGACGAACTGGTCGGCCAGCGGCAGGCCTCCCGCGGCCAGCAGCGCGGGCTCGTTGAACGCCATGCCGAAGATGCAATCGACCCGGGCGTCTCGCAGCGATGCCAGGCGGTCGGCGGATGACACGAACACCTGCGCGGCGGGACCGCCCGACGATTCGACCGCGGAAAGCATTTCCCGGACGAGCCAGGACTCCGGCGCATCGGGCGACAGGAGGATGCGCTTGCCGGCGATCTCGTGCGGCGACGACACGCCCACATCACGGCGGCAGATCATCGATGCCGCACGGGCAGCGAACAACTCCGCGAACTCTATGATCCGCCCCTGCCCGGACGATGCGTGGAAGGCGTTGCGCTCGAGGGTGAGGGCGATATCCGCCGAGCCGGCTTGCAGCCGTTCCACGGGATTGATGCCCGGACCGCCAGCGAGCAACTCCACGCTCAGGCCCTGCTCGCGGAAATAGCCGTACTCAAGGGCGGCATAGAAGCCGGCGAACTCCGCCTGATGCGTCCAGGGCAACTGGACCCGCAATGTCGCCGGTTCAGGCGCCGGTGCCGCGAACGTGCTGCAGGACACTCCCGTCCAGGCGAGCCAGACGGCGGCGATCAGTCCCGTGAAACGCCGGAGCCCCTGCATGTCGGATGGCGCCTAGGCGCCGTACCGCCGACGCAAGGGACCTGCACCCGCAGCGCCGGCGCCCGCCGCATCCGGCTGGTATGCCACGCTGAAGCGCTTGAGTTCGGCCAGCGCGACGTCGGCGTTTTCACCGTCGGCGAGCTCGAAGGCGTCGAAGCCACAGCGCGCGAGGTGGTTCACGAGGTCGGCGCGGATCTGGCCGATGGCGCGCAGCTCGCCCTTGAAGCCCAGCCGGTCCCGCAGCAGGCGCGCCTGGGTGTAGCCGCGTCCTTCCTTGAATTCCGGGAAGACCACGACGACCAGCGGCAGCGACGCCGCGAGCGGCGCCAGCTGCAGCACATCGTCCGCAGGCTGCAGTTGCACGGCGGCACGCGCCAGCGCTTCGGCAGCCGGGCTGCCGGCACGGAACGCGAGGTAGTCCGCGAGCGGCAGCACGACCTGCGCGCCAGCGGCGAGCTGTTCCACCGTGCCGTTCGTCCATGCGCTGTCCAGCAGCGCACCGTTCTTGATGATCTCAGCCATACACCCGCTCACGGAAAGGCTGCACGCCGATGCGGCGCACGGTTTCAAGGAAACCCTCTTCTTCCTGGCGCTGCGCGATGTAGACATCGAGCAGCTTCGCGATCGTCCCCGCCACCTCGCCCTTGGCGACGGACGGTCCGATGACGGAACCCAGCGAACTCACTCCGCTGGCCGAACCACCGATCGTGATCTGGTACCACTCCTCGCCGTGCTTATCCACGCCGAGGATTCCGATATGGCCCACGTGGTGGTGGCCGCAGGCGTTCATGCAGCCGGACATCTTGATCTCGATGTGCCCAAGGTCGTACAGGTAATCGAGGTCATCGAACCGCTCATGGATCTGCTTGGCGATGCTGATCGAGCTCGCATTGGCGAGATCGCAGAAATCGAGGCCCGGGCAGCAGATCATGTCGGTCAGCGTGCCGATGTTCGGCGTTGCCAGCTCGAGTTTTCGCAGGTCCTGCCAGCACTCGTGGAGATCCTGCTGGCGCACTTCGCCAAGCACCAGGTTCTGGTCGTGCGTCGAACGCACTTCGCCGGAACTTAGTCGATCGGCAAGATCCGCGAGCCGGTCCATCTGGTCCGCGGTGATGTCGCCCGGCGCTTCGCCATGCTTCTTCAGCGACACCATCACGATGCGATAGCCCGGCACCTTGTGCGGACGCGTATTGTGGCGGTACCACGCAACGAAGGCCGCCTCGCGGCCGGCGGTGGCGTCGATGTCCGGCAAGGATTCGTAGGGCAAGGGCGCAAAGAACGCCCGCATGCGGTCGATCTCGGCGTCATCGAGCTTCAGCGCGGACTCACGGATGTGCGCCCACTCGGCCTCGACGGCAGCGCGGAAGTCATCCTCACCCTTCGCCTTCACCAGGATCTTGATGCGCGCCTTGTAGAGGTTGTCGCGCCGGCCCTCCTGGTTGTAGACGCGCAGGATGGCCTCGAGGTAGGACAGCAGGTGTTCGCGCGGCAGGAACTCGCGGATCACCTTGCCGATGACCGGCGTACGACCCAGGCCGCCGCCCACGAGCACTTCGAAGCCGACCTTGCCATCCGGGCCCCGCTTCAGGTGCAGGCCGATGTCATGCACCTCGGAGGCCGCGCGGTCGGCCGGCGAACCGGTGACGGCAATCTTGAACTTGCGCGGCAGGTAGTTGAACTCGGGGTGCAGCGTCGACCACTGGCGGATGATCTCGCAGTACGGCCGGGGATCATCGACTT
>JBDLPS010000201.1:0-11066 GCA_039800965.1 Pseudomonadota bacterium | reverse complement strand
GTGTGCGTGAATACAGGCAGGTTCGTCGCCTGGTGAGCCTTGCCCACCGCGCGGAACACCTTGCGTTCCGTCGGTGTCATCTCGTCCCAGGACCCGATCTCGCCAAAGGCGCCGGCAGGATACTCATCGGCCTGCTTGACGAGCATCGCCACGAGTTCGGATTCGCTCGCCTTCGCGACATGGGCCGGGTAGTACGGTTCCGTATAGAAGCCCGCGCCCTTCACCACCGGCAGGCCCGAACGCTTTGCCGCCTCGCGGATGAAGGGCAGCTCCATGCCCGCGCCTTCAAGGCCTGCATCGACGAGGCAGGCCACGCCGTCCCGCTGCGCGGCCCGCAACTCCTCCGCCATGAGCAGCGCGTCGCGCATCGGATCCGGGCCCGCGGGCGCCGGTGGAGGTGCCGCCGGCCTTTCGGACGGCGGGGCACCGTTGGCGGCGAGCACGGCGGCACTTGCCGCGCGGAAGCGCACGTTGAAATCCACGCCCAGCGACAGGTGCTCGTGGAACAGCGTCGCACCACCGGCAAGTTCTGACGGCGCGTAATCCCTGAAGAGCGTGCGGATCACCGCGCCCTTCGGGAAGACGGGCGATTCACCCGCAACCGCCACCGACCCGAGGGTCCGGAGCAGGCCCGCTGCACCGAAATACCCCAGTGCCCGACGACGGGTGATGCGGGTCATCGCGTGCCCTCAGCGCAGCTTCTTGCCGTCGGCGTCGAGCACGGTCACCTCACCGAGGTTCAGCGCCCGCACCTTCGCCTCGACCTTCTCGAGATCACCCACCACGAGATAGGTGATGGCGTTCGTGTCGACCAGCTTGGAGGCCGCCGCCGCGAAGTCCTGCGACGTCAGCGCACCGACCTTGCCCACGAACTCGTTGTAGTAGTTCTCGGGCAGGCCGAAGGTGAGGATGTTCGCGTAGGAGCCCGACACTTCCGCCACGGTCTCGTTATTGCCCGGCAGCGTGAGCGTGAGCGTCGCCTTCGCTTCGGTGATTTCCTTTTCCGTCGGCTTGCGCGTGGTCGTGATGTCCTGCAGCTCCTTGCGGATCTCGACCAGCGACTCCGCGGTCTTGTCTGTCTGCACCGGAGCCATCACATAGAACAGGCCGGGTCCCTTCGCTTCGCTGAGCTGCGTGCGCGCGCCGTAGGACCAGTGCTTGTCCTCGCGCAGGTTCATGTTCACGCGCGAGAGGAAACTGCCACCCAGGACCGTGTTCACCGCGCGCAGCGTGATGAAGTCCGGGTCGGCGCGGTTCACGCTGGAGTGACCGGCGAGCAGGATGGACTGTTCCGCCCCGGTGCGGTTGACCAGGAACACGCGCGGCTTGCCGCCATGCGGGGCCGGAGGCAAGGCCACGGCCGGAGCAGCACCGGCCGATGCCTTCCAGGCCGCCAGGCGCTGCTCCAGCAGCGGCACGATCTTCGCCAGCGTGGTGTCGCCGACGACCAGCAGGGTGCCCAGGTCCGGGCGCAGCCACTTGCGGTAATGCGCAGCCAGCGAATCCGGCGTCTGCGCCGAAACGTCCGCCTCGTCGACGCGACTCGAGACTGCGTAGGGATGTGCCTCGCCGTAGACCAGGCCCGGCGCCAGACGACCGGCAATGCCGTTCGGATCAGCCTTCTCCTGGCGGATGCCCGCGATGGCCTGCTTCTTGAGCCGGTCGAGCTCCGACGCCGGGAACACCGGGTTCGTCAGCACGTCCGCGAACAGTTCGAGCGATTCAGGCAGCTTGGCAGCCAGGGCGTTGAGGCTGGCAGAGGCCGTGTCCGCACCGGCACCCAGGCGCATCGTCGCGCCAAGGTCTTCGAGGCGCTCCGCGATCTGCGGCGAAGTGCGCGTCTTCGTCCCTTCCTGCAGCATGCTCATCATCAGGCCCGTCGTACCCGGACGCGCGGTGCTGTCCGCGGCAGATCCGCCGGCGAACATCAGCCGCAGCTGCACGATCGGCGTCTCGTGACGCTCGACCAGGGCGATCCTGAGGCCGTTCGACAGCGTCGCGCGCTGCATCGGCGGCAACTTCAGAGAGGGGGCGGTACCGGTGGCGGGCGGCTTCGACCGGTCGACGCCGCTGGCGGCGGTCTTGTAGTCGGGAATCGGATTGACGGTCAGGACGTACACGCCGTCCGACAACCAGGCCTTGGCCGACGCGCGAACGGCTTCCGGCGTCGCATCGCGCAGCCAGCCGAGCTCCTTGCGGTACTGGTCCGGCGATCCGCCATAGACCTGGCCTTCCGCCAGGATCGTCGACTTGCCACCGAAGCCATCCACGCGCTCCGCCGCACGCACGAAGCCGGCGTACTGGCCGATCTTCACGCGCTCGAGCTCCTGCACGGACGGGCCCTCGCGCAGCAGGCGCGAAAGCTCCTCGTCGATCGCCTTCTCGACCGCGGCGGCATCGCCACCGGCCTTCACGTCGGCCTCGATCATGAACTGGCCGCCCAGTTCGAACGGCATCAGGTGGGCCTGGACGGCCGTGGCGACCTGGTCCTTGTAGACGAGGCGCTTGTACAGCCGACTGGTCTTTCCACCGCCCAGCACGGAAGCCGCGACATCCAGCAGCGTCGCGTCCTTCGTCGCGAAGCCGGGCACGTTCCACACCTTGATGATGCGGGTCTGGGGTACGCGGTCCTGCATCGTCCCGCGCTTCTCGCCCGTCATCTTCGCGACCGAGCGCAGGTCGTGCTGCAATACCGGGCCACCCGGGATATCGCCGAAGTACTTCTCGACCTTGGCCTTGACGTCGGCGGTGTTCACGTCGCCCGCGATGGTCAGCGTCACGTTGCCGGCGCCGTACCAGGTGCGGAACCATTCCTTCACGTCATCCAGCGACGCGGCATTGAGATCTTCCATCGAGCCGATGGTCGTCCACGAATACGGATGGCCCGCCGGATAGGTGGCCTGCGCGAGGTGGTCGTCGACCTTGCCGTAGGGGCGATTCTCGCCCTGGCGCTTCTCGTTCTGGACGACGCCGCGCTGCTCGTCGAGCTTGGCCTGGTCGATCGCACCCAGCAGGTGCCCCATGCGATCCGATTCCATCCACAACGTGAGGTCCAGCGCGGAGGTCGGCACGTTCTGGAAATAGTTGGTGCGGTCGTTCCAGGTCGTGCCATTGAGCTTGGTAGCGCCGGCAGGCTGAAGCGCGCGGAAGTAATCGTCGTTGTAGTGCTCGGAACCGTTGAACATCAGGTGTTCGAACAGGTGCGCGAATCCGGTGCGGCCGGGGCGCTCATTCTTGCTGCCCACGTGGTAGTAGGTATTCACGGCGACGATCGGCGCCTTGTGATCCTCGTGCACGATCAGCGTGAGGCCGTTGGGCAGTACGAATTTCTGGTACGGGATGTTGACGTCGGGGAAGGCCGGGGCAGGCTTGGCCGCCGTCGGCGCAGTGGCAGTCTCTGCGGCGAAGGACGGGGCGGACAGGGCAAGGCCGACGGCTGCGGCGATCAGGGGGGCGACACGCATGGGCAAGGATCCTCCGGTTTGCCGCAAAGGCTACCACCGGGATGACCCGGGTGCGCAGGGGGCCTTAGACTTCCCGGCAGTCAAACGGGGGGTTCACATGAACAAGACATCGCTGTTGGGCTGCCTCGCCGCAGCCGGCCTGGGCCTGTCCGCCGCCGCCGGTGCGCAGGAAGTCACCATCACCCATGCGCGCGTGCTGGACGGCACGGGCAAGGTCATCGAGAACGGCAGCATCGTCGTGCGGGGCGGAAAGATCGCCGCCGTATCGGCGGGCAATCCGGCCCAGGTCGCAGGCCGCGTGATCGACGCGAAGGGTCGCACGGTCATGCCGGGCTACATCGACGCCCACAGGCACGTGGTGAAGGGCAACCCGGCAGAATGGCTCGAGAAATCCGCCGCGCGCGAACTGCAGGAATTCCTCGACGCGGGCTTCACCACCGTGCTGGGCGCAATCGACCCGCCCCAGCTGCTGGAGGCCCGCCGCCGCATCGAGGCCGGAAACCTGAAGGGGCCGCGGCTCTATGTCGGCACCATGATCCCGCTGGCGGGCCAGTTGCCCCCGCCGCCGGCCCCGCCGGGTGGCCGCATCGGCACCGACCCGGCCCGCACCGATCCGGCCCGCCAACCCCTGGGCGGCCCGGCCGCGCCGGCGATCCCGCGGGAAGTTACCGTCAAGCAGATCGAGGCCGCCAAGGCCGCCGGCTACGACTACCTCAAGACGATCATGAACGCGACGCCGGGCGGCCCGGAGATCGAGACGCAGAAATTCGTCGTCGAGGAAGGTCGCAAGCGCGGCCTGCCGACCATCACCCATGCCGTGAGCGTGCGGGACACCCTCGCCGCGATCGAAGGCAAACCCGCCCTGCTGGTGCACACCCCGCACATCGGCGATCTGGGCGCGGATCCGGCCGCGCTCAGGAAGATCGTGGATGCCCGCATCCCCATGACCTCGACACTGCAGGTGTTCCTCCCGCACTTCGGCGACGACGGCAAGCCGCTGTTCCGCGACCGCCTCGCCTTCCCGTTCGACACGCTGTCGTCCGCCGGGCAGGGGCCGGTGAACGCGCGCCTGCTCTGGGAAGCGGGGCTCAAGGACTACGGCTACGGCACCGATACGCAATGGCCGCCGAAGGCCACGCTGTTCGACGAGCTGCGCGCCCTGTCGCTCGTGTTCTCGCCGGCTGAAATCGTGACGATCCTGACGAAGAATGCCGGCATCACCACGATGCACGGCACCGAGATCGGCACACTGGAACCCGGCAAGCTGGCCGACATCGTCATTGTCGACGGCAATCCGCTCGCCCGCAGCGCCGACCTCATGAACGTCGTCACGACGATCAAGGGCGGCGTGGTGGTGTTCGAGAAAGCGAAGCGCTGAGAGCGCCCCGCCCCTGCGCGGCGAGCGATCAGCCGCCGCGCAGCGCCCGGTAAGGCCGGCGGGCCAGCGACAGGAACAGCACCAGCAGTGGGGCTGCAACGCCGATGACCACCGCCATCGAGTAGCGGATGCCGGTCTGGCCCGTGAACACACGGTCGCTCATGAAGCCCACAACGACCGGACTCACGCCCAGGCCGATCAGCGTCGTCATCGTCACGTACATCGCCGAGACCTGCGCCCGTGCACGGTTCGGGACGATGAGCTGGATCGCCGTGCCCGCACACGCGTAGGGGATGTTGCTCAGGAACATGGTGGGCGCAAAGCACAGCAGCGCCAGCCAGGCATTGGGCATCAGCGGCGCCAGGGCGCCGGTCACGCTGCACCCGGCAAAGCCGAGGGCAGCCACCTTGAGCGGCGCATCCAGCGCACCACGCTGCGAATAGCGATCATTGAGCCAGCCGCCGAACCACGCCCCGCTCGTGCCGAAGACCAGCATGATGAGACCGATCCCCAGTCCGACCTCGGCCGGATTCCAGCCGTGCACACGCTGGAACAGCGCGGGCGACCAGATGCCGATGGCATAGGACACCACGGGCACCATCGCAAAGCCCGAGAACATCAGGGCGAGCGCCGCGCCGCGTTCACGCACCACCGCGAAGACTTCGCGCAACGGCAACTGGTCCACGCCCTCCGTGCCGCGACGCTCGGGATCGCGGAACAGCAGGAAGGCCGGCACCAGCAGCAGCCCAGGCAAGCCGACGATCACGAAGGCCGCCTGCCAGGGCTCGAATCCCGCCAACGGCCCGCTGGCGAGCAGGGCCGAACCACTCAGGGATTGCAGCAGCAGGCCGCCGCCCATGAAGGCCATCGCCTGGCCCACGGGAGAACTCATTAGGTAGGCGCCGACCGGCGTTCCCAGTCGCTGCGGCGGGAAGAGATCGCTCAGCATCGAGAAACCGGCTGGAGTGAGGCTCGCCTCGCCCACTGCCACGCCGATGCGGGTCAGGAACAGCTGGGCATAACTGCGGGCAAGGCCCGAAGCCATCGCGAAGAGGCTCCACAGCCCGATCGCGAGACCGATGATCACGCTGCGTGAATGGCGATCGGCAAGGCGACCAATGGGAATGCAGGCCAACACGTAGAAGATACCGAAGGCAACGCCCTGCAGCGCACCGAACTGCGTGTCGTTCAAGGCGAAGGCCGACTTGACGGGTCCGACCATCAGGTTGATCACCGTCCGGTCGAACTGCGACATGATCGAGGCCAGCGCGAGCAACAGCACCGCCAGCCAGCCCCGCGAGGACGGCGGCCAAGGCCGCGAGCCTTCCTGCTGCACTCCCCCGTTCATCGACGCCTACAGCCTGTCGTCGATCGGCGTGCGGACGAAGCCGTCCGGGAAATCATCGACCTTGTGGCCGACGATCGTGTATTCCCTCTTTTGGCCACCGAAGCGGCCCTGCAGCTCCATGTAGCTCTGCGGATCGAAAAGCGGCGTGGCGCTCATGCCCATCACGCCCGTCGCGTCCTTCTTGCCGCAGGTATAGCTCACGCCCTGCTCCGCGAAATTGCGCAGGCCGTGCTCCAGCATGCCGTCCATCGCCGCCTTCAGCGTGTAGTGCGTGGTGACCAGATTGAAGCCCAGGGAATACGCCTCTTCCGCGGTGATCTCCGGCACGCCGTTCCAGGTCGCCACGTCCGGGTACATCTTCCAGCCCGGCACGCCCTTCGAGACGCGGCGCGCGTCCTCGATGTTCGACAGCTTCACGACCGTCGTCAGTTCGGCACCCAGCTCGTGCGCCATGCGCATGCGCTCGATTCCCTCGTCCAGCTGCGTGGCCGGATCCGCGTTGGTGCGCGCGATCAGCATGCAGTCCGTGCCCTTCAGGGCGGCCAGCGCGGCGCGCACCTTCTCGTAATACTTCTCGCGCGGCAGGAGCTCGGTGCTCTCCTCCATGTCGCCGGCATCCTCGAGCTGCAGCGCCTTGGCGCCGGCGGCCACCATGCGTTTGGCCGAGCGGTACACCGCCAGCGGGCCGCCGAAGCCGTCCTCGATGTCCGCAGCCAGGGGGATGCCCGAAGTCTGGCTGATGCGGCTCGTGATCCACTCGATGTCCGTGAGGTTCGAGAAACCGTAGTCGATGACGCCGTTCATCGCGATCGACACTTCGCCGCCGCTGAGCATCATCGCCGGGAATCCGACCATTTCCACGGCACGTGCGGACGCGCAGTCGTACACGCAGGGAGCCATCACGGCGCGATCAGCCTTCTTCAGCAGTTCACGCAAGGACTTCTTGGGCATCGGGCAGGTACTCCGTGGATGATGGGGCAGACACCGTAGACAGCTTTGCCCCGAGGCACAACCGGATCCACGGAACGCTCAAACGCTACACGACGGCTGTCGGAGGCTCCCGGCCGGCCATCACCGCATCCAGGTTTGCAAGGACGAGATCCGCCATGCGCAGGCGCGTCTCGTGCGTGGCGCTGGCGACATGCGGCGTCAGCACGACGCGCGGACTGGAGCGCAGCGCCTCGGGAACCCGCGGTTCCGCCTCGAAGACGTCCAGCGCCGCGCCGGCTAGCCGGCCGGATTCGAGCGCCTCGACCAGGGCCTGCTCGTCCACCACCGCACCGCGCGCGACGTTGACCACGTAGCCGGCAGGGCCGAGGGCATCGAAAACTTCGCGCCCGACCAGCCTGCGGGTCGATGCGTTCGCCGGGCAGGTAACCAGCAGCACGTCGGAAGCGCGCGCCAGCGACAACACATCGGCATGGAACTGGTAAGGCACGGCCTTGCGGGTCGGCCCGCAGTACGCGACAGCGCCGAACGGCGCGAGGCGTGCCGCCAGGGCAGCGCCGATGCTGCCGAGGCCCAGGATGCCGAAACGGCGACCCGTCACCTTGCGGGCAAGCGGCCACTCACCCCGACTCTCCCAGTGGCCGGCGCGCACATAGGCATCGGCTGCGGGAATGGTCCGCAGCAAGGCGATGGTCAGCCCGACGGCGAGGTCCGCGACGTCCTCCCCCAGCGTGCCGGGCGTCGTCGAAACACGCACGCCGCGCGACTTCGCCAGTGCCAGATCGACCTTGTCCACGCCGACACCGTTGATGGCGACGATGCGCAACGACGGCAGTGCCGCCAGCAGGCCGGGCTCGCAACCCACGTGGCCTGCGGTCGCGATGGCCCGCACCGAGGCGGCGTGGTCACGCAACCATGCCTCTCGCGCGGCCGGGTCCAGCCCGTCCCAGCGCAGGACATCGAAGCGTGCGGCGAGGCCCGAATCGAGGTAATCCGAGAAGGGCGACATCTGCAGCAAGATGGGGCGCGACGGAACCATGTCCACTCCAGTTTCAGATGACCGAGACGATGCCGCCATCGACGTACAGGGTCTGGCCGTTCACGAAATCCGATGCCGGTGACGCGAGGAAGACCACGGCACCATGGAGGTCCTCGAGCCGTCCCCATCGACCGGCGGGCGTGCGCTTGCGCAGCCATTCGTCGAAGACCGCATCCTCGACCAGCGCCTTGTTCAGAGGCGTATCGAAATAACCCGGGCCTATCGCGTTGACCTGGAGCCCGTGCCGCGCCCAATCTGCACACATGCCTTTGGTGAGGTTCTTCACCGCGCCCTTGGATGCCGTGTATGGCGCGATGCCGGGACGCGCAAGCTCGCACTGAACGCTGCCGATATTGATGATCTTGCCGCGACCGCGCGGGATCATGTGCCGTGCGACGGCCTTGCTGACGTAATAGACACTGTCGAGATTCGTCGACATGAGTTCGCGCCAGTCGCTGTCCTTGAACTGCTCAAGCGGGGCGCGACGCTGGATGCCGGCGTTGTTCACGAGGATGTCGAGGGGCGCGACATCGCGCTCGATGGCATCGATGCCGGCTGCCACGGCATCGGGTTGCGTCACGTCGAACACCGCGGTCGCAACGTCATGGCCCGCCGCGCGCAGGCGGGCAGCAGCCTGCTCGAGGCTGTCCCGCGTGCGTCCGTTGAGCACCACGCGGGCGCCGGCGCGTGCCAGTGCCTCGGCGAGGGAATGGCCGATGCCGCGCGCGGCGCCGGTGACGAGGGCCGTGCGGCCCGCGAGATCGAAAGGATTCATGGCTGCATTCTGCAATTCTTCTTGCTACCTTGCACACAACTTCGGAAAGACGTCGTTCCATCATGCGCGCAGTCGTTTGCCACGGTAAAAAAGACCTTCGTATCGATACGCGCGAGGACCGGGCGCTGGCGCCGGACGAGGTCCGCGTCGGGGTCGCCTTCGGCGGGATCTGCGGGTCCGACCTGCATTACTTCCACCGCGGCGCCGTCGGCGATTTCGCGATCCGCGAACCGATGGCGCTCGGCCACGAGATCTCCGGCATCGTGCTCGAGACCGGCAGCGCAGTCGGCGGACTGCGGCCCGGCCAGAAGGCGGCGCTCGATCCCGCGCGACCCTGCCTCAGTTGTCGCCACTGCCGCGACGGCAGGGCCAACCTGTGCGCCAACATGTTTTTCCTCGGCAGCGCCGGTCGCTTCCCGCACGTGCAGGGCGGCTTCGCCGAACACCTGGTGCTGCGCCAGGACCAGGTCGTCCCGGTGCCGGACGACACCGACCTACTGAAACTTTCCGTCGCCGAACCCCTTTCCGTCGCACTGCATGCGGTGAACCGTGCCGGGCCTCTGCTCGGCAAGCGCGTGATCGTCACGGGTTCGGGGCCCATCGGCCTGCTGACGGCACGCGCCGCGCGCCGGGCCGGTGCAACCGAAGTCGTCTGCACGGACGTCGAGGATGCCCCGCTGGCGGTGGCCCGCGGTCACATGGGCGCCACGGGCACGGTGAATGTCGCCGCGAATCCGGAAGGCCTACTGCCCTACGAGGCTGACGGTGGCCATTTCGACGTCGCCTTCGAGGTTTCAGGTTCCCCCATGGCGCTACAGTCGCTGTTCAAGGTACTGCGCCGCGGCGGGCGCATCGTGCAGGTGGGCATGCTGCCGCCGGGCACCGCGCCGATACCGGTGAACATGCTGCAGACCCGCGAATTCGAATTCGTCGGTGCATTCCGTGCCAACGACGAGTTCCGCCTCGCGGTGGACCTCATCGTCCGCGGAGAATTCGACGTGACGCCGATCCTCTCGGGCACCTACCCGCTCGAGCAGGCCACGGAAGCCCTTGAGCGCGCCGGCGATCGAAAGCAGGTCGTGAAGCTGCACATCGCCATCGGCGGGGACCGCCAGTGAGACCGGACGCCGCCGGCCGGCATTCGTGAGCACTACGGCACATGCGCCGCGGCGCATCGTGGTGATGGGCGTCAGCGGCTGCGGCAAATCCACGCTGGCCCAGGCACTGGCGAGGCGCCTCGGCCTGCCCTTCATTGAAGGCGATGCCCTGCACCCGCGGACGAACATCGCGAAGATGGCGGCCGGCATGCCGCTCGATGACACGGATCGCAAGCCTTTCCTGGAAGCGGTAGCCGACGCGCTGTGCACGGAGCCCGCCGGAGCGGTGGCCTCCTGTTCCGCGCTGAAGCGCGACTACCGCGACCTGATACGCGCGCGCGCAGGACGCGTCGTCTTCGTCGTGCCGCTGCTGGACCGCGCCGCGCTCACCGGGCGCCTCGCTGGCCGGAAAGACCACTTCATGCCGCCGACGCTGCTGGACAGCCAGCTGGCGACACTCGAACTGCCGACGACGGACGAATCGGCGATACACCTCGACGGCCTGCAGAGCACCGCCGCGCAGGTCGATGCGGTCATCGCCGCACTGGATACGGAAGGCACGCCATGACCCCAGCAGCTTGCGACATCGGCCTGATCGGCCTGGCCGTGATGGGCGAAAACCTCGCACTGAACATCGAGAGCCGCGGCTTTCACGTCGCCGTGCACAACCGCACAGCCAGTCGCGTGCACGACTTCATGGCCGGGCGCGCCCAGGGCAAGCGCTTTACCGGTGCCGACACGCTGCAGGCCTTCGTCGCGGCGCTAGAGAAGCCGCGCCGCATCATCATGATGGTGAAGGCCGGCAAGGCGGTCGACGAACTGATCCAGCAGCTCGTTCCGCTGCTCGATGCCGGCGACATCCTGATCGACGGCGGCAACAGCCTGTTCACCGACACGGTTCGTCGCACGCGCGAAGTCGAAGCAAAGGGCCTGCTCTACGTTGGTTCCGGCGTGTCGGGCGGCGAGGAAGGTGCGCTGCTCGGTCCCTCTTTGATGCCGGGTGGCAGCGCCGCCGCG